>JAGRBZ010000315.1 GCA_020433805.1 Anaerolineae bacterium
CCCGGCGGCCAGTGTCCCTAACGAGCCGGTAGCGAACCGTCCCCGCAGCAAGATCAATCCGACCGGTAAGGTTTGGAGTTCCGATTTATTGATCATAATCAGCGGCACCAGAAAATCGTTCCACCAAAAGACAAAAGCCAGGATGCCTAGAGTCGTCAAGGCCGGGCGGGCCAGGGGCAGAATAATCCGCCAAAAGATGGTAAAGGCGTTGGCCCCATCAATGCGTGCTGCATCCTCCAACTCGCGGGGGATGGTTGAAAAGTATTGGCGCAGCAGAAAAACGCCAAAGGGGCTAACCAGTGGCGGCAGGATCAGTGACCAATGGGTATTGTAGAGATCGAGACGGCGCATTAGGATAAACAGCGGCACGATGGTCACTTGCAAGGGGATCATCATTGCAGAGAGCAGCAGGATAAAGAGGATATTCTTACCCGGAAAATCGAGCCGGGCGAAGGCATAGGCCGCGGTCGAGCAGGTGATAAGTTGGCCGATGGTAATAAGCCCGGCTACTTTTAGACTGTTTAGAATAAACAACGCAAACGGCACCTGCCTAAAAACATCGGGAAAGTTATCTAGCGTCGGCTCAAGGGGCCACAGCCGGGGCGGCAGTTGGTAAACCTGGGTATCCGAGCCGGCAAAGGCGGCCTGGGTAATCCACACAAAGGGCGCAATCATCAACAACGCGCCGACCAGCAAAATAAGGATGATGACCACCGTTTTCCACGAGTACATTTTGTGCAAGCGGACAAATGTCTGACGGGTGTTTACGAGGTTGCTCATAGGGTAGACCTTTGTTGATAGACCTATTGATAAAACGTCCAGCGCTCGCTCAACTTAAACTGAAGCAGCGTCAGGAGCAAGATGATGACGAAAAGTACAAGTGCCACGGTCGAGGCATAGCCCAGGTTGAAGAAGCGAAAGCCTTGCTCGTAAATGTACATGACGATAGGCCGGGAAGCGTCGCCGGGGCCGCCCTGCGTCAGGATATAGGGTTCGGCAAAGATTTGAAAGGCGTTGATAAGGTTAATGACAATCAGGAAAAAGGTGGTCGGTGAGAGCAGGGGGAGGGTAATGTGCCGGAATTGGCTCCAGCCTCCGGCACCGTCCACCTCGGCAGCATCGTACAGATCCTTGGGAATGGTTTGCAGCCCGCCCAGGAAAACCAGCACGTTAAAGCCTAAACTTTTCCAGACGGCAATAATTACCACGGAAACGGGTGCCCACCGGCTGGAGCTTAGCCAGCCAATGCGCTCGATGCCAATCAGGCCCAAGTAGTAGTTGATGATGCCCAGGTCTTTGTTCATAAGAAACGTCCAGATGAGGGCCACGGCTGAAACAGAGACGACAAAAGGGAAGAAATAGCTCAGTCGGAAAAACTGACGGAACAGGTTCGGCATCTTCTGTTCGAGCAGCACAGCAAAACATAGGCCCAAAAGCACGTTCAGAAAAACGGTTGAAAAGGCGATTTTGAGGGTGCTGAGAAATATCGTTCCCAGCCGGATATCGTGCAGTAAAGCCTGATAGTTAGCCGTTCCTGAAAATTCCGGGGTCGACAAGAGGTTCCAATCAAAAAAACTCAAACCGATAGCTCCCAACATCGGGCCTAAAACAAAGAGCATAAAGCCGATGATGGTCGGCAGCAAAAACAGATAGGCAGTTATGGCTTCGCGTCGCTTTTGGGCACTCATTGCTGTGCGTTTGGGTGGGATTAGAGTTGGTGTTGTCATCGATATTTGCTCTATTTTCGCCATGTTTATTCCTCGATTGTATCGTAATGAACCGGGATTTGCCTAACGGCAAAAGATTTTTTGCGCCACGAATGGCGTACTATCAAGGAGTTCATTCGGTACTTTAGCCCTCACCCCCAACCCCTCTCCCGAATCGAGAGAGGGGGGGTAGGCAGCAGCGGGGTCAGGGAACAAAGCAAGCTTTGTTGCCCCTCTAGGCTTAACTAATTACAAGACACTACACTTTCCAACTCGGCCTGGGCGGCTGCCATGGCTTCTTCGACGCCCATCTCGTCGGCAAAGATGAGGCTGGTATAGCGGAGGAAGATGCTCTCCATCTCATTAAAGCGGACGGGAGCAGGGACTAACTCGGCGTTGTCATCCAAAGCGCTGTAGAAAACTTCGGCATTTTCCGGAGGGAAGTTCTCCATTTGGGCAGCGACACTACGCCGGGCCGGAATATTGGAGGGTAGGGAGTCCTCAGTACCAATCATTTTTTCCTGCACATCAACCCGGGTCAAATGTTTAACCAGTTTCCAGGCTGCCTCAGGGTGTTCGGAAACTTGTAAAATGGGGAAGCCTGCAATACCAAACTCCGTTTTGCGTTGCGGGTTGCCGGGCCAATATTGAATATTGAACGCTTCAAATCCGGCCGGGACAAGCGTAGTCAGCGGCCAGCGACCGGCACCAAACATGGCCACGTCGCCGGTTTGGAATAAATTGAACAAATCGCCAAAGCCAATCGGTTCCGGGGCAACTTTGTGCACATAGAGCAGATCGTGCATAAACTGTAGGGCTTCAATAACGTCAGGGTCCGTAACCTGGACGGAGCAGTAATCATCGGTTAGGATATTGCTGTTGTTGGCAAAAATCCAGGGCATGGCCGAAGGGAACAACTCGCCGTTGCTCCAGGCGTAGCCGTACTTTTCAGGGGTGCCGTCGCCATCTTCATCTACGGTTAGCGCTTTTGCCATTTCTAAAAATTCATCACGGGTCCAGTCGGCGGAAGGAGGCTCCAAACCGGCTTCTGCAAGGCGATCGGTATTGTAGTATATCACCATATTATTCCAAGCGTAGGGGAACATATACTGTTTGCCATCGACATTAAAGGCATTGTACATGACCGGGGCAATATCATCTTTAAAGTCGTCAACCTCGGCTTGGTCTTGCGCAATGAAATCGTCCAGAGGCAGAATTAAATCTTGTTGCACCAGAAATTGAACACCTTCGGTTGCCACCAGCATAATATCAGGGTGTTCACCGCCGGCGATCAAGGTTGCAACTCCTTCCAGGTAACTGCCCCAATTTGGCCCTTGGACGGCCAGTAACTCAACTTTAATGTGAGGATTTTCTTTGGTAAAACCCTCACTGATTCCTTCCCACTCAAGGCGGGCATCAGGGCCCCATTCCCAAAAAACAAAGGTCAAGGTTACTTCTTCTTCTGATACTGCTTCTGCCGGATCTGCTTCGGCGGCGGGTTCTTCTGTCGTCGCTGCTTCTTCTTGAACCGGTTCGGCGGGGGCCGCCGTGGGGCTAGCGCCACAGGCCGCTAAAAAATACCCTATCACCATTACTATTGAAATACTCATGAATTTGATCATTCTTTGAGACACTTATTTCCTCCATTGGACTAAGTAGAAAAGTTAAAACACCATTAGGGCCAACATACCAAATTGTGTGTGATACGCTTTCTCCTCCCTTCAACTACTTAACAGCGTCTATGAGTTGAACCGTTTCCCAATCGCCGACGCTGGGTAGGGTTATCCAAGCGGCTGAACCGCTGCGCTCGATGGGGAGTTCCTCGTTGTGGGGAACACGCCAAGCCCGAGTGGTTGTGGTCGGAATACGGAGCCGGATATTGGATAAGCGGGCTTGTTCTTCGATTGAGTCGGCGGTGTGATAAAACCCAAAGCGGACAGCGCGTTGGGGCAGACCGGTGATCAGATGGACGATGAGATCATCTGCCAGTCGGGTGGGAACAATCTCTGTGTTGAGCCAACCTTCAACTTGAACCGGTGGCTCGGCCTGAGCCGCCCAGCGGATCATATTGGCAATCAAGTGACGGTAGGGGCTGTGCCCCAGCCGGGCGTAGTTGCTTTCGGGCAAACCGGCGCAATAAACCACCCGCCCTTGCCCCACTTCGCGATAGACGATGGCCGGCTCGTGGGTGTCGGGGCCGGGGGAGGGTTGATTGTTGTGATAATAGAGTTCTCCGCAAGTTTCAATGAGAGGGTTGCGGCGAGTGGCAGCAATCTTTATAGCATCGGTATTGGGACAGACGTGCCACATAGCTGTGTAATGGGGTAAAGGCCGACCGGTCAAGCCTGTCGTTAACGGTCCTGGGGCAAATTCGAAGTAGGGAAAGGTGTAATCGCCACGGGGGCCGGCATCAACACCAAAGAGATCGGCCAGCAGGAAGTTATCGCGCAACTGCCCCATAGCGTCATAAAGGGAGGTCGCTCCCGTTGCCACCAGACCGCCGCCGTTGTGGACAAACTGGCGAAGGGTATCGGCTTCCACCTCTGACAGGGTTAGGATATTAGGCAGATAAACTATTCGATAACGGGGCAGCGTTGCCAAACTTTCCGGGCGTTCATCGACCATCTGAACTGGTAAATGCGCTTCGATTAAAGCTTTGAAAGATCCCATTAATGAAGGAAGCAGGTCGGCAGCAGAGGCGTTGACGTTGCTTTTGGGAACCAACGAAAGCTTTTTGGGAGGAGAGGGCGGATTAAGCACCTCATCGATTTCGCGCGTTTTCTGAGAATGGTAGAGGGCGGCGTAGGGCATAGGCTCTGCCTCATGGAGGTAAGGCTCTCGCTGTTCGATCGCGCTAAAGATATTTTCCAGATGGTCAAAGACCAGTGGTTCCATTCGGCCATCATGGTAAGGCTCGTCATCGACACAAACAGCTCCGCCATTGGCGACGATGCTAAAGGCCTCGAAGCGCATCTGGGCTAAGGGTCGCACGGTAAAATCCCAGGTATGGACAAAGCGGCCGGTCAAAATCTCGAAGGGGCGATCCAGCATACCGGCGCGCATATAGCGGGCAGCATAGCTGGGAAACAGCAGGCCGTGCCATTCGGTGTAGCCTTCGCTGGAACCAAAATCGGAGAGCGGCAGGTGTTTAAAGGAAAGGCCCTGGCTGGGATTAGCGTAAGGCGTGCCAAAGAAGTTTATGACAAAGGCCGCATCCGGGTTAAGCGTTTTGACGACCTCGCGGCAGGAAGCGATATAATCGCCCAGATATTCCTGCTGCCAGCGCACCATTTTGATCCAACCGTCTTTTTGAGGCGAACGGGGCATGGCTTCGCCGGTAGCTTGCCGGTAGAGGTCCTGGCAGCGGGGGCAAAAACAGGGCAAGTCGCTAAGGATGTCGCTCCAGATGCCGTCCAAATCATACAGCGAAAACATCTCATGAAGATGCTGATGCACAAGGTCGCGGTAGGGGCTGTTTAAACACAATGAAGGCCAGCGATCATAAGAACTTTGGCCGTTGGCATCTTGGGCCATCCACTCCGGGTGGGTTCGAGCTATCTGGGTGTCCCACATATTGGAGTAGTAACCAACAATGCGAATGTTGTGGCGATGGGCTTCTTCGACAATTTCGCCCAACAGATCCAGGTTGCCCAAGCCCCGATGCTTATGTCCAATTTGGGTGTTATAATAGAAGTTGCCGTACTGGCATTTGGCAAAAATAACCGCCACATTAATTCGAGCGCGTACAAACTCGGCGACGATGGCTTTGGGATCAAACGCCGTGGCGACATTTTGCAAGCCATCGAGCCGCCCGCCGGATTGCCCCGGCTCAGTCCAGTCCGGCAGGTGCATATCGAAGAATATTCGTCGTAGATTTTTTGAATACCAGGCAGGTTGATGCATAGGTAGGATTCCTTATTCAGTAAGATTTCGGCAAAAAAGAGGCGTTAAACCTTGGTTACAATTTATCTATTCGAGCTAGATAAATGCTATTTTATCGACAACAATGGCCGGGCACCTTTGACGGAAATAGCCCCGCACGACTATCTTTAGTAAAAAACGAGACTGACGCCCTTGAATTTTAGTCAACACTATAGTGTATTTTAGTTATGATGTCAAATAATTTTACTAAATTTAAGCGATTTCACGTGCTTAAACAGTTAAAAATTGGTAAAGACTGTGTTTTCTTGGAGAAAAACCAAGGGGCAGCGATCAAGAGGCTAACGGTTTAGTAAAATACTATATTTAATTTTACTAAAATTAATAGCTATGCTACAATGGATTAACTATGGAATAGAAAGAGTCGGTATGGCAAGACGAAAAATCACCATTAAAGATGTAGCCCTGGAGGCGGATGTTTCGGTGGCCTCGGTTTCACTTTACCTTAATAACAAGCCGGGGTTGGCTGACGAAACGCGCCAGAGAATTGGCGAGACCATTACCAAATTAGGATATGTTCCCCGTCGTACAAACGCAACACCAAATGAAGCATCATTTATCGGGTTGCTGGTTGAAAAGATGATGTTGTCTGCTTTTTTTGATATGTTCTATGGCGAAGTGATCCAGGGTATGGAGTATCGCGCCCGCAAGTTGGGCTATAATATTGCGCTTATGCAAATTGAGCCGGATGGGGAGTTGCCGCGTCTGCTGGCTGAGCATCCCGGCAACTTGGCGGGCTTGGTGATGTTAGGCGGGGGCGGCATCAATCGCGAGGTTGTCAGCCAGGTCTTGCAGGAAGAACTTCCGGCTATTTTGGTCGATAACGCCATACCTGATATTGAGATTGATGCGGTTATGCCTGATTATGTCAGCGGGGCTTATCAGGTTGTTCGTTACCTGATTGAACAGGGATATCGCCATATTGCTTGCATCCGGGGACCGGGGAAGTATCAAAGCCTGGTGCAGCGTTTTCGAGGATATTGCTGTGCCCTCATCGAGGCCGGGCTGCCTCTTGAACCTGATTTGATCCAGCCTTCGCTCTCGGCCGGGACACCGAACAAAGGCTATCGAGAAACAAAAGCTTTATTAGAGCGGGGGCAACCCATCGACGCTATATTTTGCGTAAGCGATCGAACGGCTTTCGGCACCTTACAAGCGCTCAAGGAAGCTAATTTACGCATTCCGGATGATATTGCTGTGGTGGGGTTTGATAACGTCGCCCAGTCCGGGCACACCGTTCCGCCGCTAACTACCGTTGATGTGCCTAAGCAAGCGATGGGAGAAATTGCCATTCAGCGTTTATATAGCCTTATGACCGAGCCAATTGCCATGCCGCCGGTTCAAAATTTGCTCTATACCTCGCTGGTTGTGCGCGATTCGACCTAAAGTCATCCTGCTACTTACTTATCCGCTACATTTCTAGTACCCGTTGAACGATATTCTGCAACTCAGCGAAACGATACGGTTTTACGGCAATCCCCGTAAAACCATAGTCTTGGTAATTGGCCATTACCGGATCGGTAGCATACCCGCTCGACACAACAATTTTTGCTTGAGGATCTATTTGTAGAATTTCTTCTGCTACGGCTTGCCCGCCTATTCCGCCCGGGATTGTTAAATCAGTAATAACCATGTCATAGGGAATACCATGTTCGAAAGCGTTATGATAGGCTTCGATTGCTTCTTGCCCGGTAGCTGTAAAGGCTACATCGTACCCCATATTTTTAAGCATGGCACCGAGCACGCTTCTAACCATCTCTTCATCGTCCATCACTAAAATCCGGGCGAAAGAAGATGCGGGCGTATCTGCTTTTATGGTTGGTTCAGGGGTGATTTCTTCTTGTTTTTTTTCTACGGCAGGCAACGAGATGGTAAAGACCGTGCCTTGATTTATCTGCGAATCGACCATTATTTGTCCGTCGTGTTTATTGATAATAGAGTACGTGGTTGCCAAGCCTAAGCCGCTCCCTTTTTGTTTGGTCGTAAAATAAGGGTCAAATATCTGTTCAAGATATTGGGGCGCGATACCCACACCTTTATCTCGCACCTCTATCTGCACCGATCGTCCCGCCGAAGTTTCAACGTTTTTGGCCGTAACGGTTATAGTTCCCCCCGCAGGCATCGCCTGATCAGCATTGATGACTAAATTGCTAATAACCTGACTTAATTGTCCTTTGTCTGCCTCTATCGGCCATAAATCCGGGGCAATGTTGGTTTGCAATTTTGTATTGCTGCCGCGCAGTGAAAACTGTGCAGTTTCAGTAATGAGTTCGGCAATAGAAATAACTTCTTTAACGGGATCGCCCCCTTTAGCAAAGGTAAGTAACTGTTTGGTTAGGTTGATGGCCGTATCCATCGAACGGCCGGCGGCTTCAAGATACGCATATGATTTGTGGTTGGGAGACAGAGACATTTTTGCCATTTCAATATTGCCAAACAACCCGGTTAACAAGTTGTTAAAATCGTGGGCGATACCTCCCGCCAGCACACCTACAGACTCCAATTTTTTTACTTTTAGGAGTTCCTGTTCTGTTTGTAACTGTTCCGTTACGTCTCGAAACACCAGCACTGCCCCGATGATCTTGCCTTGCGAGTCTCGAATAGGTGAACCTAAATCGGCAATTTGATATTCAGTTCCCTCTTTAGCAATAAGCACGGTATGGTTGGCTAATTCAACACTTCTACCGAACTTCAAAATTTTTGCAACCGGGTTTGCTTCCGGTTTCCGAGTTTGATCATTGACAATATGAAAAATATCGAGAAGCGGTCTCCCCAGGGCCTCTTGTTGTTTCCAACCCGTTAGGGTTTCGGCCACCGGGTTCATACGGGTAACGTTGCCGTCTGTATCTGTAGAAATAACTGCGTCGCCGATAGAATTAAGGGTGATACGAAGATTTTCTTCATTTTTTCGTAATGCAGCTTCCGCCTGTTCGCGTTCCTTTATTTCTTGTTCGAGATCTTTGGTCCGTTCGTAAACACGTTTTTCAAGGTTCTCCAAAATCACCTTATTCAACTGCCTTTGGCGACGTTCTTCAAATATAACCGCCAGCATATTCCCTAAATTTTCAATAAACGGAATATAAGGAGAAAAGGCAATACCATCAGACAGGTGAAACCACAGTTCACCATGTTCGTAACCTTCCAATTTAATGATAATTTTTCGCAGCCACTCTGAGGTATCCTGAAAAAGACGTTCTTGATCAGCGTCAGGCTGATTAATAAAGTACTCAATGTGGTCAACGCCCGGAACATCAACCAAGCCGCGGCAAACAAAACGCAGAATATTTTCTTTATCCGGTAGATAAGCCACCATACCCTGAATAAGAGCAATCTGGCCTAAAATCTCGGCTGAAAGGACGTTATTTGTTGTCACTTTAAATTTTCTTTAGAAATTCTTCCGGCGGAATATAAAACGGATTGTAAACTACAGTTCCTTTGACAATCATCTGAGGATGAACCTTTAGAACATCCATAATGGTTGCGCCATCAAATACGTTGGCGTTGTATTGACATACCGTGGTAACCGGACGTTCTTTGAGAAGCAGACTAACTCTTGACTCATATTCAACAAGTCTGTTTCCTCCCGAAACATCCTGAATTTTAGGAGCCATCTCCCCTATCAACCTGGCTGCCGGAAAGCCTAAATCTAATGATTCTTGGTGATAATGAGCAAGCGTAGACAGCATCCGTTCAGGGTCAAACACATTGTCTTGAAAATATACGGCATTGGTACCGGCCAGGGTGAGCGCCTGTTTCTGCTGATACTCATTATAAGAAACGTTATAGGGTGCAAAAAAATCTTGCAGCATTTGGGCATCAATATCATCAGAAAAGCAGGCAGTTCTTTCTCCTGTTTGAAGACCTTGCAACAAAAACTTCAGCAAAGCATCAGTACGCTCGTCTTCGTCACTATAAATCTGACAGATATGAGCTCCCATAGGTACCTTGTCATCGGTAAAACCAAGGGATACCATGAAATCATTTTGTTCCATTGAAAAAGCTCCTATTTAACAACTGTCTAAGACCCAACGTCTACAATATGAATTACGCAGTTCAAAAGGTGACAGTCACTTGGGTGTGATAAATCAACCTATTTGGACTACCCGGACGTTTATTTTCGGCAAAAAGTGACAGTCACCTTAAGCCCGATAAAGTCCAATATTGTAATCTCATAAGCAAAAAATGATAAGAAAAAGGACTGCGAGAGCAATGGTAAGGTAAAGATGGCGTATGCGACAGCGGAGGCGACTGTTCAACGACAACTATAATTACCCAGCGATGACAATTAGAAATGCCCACTAGCCAAGCGGAGGAAGGGGAGTAAA
>JAGRBZ010000316.1 GCA_020433805.1 Anaerolineae bacterium
GGGCCGGCGGCGAGGCGTTTACCTATATTCACATCAGCAATGAAGATACACTGGCGATTGAGGCGACGGAAGATATGGATTTGCTGGCCAAGGTCAATCCGATGCTGAAGTTGATGTATGAGACCTGCGATGCGCTGGTGCGGGTCGAAGCGTCGGAAAATACGCGGGCGCTGTCGGATTATAGCGCTGAGGCGCAGCGGGCGCGTTCGCAGGCGGCGTTTGGGCTGATTACGGTGCAAATGGAGCGCGAAGGCAACGGCAGTTTACGGCGCTGCACCACTCAGTTCCCCACGCAGGCGTATGCCCAGGGAGCCGGGATGTCGCTGAGCCAATATGCCGATTTTGTGTTCGGTGCCTGCAAAGTTCACCTGGATGACCCCGTGGCCGCCTGGCGCGAGGTTGAACAGCGCCAGGAGCGGCTGATCGAATTTCTGAACGGCAAGAAACAGATGCACGTGCGGGGCAACAACATCGATTTAGCGCTATCAATTGAAGGGCGCGTCTTTGAAAATGCCTGCGGCACGTCGAACTTCCCCGACGGCGAAATTTTTACCGGCCCGGTTGAAGACAGCGTCAACGGCTGGGTTCAATTTACCTATCCGGCCCTATATCGCGGCAATGAAGTGCTTGGAGCGCGACTAACCTTTGAAAACGGTCTGGTCACCCAAGCCACGGCCACCAAAAACGAATCTTTTCTGATTAACACGCTTGATACCGATCCGGGCGCGCGCCGATTGGGCGAATTTGCCATCGGCACCAATAAAGACATCCAACGCTTTACGGGATCGATCTTGTTTGATGAAAAAATCGGCGGCACGGTCCATATGGCCGTGGGGCAGGGCTATCCCAACACCGGCAGCGTCAATACCTCGGCGGTACACTGGGATATGATTTGCGATATGCGCGACGGCGGCGAAATTGTGGTTGACGGCGATTTGTTCTACAAAGATGGTGAGTTTGTGGTGTAGGTGGAGATTGGAGATTGGTAACTGGTAATTGGAGATTAGATCGGGGTGGCATTGGCCTCACTCGTAGTTGAGATGTCATTTCGCAGCGCAGCGGAGAAATCCCTGTGACACTACGCCTGAAACGGTATCCGGTTAGGACAATTTGAAACCACAACGCTCATTTTTCCCGGCGAACGCTTCACGTATATAAATGTTTGAGGGATTTCTTCGCCTCCGGCTACGAAATGACATGCGGGATTTTAATTATCGAACTCAGCATACCACGATACTGTGCATCGTTCTTTCCGTAAGAAAAAGGGCGAGGTTGGGGGAGCTACTCCCAAGGCTCCCGGCCTACAGCGTTTTTCTTAGCAGGTTATTTACCCTTTACCCCTTCAAACACAGAACACAAGCCGCTGCTAAACCAGCGGCTTTATCATTTTCATACACGGCAGCGTCACGCCATCGGGCATGACAATATCGAACGGCTCGATGGCTTGAAATCCGCAGGCGGCGTACAGGGGTTGGCCAGGGCGGGTGGCCATCAGCTCCATACGCTGAAAATTGGCCTGGCGGGCGGCTTGCTCGCAGGTATGCATCAAACTGCGGCCGATACCGCGCCGGGCAAAGTGGGGAGCGACGTAGAACGCGCGAATTTTGGCCGGATCGTGGGCTGGATCGAGCAGGTTGTCTTCAAGGCCGGCTTTGGCCTGGTTGCCGCCGTATAAGGTTTTGCGACGGCTCCAGCCACCCGCGCCGGCCAGTTGCCCATCAACTTTAACCACATAATAGGTTTCGTCTTCGATAAGCTGCGTATCAACGCCAAAAATATAGGTTAGCGAACTTTCAATCTGCCGGACGCTGTATTTTTGCCCGCCCAGGTGCCGCACCGACTGGTCGATGAGTGTTTCAAGGGCCTGAATGTCATCGAGCACGGCCACCTGGGGTTGGTTGGTTGTGAAGGTTGGTGATGGGTTCATAATGCTACTCCTTTGAAATAACGCGATTAATCGAGGAGCGAAGCATCCCTTCGACTGCGCTCAGGACAGGCCTCAGATGCGGAGCGGTTCGGCTCCGTCCGTTCGCATCTGAGGATGCTCACTCCTCGGCTCGATTTTGGATAAAAAATTGAGCCAAAAAAATTTTGCCTATTTTTGGGTGCAGAATTGGCTTCGAAAGAGAAATAAAAATCTAAAGCGTCAAAGTTACCTTTGAATTATGACAAAGCAAGCTTTGACGCTCCAAGTTTGTTTATTACAAGCGCCAGTATAGCCGAGGGCTGCGAAAAAAGTGCAAAACAGGAGAAGAGAAACCCATTGCGACAGTCGGATAATAAAAACTAGCGTAGGGCAAACTTAAGTTTGCCCTACGCTGGTTTTAAAGAGAAAAACGAATAAAACGCTACTTGGTGGCCGTTTTGGGATAAACCCATGTCTCAAAGAGCGGGGTAAGATCGCAGTTACAGTGCTGCTCGGCTAATTGCTTGAAATCGTCGCCGGTGGCGATGCGCCAGCGATAGGTGGCGTAATAATCTTGTAAAAAAGCATCGAACGTTTCCGGCCCCATCGTTTCGGCCAGGTGTTGGACAAACAGCGGGCCGCGCCCGTAAATAATGCCGCTGTATTCGGCCACGGAGTAGTCGCGTACGGCTAAACCGATGGGAATATCGGCGCGTTCAACGGCGTCCCAACGGCGGCCTAACGATGCGCTAAAAGCGTTGGCTTCGGCCTCGCTATAGACGTGGCGATAGTAGACAATGGTGGCATATTGGGCCAACGCCTCGTCGATCCACGGTTCGTCAACCTGGTCGTTGCCGATGAGGCTATAAAACCACTGGTGAGCAACTTCGTGGGCCACGACGCCTTCCATCAGACCGGGGGTGGCCTGGCCCCGCACTTGACCGGCCTGATCGTATAAATCGAGCAAAATTGCCACAATGCCCGGATATTCAATACCCAGAGCATAAGTTGTCGTGCCGACCACATCAAATTCGGTAAACGGATACGGTCCAAAGCGTTGATTGAAGACCTCCAACGCCTGCACGGCCTGATCGAGCGCTGCTTCGGCACCGTCGCGCAAATTGGCCGGGGCATAGCTGTTGACGGTGATGTCGCCTACAGTGCGGCTAACCACCTGGTAATCGGCGCTGCTGGCCAGATAAAAATCGCGCACCGGCCCGGCGGCAAAGGTGACTATCTGCTGATCGGCGGTTTCCGTACGCGCAATCTCGATGCCGGAGGCAACCAGCGTTTGCGACGCCGGGGCCGTGACCTGCACCACGTAAAAACTGCTGTCGGCATAAACTACATCGCCGATGGGTGGCGCAATCTCCACATTCCAGCCTTCATCATCGTACACGGCAATCATGGGGTAGACGTGGGCCAGGGCCAACACATTTTCTAAAAAGGAAAAGGTGCCGTAGTTGCCGCCCTCGCCGTTGGGTACTTCGACGGCAAAATCGAGCGAAATGGTAGTCGATGCGCCCGGCGGCAGCGGCTCGGTAAGCGGAACGCGGAGGGCGCTGTTGCTCAGTTCGTAAATCGGCTCGATGGGTTGATCATCGACCCGCACATTGGAAACGGTGCTTTGTCCGCCGGCCAAGTTGGGAAACAGACGAAAATAGATGGCATTGAGCGGCACGTCTTCCCGGTTGGTATACAATACGGTCTCTTGGCCCTGCATCGTGGTTAACGTATCGCTGATGATGAGATGAATATGGTATACGGACGCGCCGGGGAGTTCAGCGAGAATAGATTGCTCGGAATTGATGAGACCAGCGCGAAACACGGTGCGATCGGTGAGGCTAAGCTGACCCAGTTGCGTTTGCGGGGCGGGTGTTGGCGTGGGGGGCAGAGGGGTAGGTGATGGCGGCGGATCGGTGGGCGTCGGCGGCGGATCGGTGGACGTCGGCGGCGCAGTGGGCGATGGCGGCGCTTCGGTAGGCGGAAGCGCCGTCGATGTGGATGTGGCGACGGCTGCCGGTGTTTCCGTAGCGGGTGTGGCTGTCGGCAGCGCAGTGGAACGGTTTTGGGTCGCGCAGCCGCTTATCAACATCACACCCACCAGTATAAGTGCAAAACGATATAAATCGGACATTGTGAGAGAAGTCGCCCTCAAAAAGATAGTCATGGAGCAGCAAAGTTATGAACTTTAAATAATTAATCGGGGAATCTTTCGCATGCTGACTTGATGTTACGTGTGTCGACACGATGGCCCCCCTAACCCCCCAGCGGGGGGAATTTGTGGTTCCCCCCTTTGGGGGGCTGGGGGGGCTGCTTGGTTACCCGTTCATTTTCTTAAATCTCATTACTTTGATCTCAACGCAGATGACAAAGCAAGCTTTGTCATCTCCAAGTCAACTTTTACTCTTCGTATACCTGGGGATTAACACAATTCGGTAGGCGTTCGCCGCGACAGCCGGCCAGCAGGTTTTCGGCGGTCATTGTTGCCATCTTGTTGCGGGCCGAAATGCTGGCGCTGCCGATATGAGGCACGACCAGCGCGTTGGGCAAATCAAGCAGCGGATTATCGACGGGAATCGGCTCGGGGGTGGTGACATCCAGCCCGGCGTAGGCGATAACGCCCTCACGTAAGGCCTCAATGAGCGCATCTTGGTCGACCACGCCGCCGCGTGCCGTGTTGATGAGCGTTGCCGTTGATTTCATTTGGCGCAACCGCTCGGCGTTGATCAAATGTTTGGTTTCGGGCGTAAGGGGGCAGTGGATCGTTACAAAATCGCTGTCGGCCAGCAACGTATCGAGATCGACCCACTCGGCGTCGACCGCTTCCGCTTCGATTGTGGGTTGGCGGCTGTAATAAAGCAGTTTTACGTTGAAACCGCGCAGCCGCTTGGCAACAGCCAGGCCAATGCGTCCCAGACCAAGAATGCCCACCGTGCTGCCGTAGACATCCGGCCCAATGTAGCCCATCGGCTCCCATGTTTGCCATTTTCCGGCTTTAACGGCCTCGGCAGCGGTTACAATGCGGCGGGCCGTGCCAAGCAGCAAAGCCAGGGTTAAATCGGCGGTGGCTTCGGTTAAAACGCCGGGTGTGTTGCCAACCAAGATGCCGCGTTCGGTGCAGGCCGCGACATCGATATTATCGTAGCCGACGGCCATCTGGCTGACCACTTTTAGCTGCGGACCGGCAGCATCGAGCAGTTCGGCATCAATTTTTTCGGTGAGAAGGCAATACAGGCCGTCGATACCTTGGACTTTTTCCAAAAGAAGATCACGGGGCGGTGGTAGGTCACCTTCCCAGATGTCAACCTCGATATCGGGCGCGTTGAGAAGCATATCCAGCCCCTTTTGGGGTACACGGCGGGTTATGAATACGTTGTGTGTGGCCATAGGGTTTTCCTCTGTGTTTTTTGGCATTCCAAAGGGGACAGTCTCTTTTCAATTAAAGAGCATCCGTTGGGTCTAAAGCGGTCGCATTATTGCATCCCAGTGACTGTCTCTATGATAGCGTTTTGATAAACACCTTCAGTTCGTTAATGTAGTTATTGGGAAAATGGTCGTCAATTTTGTCCATGAGATTAGCAACGAGTTCAGTCCACCCATATTCTTGAGCGGTGGCACCGCCGACGCAGTACAACTGACCAACGTGACCAAAGGCACCCGGCGGTGCACTGGGAACCATATCGCGGCCGTTGACGCAGCGGTAGGTATTGGGCACAAGTTTGTTGTAGGCTTTCACAAAGTTATCGTTGCCGACTTTCGGCGAACCGTATGTGTAGCAGCTAATCTCTTTGCCGGGAATATTATAGGCTGTGTCTAACGCTGCCAGCGATGCCAAAGCACCGCCTAAACTGTGGCCAACAAAGACAACCTGTTTGTGCTTGGTCGATTTTACGGCTTTCTGCACCGCCTCGCGCACCGAATTGTAAGCGCCCATAAATCCGGAATGCACGGTCATACTTTTATCGTTCGGTTTACCGTAGGGGTAAACCATCGGGATAAACTTTAAATCCGTGATCCAATCGGCGATGCCTGTTTCTTCAGAGCCACGAAACGCAACGACATAGGTATTGCCGTGCGCTTCGCCAAACAGGCCTTGGGTATCGGTGCCTTTGTTTTCAAATTTGGCGGTAATGACAAAACTTTTGTGACTAGATTTGTTGATGTAAGTTGCCTGGGCTACATAGGCATAGAGCAAAGATTCTTTGTTCATTATCTCTCCTTTGAAAATGCAATGAAAGCGTTGATTAGCGTAAGGTATTAAAGAAGGCTAAGACTAAGGTTGAAGCTGAGGCAAACAAATTCAGCGTTAGAACTCCGTATAGCTACGGATACTTTTTTAGCCTTCGCCTCAGCCTTAGTCTGTTAGTAGCGTAAAATCGACCGTTGAAAAATCACTTTGCTCTTCATACCAATGGTAGGCTTAATTGTTGACTTGAATAATGGGTTGGCCCGGAAATTGCATAAAGACGGTTCCGTCTTCCGGCACAATCCAACTATAAATAACGTCACCGGCGGCTACTGAAAATTCATGGCCGGCATCGAAACCGCCGTTGGCCGGTGAATTCCAAATGGCGCGATAGTCGCCCGGCCCCAATTCAAGCACAGTTTCGGTGTTGGCGTTGAGGATAAACTGTTCGCCGCCGCCAAACGTACCGCCACTCAGCGTGAAAACGCTGAATTCATTGGCCTGGCTGCGATTTCCGGTGATGAGCAGCGCTTTACCCGCTGGAGCCACATGTTGGTTATCCGACGGCGGCACCGTGGTTGCGGTAGGCATCGCGGTGGGCGTGAATGTCGGGTTAACTAATAACTCGTCGTAGATTTCGGTGTCGGTGCGTCCTTCTTCCGGCACAATCCACATGACGATGACTTTGCCGGCTACGGCCGTAAAATCGGAACCGCGAGTAAAGCTGTTATAGGCCGCGCTCCATAAAGCGCGATACGAATCCGGCTCAAGCACGACTTGAACTTCGTCGCCCGGCGGCGGGTCGATTTCTAAGCCGCCGCCCACCGATTTGCCGCCGGATAGCGTCAAACGGGCCGATTGATTAGCATAACTGCGATTGCCGACAATCAATAACGTCTGTCCATCGGGTGGACGAATGACCGTAGGTGGCGGCGGGGTGTCCGTTGGTGTGGCGGCTACTGTACTGGTCGGCGGCAGCGGTGTTGCGGTTGGAATAGGTGTATCGGTGGCCGGTACGGTATTGGTTGGTATCGGCGTGTCTGATGGAATAGCGGTCGGCAGTGGTGGCGGCGTGACTTGCACGACATTGAACGGATTGAGAGCGATGCCCAAATCCGGGTCTGCCGAAACCCAACCCACTTTGTCGGGAGCGGCGTCATACCGAATTTGCCACCAATCGCCCTCGCCAATATCGGCCTGCCCAATAATTTCAGGCTGATCGCTCGCTTCTAAGCGCCCAATCGAATCATAAAGCGTACTAGGCCCGGTTCGGACCACCATCACCGGAACTTTGAGCAGCAGCGAAGCCACGGTCGGTACCGGTGTAACCGTACCCAAAACCGGCGTATCTATCGGCGCAGGTGTGTTGGTGACGGTCGATGTGGACGGTATTGGGGTCGGTGTCGGCTCCGGGTTGGTCAACGCCGCAATAGTTGCCGTCGGTTCGGTATCGACGACGGTAATCATTGCTATTGGTTCAATACTTACGGCTCCTACTTCATTATAAGCTCTCACCTGAAGCGTATAGCTTCCCGGCGTAGGGGTTGACCACTGAAAGCTGGCCGTCATCGACGGGGTGATCTGATCGAGGCGGTTGCTAATCTCATCGACCTTGGCGTTGTTGACCCATAGCTCCGCGCGGGTAATACCGGCGGCATCGGAAGCAATCGCCTGTATGGTCACGGTTTGGTCCGGCTCGATGGCGGTATTTTGCTCCGGAGCCTGGTTAACGATAATAATAGGCGTTGTAATGCCGGATGGCGTTGGAGGCGTGGGTGTGACGGCTACCGACGACTGGCCAAACAGAATTGAAAAGAGTAACGCCACGCCAACAATAAACAACCCAAAAACAGAGAGCGCAACCACCACAATGGCGGCGATAAGCCACGGAGTCAGCTCATTGCGACGTTGAGGCGGCGCTGCGGCAGCCACCGGAGCGGCAGCAGCCGGTTCAATTACCGTTTCAATATTTTGAACGACAAGCCTTACGTTTCCCAGACTAATAACATCACCATCTTGCAAAACGTAAGGCCGTTTTAGGGTTTCGCCGTTGACAACAGTGCCATTGGTTGTGCCCAAATCTTCAATAATTAAATGATCGTCCCGGAGGCGTACCCGGGCATGATGCTCAGAAATTTGCGAGTCGTCCAGTGGTAGGCTGTTATCCGCATCACGACCAATGGTAAATATTGCCCCCTCGGCAATGGGCAAAACCTGACCGGTTCCCGAATCGTCAGGCAAAAATAAACGCCATTGCGTTGTATTACGGACTTCATTACTCATCGCACTTCCATCCTTTATTCCGTTCATTTCCCTGTTGGGTAGCACAATATTAAACCGTGGAGAGAGGTAAAGACCCCAGGTTTTTGCCTAAATTGTAAGCATGTTGCCCAATTGAGCACCCATAGACGCCTTTGCGGGTCTCATGTTCAAGAAAAACCTGGGGTCTAACGCCACCACGATCGTGTGCAGAGCTACCCCCTGTTGCAATAACGCTTGTATTATGCCTTAGCCGGTCAGCAGAGGCAAACCTTACCATTCTTTGAGTCAAGCAGGCTTGGTGTTATAATCACGGGCGGTTGGTTGGAAGATTTGCCAGTTTGATAGGTGGTTCGTTTGTTGGTTCGCGGGTTTATTTTTACCAGCCATCTATCTAACCAACAATCCAACCATCCAACCATCCATCAAACTATCCAACTATCGAACCAGAAGAGGAATAAGATGATTATGGCGACTTATACGGATAGAGAAGCGTTTATTCCCTACCGGCGGACCGATCTGGTTGAACTGTGCCTAGAGGATGGTCGATTAGGGCCTGAGCAGGCAGAAAAGTTCAAATCGTTTTGCGAGATTCTGGCGGCCTACTATCATTTTGAGCTGCATCAACTTTTGGAGCAGCTCAAAGAGAATTTTGCTCCTTTTAATCCCGATGCCGATACTAAAACCATCACCGAGCCGACAGAAGAAGAACTGCGGGAGAAAGAGCATCGCCTGGTTGAAACTTTCAAAACGGTGCTTGAGCGGGCCAATTTTAATCCGCTGTCGCAGGTCGATTTGGAACAGTCATTCGAAACAGCCTCGCTGATCGATTTGCAGACTAAGGTTGATTTCGATGATTTTGATCAGATGATTTTTTACCATCGCGGCGATGTTTTTACAACCACAACGATGAAGAAATTCTTCCGCAAGGTCGAGGTTGAGATTGACATCTTTGAACGGGTGGCGCTGCTGCTCAAGTTTAAAGATCAGGCCCATTTTGAAGCCAAAAAAGCCAAGCTCGATAAGCTGAACTTTACGCCCGGCAAGACGTATATCTATCTGTACAAAAATATTCCCCGGCACGATCTGGAGGTATTGTTTCCCAACGTTGAAGTCAGTATGAACTGGAAAGATCGGCTGTTGTTCGTTGTGCCGGCGCTTGGGGCTGCTGTCGGCGTGCTGTTCAAAGCTCTGCCTCAAATCATCCTGATCGTTGGGGTTGTTCTCTTTTTTACCCTTGGACCTCAAGCCGCTAATGAAGTTGGCGCGGATGAAGAGAACGTGAGAAATATTATGCCGGTTTTGGCGGCCCTTTTGACTTTGGTCATCGCCTTGGGTGGCCTGGCCGTAAAACAATACAATACGTACAAGACCAAGCAGATCAAATTCCTCAAAGATATGACCGATACCTTATTCTTTCGCAATCTTAGCAGCAACGCCAGCGTCTTTCACGCGCTCATCGACGCTGCCGAGGAAGAGGAAACGAAAGAGATTATCCTGGTCTACTATCATCTGCTCACTTCATCCGAACCGCTCACCGCGCCCCAATTGGATGACACGATTGAGCAGTGGA
>JAGRBZ010000317.1 GCA_020433805.1 Anaerolineae bacterium
TTCCCAAATTTCCAGGGTGGTCAAAAAATCGACCGGCGTGCGGTCGGGTGTTTCATGGCGGAGAGCGGTTTTTACGCGCTCGCGGGGACTTATACTGCTTGATAGGTTTGTCATCGTTGGTTCCTCTTCATCATTGAGATTAAGGTCAGGCTCCCCCGGCCTTTTTGTGATGGTGCTTTTGAGATGCGTAGCTTGGAAGGCTAAGGCTGAGGCTGAGGCTAAGAAAAAATCACATTGAGATGCCACCCAATGTCGCTACACAATGTTATTAAGTTAGCGTAGCATCCCGAGTAGGGCGAGTTTACGAGACCGTATCGAGGGGTGTGGGTTAGAGCTGAGTCGTCGTAGCCGCACCCCTCGATACGCGCTCGACTTCGTTTCGCCCTACTCGGGATGCTTTCCCTCTTAATTTGATGACATTGAGCCGCTACCGCAAGAAATCGACGCGTTTTCTTTACTCTTTTCTTAGCCTTAGCCTCAGCCTTAGCCTAAAATTGAATTACCTCGCCCCCTAATTCACCGCTCTACTAACCTGCCGCGCCTTATCGATCATGGCTTGCGCAATTTGGCGCGTTTCGTCGCGCTCGGCTTCGGTGGCGCTGTCGACCTGAGCAGCGACCAGTGTTTCACAGGTTTCACGGATAACCTCCATGTCCGGCACGCGCTCGGGGTAAAGCTCGCGCAGGGCATCGAGCCAGCGTTTGCCGTAGTGGGCATGGATGGTTTCATCGGCCCAGTCGAAGTCCATATCGTGCTGGCTGACTCGGTCTTGGTAGGAGCCGAAAGCGTTGGCGCGTTTGGTCTTTTTACCGATGTTTTTGGTTTCAAAGTAGTGCAGCATTCCCAACCGAACCGCCGGGTCTTGACCGTGGGCGCTGTCGTAAATGTGACTGCCGAGCGGCAATTCTTGCGGCTCGTAGCCCCAAGAGCGCAGGCGGTCGTAGCCCATACGGGTGTGACGCGCTTCGTCATACGTCCAGCGGGCGGCATCGTACATAAATTCCCACTCCAGCTCTTCGGCAAAGGCGTTGAGCACGGCCCCACCCGACTCGACGGCCCAGACTTCGTTGAAGTGGCTGACGGCGCTGCGTAACTGTAGCTGCATCCCGTCGCCGTAGGGAAAATCGGGATCGACGACGTCGGGCCAGTAGTAGCGGCACAGGTGGAAACGACTGTCGCGGGCCGGAACTTGCGCCAGCTGGAACTCGGTGCGGCCCGGCAATTCAACCGGATTGTCAACAGCCTGCGGCGGCTCGATGCTGAGGCCGCCGACCTGGCCCAAGCGCTCGCCCAAGGCCGATACCCAGGCTTCGGCTTCGTGGCGTTTTTCCGGCGAAACTTTGAACATGTCGTTGGCAAATTGAGTAAGCACTGCAATTTGCTCAGCTTTCTCATCGACCGCCACACGCAGCGCCCGCAAAACGGGGCCTTCGGCCAGCGGATCGGCTTGCGATAGATACTCGCGATAGGCAGCCAGCAGAGCCGGTTTGTAAACCCGGGCCAGCGATAAAACAAACGCTTCGCCGCTGGGCGCGTTGGCCGACTCTTCGAAGATGTCAATTAACGATTGATCGTCGCCAATTTCCAGCATACGGCTGGGGAATTTGAGTTCGAATACACGCTCGCGCAGGGCGTGGGCGGTTAACGCATCTTGCCAGAAGTGGTAGGGTAGAGCCAGCTTCACTTCGAAATCGGCGATACCGGCCAGCCAGCCGGCTTGGGTCTTGACCAGAGACCGCTCGCAGAAGAAAAATCGCTTTAAGATTTTGGCGGCATCGACTCGCAGCCATTGTCCACGTTGAAATTGGCCCGGTAAATAGGTTTGGTTTGCTGCCATTCGTATCATCTCCTGATGGTTTATTAAAGTTGTCGATTTTGTAGTAATGAAACGGCTAAACCGGTTTTGCCGTGGCTGGTGCGCTGCACCGTGGCCGACAGTTTGAACTGGTCGCCGCGCAGCCACAGATCGGAAAATTCGATGGGCTGGTTGTCGCTTAAATAGGTTTGCTGCTCCAGGTGCATAACCGGATCGCCTTCGGCCAGCGAGAGCGCGGCGGCGGTTTCGGCATCGGCAGATTGGGCTTGAAAGGTACGGCGACCGTGCTCGATTTGTAAGCCATAGTGACTTTCCAGAGCCTCAAACAGGCGAACGTGGGTGAAGTCAAGCTGCTCGATACCGGGGCAGGCCGCGTAAAGCACATAGTTGTGCAGCATAATCAATGGCGAGTTGTCTACGAGCCGCAGTCGCTTAAGGAAGAAAAGCTCGCTACCGGGCGCAACTTGCAACTGCTGGGCGATGCGCCTGGGAGCCGTGAGGATGCCCTGCTCCAGCACCTCCGTTTTAAAGGGGATGCCTCGGCTAATAAGATCCTCAGAAAAGGTAACCAAACGGTCAGCCAGCGGCTGCTCAAGCGCACCGGGGGCGACAAAGGTGCCCCGCCCGTGCGAACGAATCAACAGCCCTTCCTTGGTAAGTTCAGCAATGGCCTTCCGTATCGTACCCCGGCTGACCTCTAACTCGGCGGCCAGGTCTGCTTCGGCCAACAGCTTGTGCCGTTCCGGCCAGGTGCCCGATACGATTTGTTCCTGTATCCAGCCTTTAATTTGTTCGTAGATAGGTACCGGCCCGTTGTGATCCGGTTGAAACTGGCTCATACGTTTCCTTGAAAGGTTCATAAAGGTACATAAAGGTTTATTGATGTTCACATTATCACAGAATACATCTAAAGTCAAGGGGTTTGTAACTGCACCATCGAAAACACACATAGCGGGGCGTCTTCGTATAAAGTTTTAAGTCTTCCAATTTTACTCGAAGTCTTCAATTCTACGCGACATATTCCAATATTACGGAACACCTTCACGTTTTAGGGGAGATATTCGCTACCAAAGCGGAATAAATCGGAGCCACAAAAGATATACCGCTACAATTGCTGTAGAGGCAAAGGATGCAAAGAAAAACAGTTTGTAAATGTGGGAGTAGAACGTTACTGCCATTAAGTTAGCATCCCGAGTAGCCGGAGCAGCGCGGAGGCGTATCGAGGGGTGCGGCTACGACGACGACTCGGGCCAACTCGCACCCCTCGATACGGTCTCGCAAGCTCGCCCTACTCGGGATGCTACGTTAACTTCATGGCAGTAACGTAGAACGTGGGACGTAAAAGCGCACGTTCTACGTCCTCCGCCAAATTTCCTCTCAAACCTTTTGCGGCAAAGCGAGATGTGTTATACTTGGAGTATCTTCTTTTCGACCTCGCCGCGATGACTTCTATTCTCACCCACTGCCCAACTATTTTTGTTTGAAAAGTTAAGCTATCGTCCTCGTCATTTCTCATGAAAATAGTGGCGTAGTGTTGTACAAATTCTTTTTCAGATACTTAACATGATATGGCTGTTTGCACAAACGATAATGCAAGAACCATCAGGAACATGGTGAAATGCTTGTAGAACATCTACCCTGCGGAGAATTACCTAACCAATGACCGATCCAAAAACCACACTATCGAAGCTCAATCAAAACCTCAATATGCTTCAGGAACGAGAAGCCACCTATGCCGGCAACGCCCCGCCTGACCTCCTCAACCAAATCCGTGACCACCAACAAGCCCTCGATTTAACCCGCCAGGCCATCACCGGTGAGCTGGACAAAGCAGAATGGCAGGAGGCGTTGAAGCCATTATGGGTGGCAATGGAACACTATCGTGGTGAGGCAGCAATAAGCATAGAAAATCAAACCACGCTTGGTGGCGTCACCCTCCATGGTATCAGCGATAGCCAGGTGACCGTTGGCACTATCGATGCCCGTATCTCAGCGGGAAGCGATGTTGTAGCCGGTGACCAGATCATCACCCATATTTATGAAGCCCCGCCCCCGCCCCTGCCCCCGGCTGAGGCCAAAGAGCGACGTAACCTCACTATTCTGCTCAACAAAGTCAAGACCTTCTGGATAGAAGGGGTGCTGGAAAAATCTGTTCATCAGATGGCCTTGATAGATTTGGGCAAAGAAAGTCAAGCCGAGGCGGTGGCTCACGCCTGGGAGCAAGTGCTGGAACTGCCTGATCAGAACCGCCAAACGTTGCCGCCCGATAAGAAGATTAGCCATATCTTTGATGAGATGAACCGCGCCCTGCTCATTTTGGGAGCGCCGGGGTCAGGCAAAACCATTACGTTGCTCCAACTGACCCATGATCTCATTGCCCAGGTTGAACAGGATGAGAGCTTTACTCAGCCCATTCCCGTGGTCTTTAATCTCTCCACCTGGCGCAAGGGCCAACCCTTGATTGAATGGTTGGTGGCCGAATTATCCACCAAGTATCAAATCCCTAAACGGATTGGCCGACCCTGGTTAGAAAACAACCGCCTCTTGCCTTTGCTTGATGGGCTGGATGAAGTTCAGCTTGAGGAACGGGCTGCGTGTGTGGAAGCCGTCAATCACTTTGGCGAGGATTTCGGGCTGTCGGGGTTGGTGGTGTGCAGCCGGACTGAGGAGTACACCAGCTTGCCGGTGCGGCTCAAGTTGAATGGGGCCATCCGGCTGCAACCGCTGACGTTAGAGCAGGTCTACGACTATCTGGAAAGTGCCGGTTCTCGACTGGAGGCACTGCGGGCGGCGCTGGAAGAGGATGAAGGGCTGCAAACGTTGGCTCAAACCCCGCTGACCCTGGGCATTATGAGCCTGGCTTATCAGGATATGCCGGCGGAACGTTTGACCGGTGAGGCCTACAACTCCATCGAGGCCCGTCGCACCCATTTGTTTGAGACCTATCTGGAGCGCATGTTCAAACGCAAGGGGCAAGGCGATAAACCCTGTTCCGATGAGCAAACCGAAGCCTGGCTAGCGTGGCTGGCGCGAGAGATGAAGCAGCACAACCAGGGTATCTTTCTGATTGAGCAGTTGCAGCCCAGTTGGCTATCGAGCCGGGGTTGGGTATGGGCGTATGTGATAGCTTCTCGTCTGATTGGTGCGTTGTTTATGGGGTTAATGGGGGGGCTAATTATGGGCGTGGCTGGATCCCGGATTTTGCGCCTGGATGAGACCCTAATTCCTGGTTGGGGAGGGTGGCTGGTAATAGGGCTGTTTCTAGGGTCGGGCGGCTTAGTGGTGGGTTTTATTGATGGGATACGGTTTGAAACTAGGGCCAGGAATAATAGCCTTGAAAAATCTCCCACTTACCGGCGACAAGTTGCCAGTGTTATAGTCGTGTGGTTGGTTTCAATATCAGGCCTTCCGTTTCTGTGGCTATTTGCCGGGCCGGTGTTTGCGCTAGGTGATGTGCTACTTGGTGGGCTGGTTGCCGCGCTGATATTTGGGTTAAGAGGTAGTCGGCAAAGCCTGACCACCGATATTCAAACTGTCGAAGCTTTGCGTTGGTCATGGCAGAAAGCGCTGAAACTTCTACCATTAGGGATAATTGGAGGATTCATATTTGGCCTGGCATTTATACCGATTATCAGGATGGATAAGGAATTGGTGAATAGCTGGCGAAGCGGGCCCATTTCCGGGTTGCTGAACGAACGGAGTTTTGCAATAAGTGCGGGATTGTATTGGGCCTTGCTTTGGGGAGTAATGGCCGCTATATTTGGCGGGCTGAACAGCAAAATTATCGAGACAAAAACTATCGCCAATCAGGGCATAATTTTATCTTTAAGAAATGCCCTCTTGACCGGCCCGGGTTTTGGACTAATTATTGGGCTGTTCGCGGGACTACCCTTCGGAGTACTGTTTGGCTTCCAGAATGGGGCGGATGCTGGAATATCTTTTGGGCTGTGTATGGGAACAGTAGCTTTTCTGTGGTATGGCGGCCTCGATGTTATCCAGCACTACACCCTGCGTGTCATCTTGTGGTATCGAGCCCACATCCCGCTTAATTATGTCGGGTTTCTCAATTACGCTGCCGAGCGTGTCTTTTTGCAAAAAGTGGGTGGGGGTTACATCTTCATTCACCGGCTGCTGTTGGAGCATTTCGCGGCGATGGACGTGGAGAGAAAATAAAACCACCCTGTCGGAACTCGCCGGGGTTAAGCGCCGGTTCGTCACCCTTGACGATATGCAGCTTCATAATGCCGAGGCCGGCGTTAGCCAGCCGTTGGTTCTGCTGCACAGATGGCCGCAGCATGGGTTTATATGGCGTCATCAAATCCCCACCCTGGTTAGCGTACTTCCCTTTTGATAGCCAGATATAAATTTGGGAGCCAATCTCCAAAACATAACCCTCTACTAGCAACGCCTAACGATTCACCATGATTCATAACCCTCTACTAGCAACGCCCAACGATTCACCGTGATTCATAACCCTCTACTAGTAAAGGGCGACCATGCGTAGCCGTTGATAGCCGTCCGCACGGGGAAAGTACCTATCGACAGCCGGGCAGAGGTTGCCGCCTGCGGAAACAAACAAAAGGACGCCGTTCATATGTTTCCGCATGCGGAAACATATGAACGGCAGCCGGGCAGCAGTTGCCGCCTGCGGAAACAAGCCAACGGCAGCCGGGCACGTGCTGCCGCCTGCGGAAACAACTCCACGGCAGCCGGTGATGTGCTGCCGCACGGGGAAAGAACCGTGGGCGCGGCTTGTCTGACGCGCCGGTATGGGCTTACCTTCGTAAACGCGGGACGGGGGTACATCCCACACAAATTTTCTTTCAACCCTTTTGCGGCAAAACGAGATATGCTATACTTGAACTACCTTCTTTTTCGACCTCGTTTTGATAGTTTCCATTTCTACTGTAGCCCTTCTAAGTTTTGTTTGTTGGAAGAATTGGCTATCGCCCTAAATCTTTTGATGACAATGCTGGTGTAAAAATTTACAATTTTTTTCCAGCTACGAATACAATGCGCTATAAAGACCTGAATGAATTGCTCATAAGTGAAGGCTGCAACCCCAATACCTTTTCCATTGGCCAGAGTCAACACGAATCGATCTGTATTGTAAAAAAGGATTCGCAATGGCTGGTCTACTACTCGGAAAGAGGCCGTGATCAGGCTCCACTGTATACATCCGAGTCAGAAGAAGCAGCGTGCGATTACTTCTACACTAAAGTAGTTCAGCAGCAGCATTGGCATATCGTAGGCTTCTTCAGGAATCGTGAAGATGCAGATAACCTTGTGAAGCTTCTGCATTCATATTCTATCAACCATATCCGCAATGATATTCCGGCCTACAAAGATGAAAATGACCCTAGATACAGGGTCTTTGTCATTGGAAAAGATATATTTAAATACACCGAACTTTTCGGAACACCGCAAGTCAACTATACCTAACGATTGCGTTAACCGGACTTCGCCCTTCGGAGTCGCCGGTTATGCTGATTTGTTAAAACTCCTTTCTTTTCCAAACTTAAAAAAGCACAAAACATTCTTGTAGCCGGTGCAGGTGGTGGCTTTGATATCTTTGGTGGGTTGCCGTTAGGCCATCCTTGCGTGGGGTCGGGTCAGGCTGCTGATTTTCAATGATCACCGTTGGTGGATAATTTTTTATGGTGATGAGATGGTTGAGACAAAACCAAAAATAGTATGATATACTTGGCTAAATTTGATGATTAGTTGGTTGGGGCTTGATCGTTTATTTTACGGTAGCGTTTCCCTGATAGCTTCCCAATTTCTTATTGGAGGTAGCTCTGCACGAGATCGTGGTAGCGTGAGAACCCAGGTTTTTCTTGAACATGAGACCGGCACAGGCTTATTTTTGGTACTCAATTGGGCAACACACTTACAATTTAGGCAAAAACCTGGGTTCCTTACCCCCCATTGGACTTACGCAGTTGGTCGGATTAAATCAGGCTATTTTATGGAGGTTTTATGCTTCAACTTGTGAGACAGTTATATGATAATGGTTCTAAAGGCTTCAAAGGAGGATTGATTGTCCTGGTGGTGCTTGTGATCTTGGTTGTTGGTTCTTTTTTGTTAGCTTTTGTGGTTGTTCCCCCCGGTGCAGTTGGTGTCCAAACTTATTTTGGGGCGATTCAAGATGAGGTCTTGCCGGAGGGGTTACATATGATTTTTCCAGGCACACAAGTTATCCCTATTGATGTCCGTATTCAAAAAATCGAGGCCGAAGCCTCTGCGTCCTCTAAAGATTTACAAATCGTCACCTCTCGCGTGGCACTTAACTTCTTTCTGGATAAAGAGGAAGCCAATCTGATTTTTCAAAACTTGGGACTTAATTATCAATCGACTATTATTGAGCCGGCGATCCAAGAGTCGATCAAGTCAACCACCGCCCAATTTACCGCAGAGGAATTGATCACGCGTAGACCCGATGTCAAAGAATCGGTTTTCCTCAGCATTCGAGAGCGTCTAGCCCAACGCAATATTGTGGTGACCGATTTTTCGATCATCGATTTTAATTTCTCCGATGAATTTAATCGAGCAATTGAGGAAAAGCAGGTAGCAGAGCAGCGAGCCTTACGTGCCCAAAACGATTTGGATCGTATCCGCACTGAGGCAGAGCAGACTCGCGCCCGGGCCGAGGGTGAAGCGCAAGCTAATCTGGAAATTGCTCGGGCTGAAGCTGAAGCCCAACAACTTTTGCGCGAGACCCTAAGCCCTGAAATTATTCAACTTCGTTCTGTTGAAAAGTGGAACGGTATTTTGCCAACGGTGATGGGGAGCAATGATGCAAGCTTGTTCTTTGGCTTTGCTATGCTTCAATCAACTGCTCCAATCACCTCTGCTCAAAATTAACGATTATTTTGGCCTAACACAATAGGTACCCAGCCCAAGGTCTCCATGACGATGCTGTTGGTGGTACGCTAAACACGTATCTTACTTGTTCAGTATCAACCCAGACACGGCGCTTTTCGTTGAAGTTGATTTTGCCACATTGGGGTTGCCGTTAGGCAATCGCTGCACGGGGTCGACTTAGGCGGGTGCGTTAGGCACTTGTTCCTTTGAGAAGATGGTAAAGAAAGGCGCTGCGGACGGACACGACGGAGCCGCCCACTGAGCGCACCGTAAAATGACCTTGAAATCCAACACAGGATCAACAGCGTGAATTGCCGAACGTAAAAACGGGCAAGACCCTCCCCGCCCGGACCTCGATCCGATGGGGAGGGTCTTGTTTTTTTACCTGAGGCGATAGTATCCGCGCGCGTGCTCAGTAGGAAATAGCGCCGGTCAGATCCTTGGTGAACGTACCCGTGTTGAGGTTAACCTGGGTCTCGCCGGTGCCGGAACCGCTGGCGTTGCTGAAACGGCCCGTTCCACCGATTATGGTCCAGGTATCCGTCCCGCGAAATATGCCGGGGCTGATCGCTTCGAGAGTCTGATTACACAGAATGGTGAGCGTGTCGCCGTTGGCTGCGGTCAGAGTCTCTGTCAAGGTATCGGTGTTTTCGCCCGTGAACACGCCGTTGGCCTGGTAGTCGTTCATACTCCCGATATGATTGGCCTTGACGGTGCCATCGAGCGCGAAGGTCGTCTCACTTGTCAGCGACACCGTGCCTGAAATAGATGCCTTTAACGGAACCGCTGGCTCGGCAGCACGCACCGATCTTACAGCTATTCCACTGGCAGCGAGCGCCATCACCATAACGACAACTGCGACTAACTGCAATACACGATTGTTAGACATTTTGATTTCCCTTTCCTTTCGAATGTGATAATACTGATTTGGTTTGATTAACTGTCATCAGTATATCGCCATCAGGTCGGGAAAACATCGGGAGAACTCCCCATTGTTGGCTTCGGGGTAGGGAGTAAGGAGTAGGGAGTGATCACTCCCTACTCCTTACTCCCTACTTCTTACTTTTCAAAGGAGTCAGACAGTCCTTATAGGACGACAACGAGAATGAAAATCTTTTGCTATCGGCTATCGGCTAACCGCTAACTGTCGTACATCAATACATCGTAAAAAACTAACATAGCAAACCATCAATAGATCGTAAAAAGGCATAACATCGAAAC
>JAGRBZ010000318.1 GCA_020433805.1 Anaerolineae bacterium
AACATTAAACCGTGGAGAGCGGTAAAGACCCCAGGTTTTTGCCTAAATTGTAAGCATGTTGCCCAATTGAGCACCCATAGACGCCTTTGCAGGTCTCATGTTCAAGAAAAACCTGGGGTCTCATGCTACCACGATTGTGTGCAGAGCTACTAACGAGAAAGACGACGTAACTTATGGAAAAAATAGAAACTTATGCTCTGGATGCCTTTCCGGAAACAGTTCGGTATATGTACAGTGTCTATCAGAAATTGCCCGAGAAAACGAAGAGGATCTTACGTGGTTTGATTGGCCCAACGCGGGTTAAACAACCCCAGGTTAGTTGTATCTGCCCAACCTATGGTCGGGTAGATTTGCTTGAGGAAGCAATTTACAGTTTTATCAAACAGGATTATCGAGGCTCAAAAGAATTGGTTATCTTGAACGATTTTGAGCAGCAAATTCTGGCGTTTGACCACCCTGAAGTGCGAATCATCAATTTTCCCAAACGCCTGCGCACTCTGGGTGAAAAATATAAGGCGGCGGTAGGCCTCTGTAGCCATGATCTAATCTTTGTGTGGCATGATGACGATATTTATTTGCCCCATCGGTTGTCCTATGTCGTTAAGCAGATCTATCGTAACAACATCAGCCCCTATTTTAATGTTAAAGAACACAAAGCGTTTTTTAGATCTAACAAGGTATGGGTTTGGAATGGACAACAGTTGAGCGGCCCTGTTCTGGGCCGGTTTCACGGAGGCAGCAGTTGGACGCGTTCATTATTTACCAGTGTGCGGGGGTATGCGCATATCAATGATGGTTATGATGAAGAGCTTGAGACACAATTTGAGAAGGATCCTCAGGATGTGATAATCAATGACATCGCGGCTCAGGACATTTACTACATTTACCGTCAGGGTGGAAATAACGCATACCATTTGAGTGACTTTGCTGGTGATGAAACGGGTAATGCGTATGACAGAGTAGCCGCTTTTGTACAAAGCCAAGCAGAACAGGGGGGCATCAAACTGGGTCATATTGAGTTAGAACCCCGCTGGCAAATCGATTATACAAATAGGGTTCGCGAATTTCTTCATGCCGAGAAAGTTTGAGGTGCAGAGAAATGAGCAGGCTAAATCATTCCCTCCTCCTGCGATGTAATTCTACTACAGCCGCCTATGCTGTAATGGACGGTATTATAGACGATATGCTCATTAGTCGGTTGCATAAACAGCACACCATGCCTTTTCTTATGAGGTATGGGTTTGCCGACCGTCGTTTACCATGGCATCAAATTTTTCGGTGGAAACAAAATAAACGAGCACATAACCAGCGAGTAATCTTAAGCAATTTGCCTCCGGTCAGTTGTATCTGCCTAAATACCGGATATCCGGGACGCCTTGAGGAAGCGATACATTCATTTCTTCAACAAGATTATGACGGACAAAAAGAACTCATAGTCTTGAATGATAATCCAGCCCAAATGTTGGCTTTTGACCATCCTGAGGTCAAAATTGTTAACCTGCCCCAACAGATTCAGTTCGGGTGTAAAAAGTGGAATGCGGCGGTTACCTATTGTACACACGATCTGATTCTTGTCTGGAATGCAGCGGATATCAGCCTGCCTCATCGTGTCTCTGTATCCGTAAAAAAAATAGCAAAAGCAGACGATTATTTACATTTTATGCCGTCTACGATTTTTATCTGGGAAAATGAGCGGGTGAGCGGTCCTTATCATAATTTGTTTCATCAGGGGAGTTGTTGGTCTCGTCGGTTATTTGACCAGGTGGGCGGCTTTAGAAAAGTAGATCGAACTTCGGTCATCTTTAAACCACTACTACGCACAACAGAGCAACCTCGCTATGATGCACTAAGGGCTGATGAGATATTTTATATTTTTAGAGGGTTAAACTATGTAACCAACAAGCCACATCCGCCCTCAGGAGAGATTCAATTAAGTCCACATTGGCAGGTAGATTATTCAAAACTTGTTCAAGATCATCTGGCCTCTGAAATAGTCGATAACATTGACAGATCGTTGCCGGAGCTATCGTCTAAAACCAGGAAAAAACTGACCCGTTATGGTTCTGGTGGCCCACGACGCTTTTATATATTTGAGGACAGGAAATTAGCATACATAAGCACCGCAAAAGTCGCCTGTACCTCCATAAAAACCGCGATGATGCAACCGTATCATATTCATGAAAATGTTCATAAAGCGTGGCCTCACATATACTTTGGGCATCTTAAAAATGAACATCAGAATTTTTTTAAGTTCTCCTTTGTACGTAACCCTTTTGATAGATTGGTTTCCGGTTATCGAGACAAAATTATTAGCAAACCCCGGCAACAGCGAGAGTATTTTAGTACGATACCCACGGATATAAGTTTTAGCGAGTTTGTCGCTGAGGTGGTGAAATGTCCTGACTGCCTCATTAATGGGCATTTTCAGAGTCAGTTTGCCAAGCTTTATCATCACGGTGAATTACAAGTAGATTTTCTTGGCCGGTTTGAAAATCTGGCTGAAGATTGGCTGACCATTGCCAAACGTTTTGAGTTTGATCCTCAACTGCCTCATAAAATGAAATCCTCAACAAAGCGAGGGGTTTATAAGGATTACCGGACCTATTATACTGAGGAGTTAGTTCATTTGGTTTATAATCGTTTTCGAGCTGATGTGGAAGTGTTTGGGTATAAAGAATCTTATAAAGCGTTGCTGGCATTTGTGAGAGAAAAAAAATAGCGGTGAGATGATGAATGATACTCCTCCGGTAAGCTGCATTTGTCTGACTTATGGCCGCTCAGAACTGCTTGAAGAAGCAATCTATGCCTTCCTAAAACAAGACTATGAAGGCCCAAAAGAACTTATCGTTCTTAATGATCATAAAAGACAAAAGTTACAATTATATCATCCTGAGGTAAAAATTTTTAACCTTTCCCAACATTTCCGCACCGATGCCGAAAAACGTAATGCAGCTGTTTCGCTTTGTTGCCACGACCTGATTTTTATGTGGGATGAGGAAGACATTTATCTACCCCATCGCCTCTCATTCTCAGTTGAGAATTTTGATGAAACAATCGGTTTCTTTAAGCTGGATGAGGCCTTTGTGTGGGGAAATGGCAGATTGAGCGGTCTCCAGAAAAATGTATTTCATAATGGTAGTTGTTGGTCTCGTGATCGGTTTGATCAGGTGCGGGGCTATGATTATATGATCGATTTTGGGTACGATCAGGAGCTTGAACATCAATTCAAACCAACGAACAAGAATTCAGCCAACCTCTGCGATACCGAACCAGGTCACGTCTATTGTATCTACAGGTGGCAGTACAAGTCACATAACCGCCCGCTCCGTTTGCGCAGAAGAGGCGCACAATCAGGCAAAAACAAACGTAGGCCTATAAAACTAAACCCCCATTGGAAATTTGACTACGCCCAACAAGTAAAACATTATCTGGCAACGCCTGTTACCCCTAACAGATTTCAGAGTTCTAACGGAAAAATCGAAAACATACGAGTAGATTTCCTGGTTGCCGGTGCGCAAAAAAGTGGCACCAGTGCCCTGGATGCATATCTTCGACTACAGCCGGAAATCTGTATGGCCGGAAGAAAAGAGGTTCACTTCTTTGATAATGAAAGAATTTTTAATGAAGCCACTGTAGACTACAGTTCGCCCGAAAGGTTTTTTCCATGGTTTGGCCTGGCGGGATGCCATATTGCAGACCCAGATGATTTTTTGGGAGATAAGTACGATTTATACCACAGCTTCTTTTTACCCCACCCTCCACAACGTTTATGCGGTGAGGCCACGCCGGAATGTATGTATTGGTACGATGCGCCCCGAAGGATTTGGGAATACAACCCGGCCATGAAACTCATCATCATTCTCCGCAACCCAATCGACAGAGCTTTTTCTCATTGGAATATGCGACGTATGCGACCGGCTAATAAAAGAGAGCGCCGGTCATTTCGCGATGCATTAGAGATAGAAGTACGCAAACCGCCTCACACATTACCTTTACAGTTTAAGGAGCGTTATATCGATCGGGGTTTTTACACCGAACAGATCAGAAGAATCTGGCATTATTTTCCTAAAGAGCAGACGCTGTTTCTCAAAACTGAAGCGCTGCGAAACGAACCGCAAGCAACGATGGATAAAGTATGTGATTTTCTTGGGGTGGCAAGAATTGACAGACTACCCGTGAAAAATGTTTTTTCCACTCCCTATGCCTCTCCATTGTCAAAAGAGGATAGAGCTTTCTTGAAAAATATCTACAGATTTGAAATCAAAAAGTTGGAACGACTGTTGGGGTGGGATTGCAGTGCGTGGTTGATCGATTAAGAAGCCTGACAGTTAGGAAAAAATATGAAGGTGAAATTTTTGATTGCCGGTGCGCAAAAAAGCGGTACCAGCGCCTTAAATAAATATCTTAAGGTTCATCCAAAATTGTGTATAGCTAAAAAAAAAGAGCTACACTTTTTTGATGATGAAACCATTTTTGCCGGCAGACCGGTAGATTATAATCGGTACCATTCTTTCTTTTCACCCCGACCACTACAATATTTGTGCGGCGAGGCCACGCCGAATTATATGTATTGGTACAATGCGCCCAGAAGAATTTGGGAATATAACCCGGCTATGAAACTCATCATCATTCTCCGCAACCCGATCGACAGAGCTTTTTCGGCCTGGAATATGGAGCGCTTTCGTAAAAGAGAATTTTTATCATTTCAGGAAGCCATCAGAGCTGAAAGCCAAAGAGTTAAAGAGGTTTTGCCGCTTCAACACAGAGTTTACGCCTATGTCGATCGGGGGTTTTACACCGAGCAGCTCAGACGGATCTGGCATTATTTCCCTAAAGAACAGACGCTTTTCTTAAAAAGTGAGCACTTGAAAAATGACCCACAAACCACGCTTAATCAAGTCTGTGATTTTTTAGGAGTTACGAAAATGCCGGATATAAAACCTCACATCGTTAATGCCAAATCCTATGTAACTTCGATGGCCGATGCAGATAGGGCATATTTGAAAGAACTTTATGAATTTGAGATAAAAGAATTGGAGCATATGCTGGATTGGGATTGTAGTGAATGGTTAGCCCGCTGAAGCTCTAAAATCTCCTGTGAAAATAGCAGTTAGCGGTTAGCCGATAGCAGTTAGCCGATAGCAAAAGATTTTCATTGTCGGTGTCGTTCTATAAGGACTATCGTGCTCTGAAAAAAGACCCGCAACTCTAAGGCGGGCGAGATGAGCTGGCTTTTCATCGCCGACAGGTTATACCTCTTTGAAAAAGAGCGGCAGGTAAAAATGAAAGTCACACGTCAGATAAGTAGAAGAAGTTTCCTTAAAATGGGTATGGCAGGGTTACTTTCAATCCCGTTTATCTCCTGCAATAGTAACGAATTGTTAAGGTCTAAACCTAACCTTGTTGTGATATTTGCAGATGATGTCGGGTTGGGAGATATCGGATTTTACCATAAACAAAGGACAGGTAAGACGCCCGTTATTCCTACGCCCAATATTGATAAGATGATATCTGACGGAATCCGATTTAATGATGCGCATGCCCCCAACTCTCTCTGTGCGCCCAGTCGCTTTTCTATGCTGACAGGGAATTATTCGTTTCGAAATGAAAGCCCCTTCGGAGTGTGGTTGCCATGGAAGGACCCCGGCATAGAACCAAAATACACAACCAGTGCCCGAATTGCCAAACAAGGCGGTTACGCTACCGCTTTTTTCGGAAAATGGGGGTGCGGTGGACAATTAAAAGAAAAAGATACAGGCAAGAGTATCGACCGAGAAAGTATAAAAGCGGAAGATTATATACAGTTGTACAAGTCAGCCAATTATTTTGGTTTTGATTATGCTTTGGAATTACCCCGAGGGATACAGGGGGGACCTTTTGCCTTTTATGAAAATAGTAAATGGATGCCTTTAGAGGAGAGTTCCAAACTGGAATGGGTTGGTTCTGAGCAGCATAGATTATCCGAGGTGAAGAAAGATTATTATGGTGCAATTGGCGATTCAAACTGGGATCCAACGCAGGTTGGGCCTATACTTGCCTCAAAGGCGGTAAAGTATATCAAAAAGCAGACTGCTGATAACCCAAACCAGCCGTTTTTTATGTATTATTGCACCCAGGCGGTTCATAAGCCTCATGCGCCTCCAAAAGAACTGGATGGTATACCTATAGCCGGCAGTACGCCCCAATTTCAGGGCGATATGGTTCATGAACTTGATGTCCAGATAGGTATGATTATCAAATGCCTGAAAGAAACCGGCGTTTATAAAAATACGTTATTGATATTGACTTCAGATAATGGTGGACTTTCTCCAACCCCTGCTTTAGCTAAGGCTGGGCATGACTCTTCAAATGGACTGCGCGGTTTTAAAGGCAGAATCTATGAAGGAGGAGACCGGGTCCCCTTTATTGCAGTGTGGCCAAATAGTATCAAACCGGCTACTGAATCAAATGAGCCTATTGTTGCTCATGATATTGTGGCTACTATGGCTGCCATTACCGAACAGAAATTATCAAAAGATGTTGTAAAGGATTCCCTTAATCTGTTGCCTCTGTTTTTTGGAAACCCAAAAGCAAAAGGACATGAGGTTATCCTACAGCAGTCGCTTCATGGTCCTCATTATGCAATTCGTAAGAATGAATGGAAGTTAATACTTTTGGCTCCTGATAAAAAAAACGTGAAAGATCTGAAACCTATTGCTCTTTTTGATCTGCAGAATAATCCTTTTGAAGATAAAAAATACAACCAGATCGATAATGAGCAGTATCAGAGAGTGGTGATTGAACTGCTGGAAGAATATCTGGAGCTGAGAGAAACAGGTAAAGCTACTGTGATCAATTAAGAGTAGTCCCGCAGGACGGAGGCGGTGTCTCCTCATTTTTATCCTTGTTGTTGAACCATCAATTCTGTCGGGCACTTGAGAAAAATCCTATGAAATTAAGAAATGGCTTGGTAAAACTGTTTGTTCATTTGAACTTTCACCTGAGCCTTCACCTGAATTCTAAGCGCAAAAAGCCAAAAGAGGTTATTTGGATTGTCGGCGACGGTAGAAGCGGTACCACTTGGGTTTCTAACCTAATCAACAGCCGTAAACAATACCGCTATATGTTTGAACCTTTTCATCCGACCCTGATACCTTGGACGAAAAAATTTATGAAATTTCAGTACATCAGGCCCAACAATACCAGTAAATATTTTCTTGACAGGGGGCGAGTTGTGTTTAGCGGTCAACTTCAACATCCCCGCGTTAACCGCCATAATCTGTATAAGAGTCACAGCGGCTTGCTCGTCAAAGATATTCACGCCCATCTGTTCCTCAACTGGGTTGATGTCCAATTTCCGCACGTAAAAAAAGTTATGATCCTGCGTCATCCGTGTGCGGTTGCATTGTCCAAGATGAGGTTAAAGCGATGGAATTGGCCGCAGGATCCTGAAATTTTCTTTTCTCAGCCTGAGCTTTGCCGGGACCACCTTTCCGGGTATGAACATACCATCGAAAAAGCCGATAGTGTATTTGAACGCTATATATTAAACTGGTCTATTCTACATTATGTGCCATTCAAACAACTGAATAATCGGCAGATACATCTGATATTTTATGAAGAGCTTTGCACCAATCCTGAGCGTGAATTGAGCCGCCTTTTCTCATATCTGGGTGAGCCAACCAATCTCGATCCGGAATTGAAAGCGATACTCAAAACGCCCTCACGTACCAGCCGTGGACACAGCGCCATCATTACCGGTGCAGATCTAGTTAGTGGCTGGCGTAAAGAATTAACTCAGGATCAGATTAAACGAGCTATAGACATTCTGGTAGTTTTTGGCCTTGACCGGATATACAACGACACACTGTCACCCGATATCAAGCAGGCCGAGAGATTACTCGGTCGGGAGTATAATCACCATGAACATCTTGCAGAAAGCGTTTAAGGCATTCAAAAATCAGCCTCTTCCCAAAACAGCAATGATGCTGTGCCTTCACAATGAAGAGAGGTTTCTGGAGGCTAATTTGCGTTATCATCGTGCGCTTGGTGTTTCGCGAGCGTACATATTTCTTGACCGTTGTAATGACGCCTCCTTACAAATTGCCCAATCATTCTTATGGGTCGAACCCATCATATTGGACGACAGGTTGCATACCATATCGCCTTACTATTCCGAATTATTCAGGGTATGCGCAGATCATGCCTGGCGTATGGCGCAAGCAGAGGGTTTTGACTGGTTGCTGTGTATTGATGTAGACGAGTTTGTGTGTGCCAATAATCGGTCAACGATTCAGAATACAGATTTCGATTTGACAGAGTTTCCCCTGGAGACAATTCTGAATGCTGGTCACTTGCCTTCAATGTTAGCCACAGTGTCGCCCGAAACCGAGGCCATATTCTTTCGGAGTTGGAATGTGGTGCCGGGAAAACCTGACCAAAATGATCCTTTTTGGAAACAACAGTTTTTTCAGAGCCGCAACTGTCGCTCCCAAATAATGTGCGACCCTCTCACCGGGCAAACTGTAGATTGGGAAGGTAGACTTGCCAGCCAGGGGAAGAGCATAGTCAGAACGAATGCAGATATTCAATGCCTGAACTCCCACCTGTGGGTGCGGGCACAAGGGGTCAACTACCGGCCTGCCCAAATACCCATTTCAACAAAAACACAAGGGTTCTTGTACCACTTTTATATAGTAAATTCTCACCATTGGCGAGAAAAATATCAAAAGTTATCGCGTGAATTAAATTTATGGCGATCGGGATATCCCGTGCATTTTCCCAAGCAATGTGGCAAAAGAGCCAGTGCGGTGTTGAATAATGATGAGATTGAGATTTATCTGAATGAATGGTTTTTCTTGCCGCCAGAGCTGTTGGAATCTCACGTTGAGCAGCACCTCTTACGGAAAGCGGATATGGTGGAAAAGGTTATCACGGGGGTAGATTTGAGTGAACTGGAAGATGACCAGCCTAATCGTGTGGCCATCGATAGCGTCTTGGCCGAGTTTCGTGCAACAGAGCAGCAGATCATAGCTTCCAAAACAGAAAACAGAGTTTCTGCTTCTCCCAAAACCAAACTTACCTCCTCAAGCAGTAGAAAAAATTCAGGAACCTTGCCTCCTGTCAGTTGCGTCTGCTTGCCTCAGGACCAACCGGAACTGCTTGAGGAGGCGATCTACTCCTTTTTGCAACAGGATTATCAGGGACAAAAAGAGCTTGTTATCTTGAACGATAACGCAGACCAACTTTTGAAGTTTGACCACCCGGAGATACGAATAGTCAATCTCTCAAAACAGTTTTTCGCGCCTAACCAAAAGCGTAACGCGGCAATTGCCCTCTGCGCTCACGACCTGATCTTTGTCTGGGACGACGACGGTATCTACCTACCCCATTGTATCTCATTTTCAATTGAGAAATTTTGTGAACGGAAGGGATTTTTCAAACCGACCAAAGCCTTTGTCTGGAGTAATGGTGCGTTAAGATTGCCCCGGCAAAACATCTTCCATAGCGGTAGTTGCCTAACCCGCAAGTGGTTCGACAATGTTCGCGGCTATACCTTTAATAAAAAGCTGCATTTTTACAAAGAGGAAATTGAGACTCAATTTAAGCGCAAATACCCCAACGCGGTTCAGTTTTATGATATCGCGCTTGAGGACATTTTTTATATTTATAGGTGGGGTGGTGTTCAGGTCTTCCAAAACAAAAACTCTACAAAGCCGGATGGAATTAAACACGGGCATATCGAATTAACCCCTCATTGGAAGACAGACTATCCTAAACTCGTATGTGACTACCTCAAAAGCCTAACTAACGTTCGCTGATACACTCCTATCTAAGTGAACCAGCAATTCTCATTTTAAAGATAGATGGGTCCAGTTTCCTTATCAACGTTGTATTAAAACCCAAGTAGACGGCCTAT
>JAGRBZ010000031.1 GCA_020433805.1 Anaerolineae bacterium
CCGGAATATCCCGCGAACTGCGGGCGATGGCTTCATCAGCACGCTTGGCCAGGACATCGATAATCTGCGGCTGTGCGCCCAGCGGGGTGCCGTACTTGAAATTGATCTGCGGCCACTCGCCTTTGGCCCAGTTGATGATGGCCGGAACGTCATTTTTCTGATGACCGGCCGGGCCAAGGAACAGCGGCAGGGCCACAACATGTTTGGCGTCGCTTTCGACACAGGCCCGAATGCCTTCGACAATGGGCGGATCGGCAAATTCGAGAAAACAAGCGTGAACAGGTAGTTTGAGATGATCGGCCAGAAGGTCGGCAAATTGGTTGTACTCGGCAATGGCTTCGGGGTCACGGCTGCCGTGGCCGATGAGGAGAACGGCATCCGGCTCCGTTTTGAGAGACATCATCGACGGCTGGGTTTGTTTTTGTTTGATGTTATCCATCATGGGTAAACATGCTCCAAGTGGTCGGGAAAGGGAAATACACGTACCTTACGGATACGCTACACTCCTCTCTCGACTGAAATTGTATAGTATTTTTAATACAGATACGACTTACGCAGTTGAAATATTTTTAACCACGAATTACACGAATTTCACTAATTTTTGTTTTTCAATTCGTGTAATCTGTGTAATTCATGGTCGATTTTGAGACAAGAGCCTTTAACTGCGTAACTCATAATAGATCGTTGGTCTTAATATTTTTGGCTAAAAGCTATTTCAGGACGATCAATGTCCATCAATTTCGGCATGCCGCTTGGCTAAGAAAACAGGCACGGTTTCGTCGATGGTAATTGTGCCGGCCAGTACATCTTGTTCATACTGCTGAGTCCAGCGAAACAAGTGAGGTCGGGCGATGCGTAGTTCATCAAGAATAAGTTCGACTAACGGGCCGCCGTCCTCTAAAAAGCCGGTCTCGAAAAAATCTTGCTCGGTTTGGTGCCAATCATAGTCAAGACGAATAATTTCGGCCTGCCACTGGTCGGCCTGCCAGGTGATTTGCGCATAAGCGGCACGCTGATCGCCGTCAAACGGGAGACCGACTGAGCCAACATTGACCACTAAAGTGTTATCGATCCAGCGGGTAAAGGGCCAGTGGGTGTGTCCGGTGCAAAACACAGCCGGAGGTTCTTCGGTATCCACACACATTTTTTGGCGAAGCTGATCATCGGTGCTTTTGACAAAAAAACCGTCGCGGTTGCTGCGATCAGAAGCGTGAACTATGTGAACACGCTCGCCATTGGGGGCATAGACATCAACCTGAGTCGCCATATTTTTTAGCGCAGAGACATCTTCATGAAGCTGTTGATAGGTCCAGTAAGCACTGCGATACAGTTCGCGTTCCAGCACAGGGCTAGATTCATCAAAATCGTCGAAGTTGATGACGTAATCTTCGTGATTGCCTTTGATGAGCTGCCATCCCTCGGTTTTTTCTTTTTCAAGAACAAATTGCAAACATTCAAGCGGGCGCGGGCCACGGTTGACGGTATCGCCCGCCACAATGATGTGATCCGGTTGCCACTGCTGGATATGGTGCGCGACGGTTTCTAATGCAACAATATTGGCGTGGATATCGGCCAGAACTGCAAGTTTCATGTTTTTTAGACAAAAAACGGCCTCCTGCACAGAAGGCCAAATAGTGAGCAAGTTTCAACACGGGAGGATAACAGACTGTCCAAGAAGTGTCAAATTATTTCATATTGCAGGTAGCCAACCTTCTATTAGCCCTCCCGTTTAAGGATATTGGGCGGCACCAAACCGGCTTTTACAGCATCTTCATAGCTCATAGAGCCGGCAACTCTTTTTTTCTTAGCAGGGGGGGATACGGGGGGAGTAGGTGATGGCGAGGTTGCCGGTTTATCCGGCACGCTTTTTGGGAGCGTGATTTCAGGATCAGTAAATGAAGAGTCCATGAGCGTGTCAAGTTCGTGTAGAAAACTTTCTCTGAAATCGTCTTGAATTTCAAACGTTGACGTTCCTTTAAAGTTAGCATAATGCTGGGCTAAGGGCACCAATTCCTCGGCGGTTTGTTTGGTGTAATACCAGACGATACCGGGTTTGGTGTTGATGCCAAAAATAACGGCCAGAAAGAGATCGCCATTGATATCGTACGAGTATAGGTTGAATTTGTCGCTTTCGTGATAGTTCGATTTAAAGACCGAGCAGTTAGCCGCCGCCAAAGCACCCAAACTGCTAACATCGAACCCTTCCGTTCGGCCTACAGTTTCCACAGGATAACCGCTGGCGTTGAGCAGCATAATACAGCTAGCATGGGCATTGCGCAGTAATTTTTGGAGTGTCTGCTGTAGGGCCGCAATTCCAGATTTACTGTGGTTAGGGTCGATGACAGGATCGGTCTCAGCTTTAGGTTTGGATTTGGATTGAGGTTGAGGGGGCGTTGGAGCTTCTTCTGGTTCATCCTGACCAATAGTTTCTATCACTATTTTGCGGAGTTGCGCAACCTTAAACGGTTTTTCGATATAGCCATGCACGCCAAGTTCTGCCAATTTGCGACGTAACTCTACCGTGCCGTAGGCCGTCATCAAAACAATCTGGGTACCGGGAGCGTGATTGCGCACCTGAGCCGACAACTCAAGACCGGTCATCGAGGGCATTTTGTAGTCGGTCAGCATCAAGTCATAGTGAATTTGCTCAATCTTTTTGAGCGCCTCCTGACCACTGCCGGCAGTTTCGACATTAAAGTGAGGCCCCATCTTGCGTAAGCTGCTGGCTAGAACAATAGCCACTTTTGGTTCGTCATCGACAATTAAGATTCGTTTTTCTGAAGGAGCATTCATAGTGTTGGCTATCCTTTGGGCTAATTTTTGATAATTTTGTTTTCTTTCGCGTACCGTACCAACTCAACCCGGGTACTCATGCCGAGTTTTCCCATAAGGTTAGAGCGATGACTTTCTACTGTTCGCACACTTAAACTTAACAGTTCAGCAATTTGTTTGTTGGTATATCCCTGGGCAATAAAGCGTAAAACTTCCGTTTCGCGCGGCGTCAGAATATCCACGGCTCTTTCTGCCTCCTCGGCCTTAGGGGCCACACCGCCAATCAAAGCGCGTGTCATAGCCGGATGGACATACAGCTCATTTCTGGAGACGGCTTTGATGGCGTCGATGAGTTCAGTCTCAACCGCTTTTTTGACGATGTAGCCCGATGCGCCCACGCGAATGGCCTCGCGGACCAGTGTGTCATCCTCGTGCACCGTTAGAATGAGCGTGCGGATGTGGGGTTGCTGCTGCTTGAGTTGGCGGGCGACGTGGATGCCGCTTGCACCCGGCATGCTGAGGTCGAGCAATACAACGTCTGGGTTTAGTGACTGGGCCAGGCTTAAAGCTTCGTCTCCGTTACCGGCCTCGCCCAATACTTCCAGATCAGGCTCGGCACTAAGTAAAGCGCGCAAGCCGGCTCGAAGGACACCATGATCGTCAACGATGAGAATTTTGGTTAACATAGGGAATCTCCACATAAATGGTTGTCCCGATATCGGGACTGCTTTCAATCTCAAAAACACCGTTCATCATTTCGGCCCGTTCACGCATACTCAGTAGGCCCAGCCGACTTCCGGTGCGGGTGGCATCATCCGGATTAAAACCGCTGCCGTTATCTTCGGCAATGGTAATAATAGAGGCCCCGCGCCGCTCTATAAGTACCGAGGCATGTGTGGCATGGGCGTGACGGGCAATGTTGGCCAGCGCCTCCTGAATAATCCGGTAAATGTTGATTTCGACAGGATGCGGCAAACGTTTTTCATCTAATCCCACGGTTTCAAAATGCAAAATCAAGCCGTGTTGCTTGCCAAATGTTTCAACATAGTGGCGCAGCGCCGGAATCAAACCCAAATGATCCAGGGTGGCCGGATGAAGGTCCATCGCCAGCCGGTGTAAGTTTTCTGAAACGCTGTCGGTGGTTTGTTTTAACTCGACCAGGTGCTGGGAGATAGCTTCGGGATTGTCGAGATCTTTTTCCAATAAGCGTATTTTTACTTTGAGAGAAGCCAGGGCCTGACCAGCCTCGTCATGCAGTTCCCGGGCTACATACCGGCGCTCTTTTTCTTGAATTTCAACCAGGCGATGGGCTAAAAACTGCAAGCGTCTTCGTCCGATGCTAACTTGTTCGAATAGACGTGCGTTTTCAATGGCTACAGCAGCTTGATTTGCAAAGGCTTGGGCCAAATGAGCGTCATTCTCGCTATAAGCATTGACCTGGTGACTATTGAGTGTGACATAGCCAATGACTTCGTTTCGAACAACCAATGGAACACCCATCCAGCCTCGAATCGCACCACGGCCGTTGCCCCAGGCTAAGAAATGGTTATCAAGCCGGGCATCGGGCAAAATTACAGGTTGCTTCGATTGCTCGATGCGTTGATATAAGGCATCGTCAAGTGAATGTTGAATAGGGTCAATACCCTGTTTTTTGGTGATATGCCGGCCACGACCCGCGACCACGCGGAGCGATTGATTTTCTTTTAGAAAAACGCATGCGGTATCAAAAGGAACGACCCGCTCAAGATGGATGAGTATTCGCTCCAAGACTTGACTGGGGTCAAGCACCGATGTGAGCATGCTCGTAGCGTCGCGCAGTACCTCGGCTTGCTCACGCGCAATACGTTGGGCTTCATACAAGCGTGCGTTTTCGATAGCATTGACCGCCGGCATAGCGAGCCAGCCGATCAAGCGCATATCGGTCTGATTGAATGGCCCGTTTCTTTTGTTGATGATCTCGATAGCACCGATCGGGCCGGATTTGGTTTGTAGTGGAAAACAGAGAATCGATTCCGTCGAAAAATCGCTCTGCCGATCCATCGCTGGAGAAAAGCGGGCATCTTTTGTCGTATCCGGAACCAGGGCCGGTTCGTTGTAATGCACAACCCACCCGGCGATCCCTTGTCCAATCGCCAACTTTTTGCCCAGCACAAAATCGGCTTTTGCACCCGAGGCGGCTGCAAAATAAAGCTGGTCGGACCCTTTATCATAAAGTGCTACCGATGCCGACATGGCGTTAAAAAGACGCACAGCATGGTCGGTTATAATCGTGAGCGTTTCGGGCAGGTTAAGGGTTGAGGTGATAGCCTGACCAATCATGTTCATTGAAACGAGTTCTTCGACACGCTGACCGATTTCCCGGTAAAGGCGGGCATTTTCCACAGCAGCCGCAGCTTGGTTGGCTAATGTCTGTAGTAATTGCTGCTCTTTCATGGAAAATGTACTGGATTTGTCCCGTTCCAAGCGTAGAATGCCGATAACTTGAGTACCTACTTTCATGGGGACACATAACAAAGCGCGTTTGCCTTCATTAATAATGTTGTCATGACCGTTTGATGTGGGCATAATCAAATGCACAGCTTGCTTACTTTCGATGGTCGTTAAATCGACGTTATCGCAAGCATGAGGCGGAGCGTGGTGGTTGATATTTATCCATTGATTATCAACAAACTGATTGTGGTAGGTAAGATACCCATTGTCGGGATTCACCAACGCATAGCCGGCCTTTTTAAGATTTAAAAGTCGGCTTGTGGTTTCTAACACGCGCTTGAATATATCAGTTTCCTTGCGGAGCAGGGTAAGTTCTTGACCTAACTGATAGATAGTAGCCAGTTGCGCTTCAAGCTGTTTACGGGGGGTAATATCGCTAACAACGCCGTAGATGGTGCGTGTTTGGCTGTGAGGATCGATGTGTACCTTGCCGCTGTCGCGAACCCAAATAATGCGGCCATCGGCTCGAATGAGGCGATATTCAACTTCGCTGTTTTCGCCTTGAGCCAATCGCTGCGCTTGGACAGCCGCCACGGTTTGGTCTTGGGGATGAATAACCTGCGAAGGCCAAAAATTCCAATCGGTTGTAAAGTTCTCAAGCGGATAACCGGTTAACAGTTCGGCATGGGGCGAAATATAGCGATTGATGATAGTTGCTGTTTGAGCCGCAACTTCGCTGATGTAGATATGATCACTAATCGATAGAACGGCCTGTCGAAAGAGGGCTTCACTAGACTTTAAGATGTCTATCTGACCACGAAGGTCGTGGAGTTCACCAATAAGCTGGGCTTTGGTTTTGTAGATGTCGTCCAATGGATGAGCCTGTGCGTGTAAACGTTCAAGTCGTGTAACAAGTCGATAAAAGCGTTAGATTATTTAAATATACCAACTCTTTCCAAAATATTCCAGTTTTGTTGGAAAAGTTTGTGGCGCGTTGTGGAAATGTTTGACTTTACGCTATAATTATTGTATTATGTATGCTTACGGGCCGGTGGCGGAATGGCAGACGCAGGGGACTTAAAATCCCCCGAGGCTTGTACCCTCGTGTGGGTTCGACTCCCACCCGGCCCATGGTTTTTAACCGCGTAAAACGTCTACCTCAACATTTGGCTGAGGTAGGCACACTGGTACAACGGCTGCCAGTCCTCTCCGATATCCCATCACTATCCATGTGGAGCACGTAGGTGACAACTTTACTGATTCAAAACGCCGAAGTGTTGGTAACCATGGATCCGAATCGGCTTGAAATACCTCTTGGATCGCTTTTGGTTGAAAATAACCAGATCCAGTGGATCGGGGCGACACACGATTTTGATAGGTGGGTCAACTCGCAACGACCGGATTTGGCTCGTGACGGCTGCGATAGCATTACCGATGCCCAAGGTTGTGTTGTGCTGCCAGGTTTAGTTAATTGTCACCATCATCTCTATCAGACGCTCACCCGCACTATCGGCACGGGTGATGGTCAAATTTTATTTGATTGGCTCAAATTTCTCTATCCGATTTGGGCCGAACTCACACCGGAAGGCGTTTATGTCAGTGCCAAAATAGGGCTGGCCGAACTGGTTTTGAGCGGCTGTACCACAGTGGCCGATCACCTCTATCTTTATCCCAACGGCAGTAAAATTGACGATGAAATTCAAGCCGCGCAGGACATGGGTATTCGCTTTCATCCAACCCGGGGCAGTATGAGCCTGGGCGAGAGCCAGGGCGGACTTCCACCGGATCGCGTCTGCGATACCGAACCCAACATTATCCGCGATTGTGTGCGCGCCATTGAAACATTTCACGATCCTGATCCCTTTTCGATGGTGCGTATTGGGCTGGCTCCCTGTTCTCCTTTCAGCGTTACTGAGAACCTTATGCGCGAAACGGCAGAGTTAGCTCGCCACTATCCGTTGGTTAATCTGCATACCCATTTAGCCGAAACTAAGGACGAAGACCGCTTTTGCGTAGAGATGTTCGGCAAAAGACCCATCGCCTATGCCGAGTCGCTCGGTTGGGCCGGTGAAGATGTTTGGTTTGCCCATATGGTGCATCCAAACGCTGCCGAAATCGACTGGCTGGCGCAAACCCGTTCCGGCGTTTGTCACTGCCCAAGTAGCAACATGATTTTGGCTTCCGGCATTGCACCCGTTCGGGCGATGGTCGACAACCATGTCCGTGTTGGCCTGGGCGTCGATGGTTCGGCCAGCAATGATGGCAACCACATGCTGGGCGAAACCCGCCAGGCGATGCTGCTCCAGCGCGTTGGCTGGCCCGGTTTCGAGTCGCGGGCCGATCGCTTTACGGCGCGTGAGGCGCTGGAATTGGCAACCATCGGTGGGGCAAAGGTATTACGTCGCGACGACATCGGCACATTAGAAGTAGGCAAAGCCGCAGACATTGTCGCTTTTCGCGTTGACGATTTAGGCCACGCCGGCAGTTTGGCCGATCCGGTAGCCGGATTAGTTACCTGCGCGCCGACTCAGGTGTGGCACTCTGTTATTAATGGCCGGATGGTTGTCGAAGACGGTCAATTTTTGCCCTTTGAACTGCCGCCGGTTATCGAACGTCACAATCAACTCAGTCGACAGATGCTCGATCGAGCCGGAGTGTAAGCCATGCGTAAGCTCGATTATCTTCACCCCCGTAAGTTAAACCCCGCCGATGAACTGCGCGATTTACTGCAACAATTAGAGAATAGCCAACCTCAACTTAAAACGATGAACCCGACCCAGGCGTTGACCACGTTGCGCAATTTAGACCAGGCTTACGATTTATTTGCCGAACTCGAAGTAACGGGCGCAGATTTGGAGGCCGAAAGAGGCCGATTTACGAGTATTCAGGCTCATCTTAAAAAGTATGTTGGACCGTTTCTAAAAGGTTTAGGTGGCCCGGCAGCTTTAAGCGAGTATCGCCCCCAGCCGGCTCCGTCTCGGGAGCGCTGGTGGTGGTATATTCACGAGATGGTCGCTGCCCACCAGAAGCGTATCATGAAGCAGATAATGATCATTGTCGGAAGTATCGTTGTTGTCATTGTCGGTTTGATTATCGCTTTTAACACGGTTTTGGCCCCTTCTCCGGAAGCGATTGCCCGGCTGCAAGGTGAAAATCGCTCGCTTGATGCCTTTGATCTTGGCGATTACGAAGGGGCATTGGCTGCGGTGGATACGGCGCGAGAAGTGATACCAAACGACGTTACACTCTTAATTCTGAGAGGTATTTTTCTTGAAACGTTGGGGCGTGAGCAAGAGTCTCACGACAGTTTCGAGCAGGCACAGCAGGCAATCGATGAACCCGCCGATTTTTATGTAGGACGCGCCCAATATTACTTGCGCACTAATCAGGTGGATAAAGCAGAGGGCGATATTCGCACGGCTCTGGATATTGATGATACCATTGCGCACGCCTGGTTGATGTTAGGGCAAGTACTTGAAGTGCAAGATAGACGGGGCGAGGCAATTATGGCCTATCAGCAAGCCTCAAACCTGGCTATTGAGAATGGTGATAATGAAGTGGTGGTATTGGCCCGATTGGCGTTAGGGCGAATTAGCGCTGCCCCTTGACATCAGCCTGGGAGCTTAGTACACTCTAAACGCAAATAGTTTTTGGGTAATAAAAGGTGCTGTGGAGAAAATGAAAACGTTTACAATCTGGTGTTCTCCCCACGAAAATGGGTTTACGTCGATAGAGTCAGCCGATTTTTTTCGTCTGAACCTTGCTTCTGAGCCGGACACGGACACGGATACCGATACCCAGACCGATACGGATATCGATCTCGAATTCATCGTCATGAGTGATGAAGAGTTAGAGCGCCCTTACCGGGTTATCATTCATAACGACAATGTGACCACGTTTGAATTTGTTATTCATATTTTGGTGACGGTTTTTGGGGTAACATTTATTCGTGCCACGCGCATTGCCTACGAAGCGCACAGCGCTGGAAATTCCTACGTTTGTACATTGCCCCTTGATGAAGCCAAAAGTAAGGTGTTTAAAGCCCAATATGCGGCCAGGCAAGAAGGATTTCCTCTTACTTTCACTATCGAACCCGAATAAACAACCCTCATTTATTTTGGCAGAGTCGAACTAAGAAATTCAAAGGGGCGATCAAAGATCGTTAAATTCACCTGTCCCTTACCGGTTAGTTGCCAGGTTGTTTCTCCGGGGGGGACACTCCATTCTAAAATTAGTTTATCAAAAGTAAGCTGAGATGCGATATCGGTGGCAACATTCACGTGAGAAGTGAGTGTAAGATCCAAAAGGTTATACTCAAAAGTGGTGTCGAACGTTTCGTTCGGGCCGATGCCGAAATTCTCGTCAAGCGTCATTTTCCCTTTAGCCACAATTGTAGGGGCAAAACTTGCGGCAACTTCCGTTGCATCTAAAGCTCGGTTGTAAATAGCCACTTTGTAATATTCGCCTGACCAAGGTCGTTTGCCGCTAATTTCGTTGGCTAATCCCAATCGACAAAGTTCCGTGTCCCAACTTGAGAAATCACCCTCAACAACTTCTTCAACCTTTTGTATTCCATTTACATAAATTCTGGTTTGGCCCGATTGATTGCGGGTAAAGACAATTTGAGACAATTCCGTTTGTGATGTACCGGCCGGTGTTGTGGTCGACGGTAGTCCATTTCGATTGGTCGTTTCGGTACGAACCCGAACATCGTAGACATCTGAAGGATATTCTCCCCACAAGCCTTGCCCTAGCGTAAAATTACGCCGGCCTGTGTTCCGTGAAAGGGTAACGATACGAGCCGGCCCATCCTGAACCGTGTTGGCCGGTTTGACCCAGGCTTCAATAGTAAGTTCGCTCGTACGCTGGCAAGCTGCAACCAGATCGGAAATGGGATTGGGTTTTCCCTTCTTTATATTTGGCGAGGCAATAAGGGAGCGTTCGGTCGGTGTCGCCGACAGACCTCCTTGTTTGAGCCAGGTCGCGGCATCTAAATCCTCTATTGTCAGGTTGATTGGTTCTCCGATACCGGCCTGATCATACAACGTCTCCCCATCTTTTTCATCAAAGGTATAAAGCACTTGGGGAGGTACAATACCGGTTTTATTGTGCTTGACTTCCAAACTGTCCAAAGCGAGTGTGCCAATGTCATCAAATATCAAGTTGCTTGGATTTTTTTCTTTATTATAGTTGAATTGTAAACCGGCTACCGGATCGAATTCGGCGACCAGAGCAATCGATTGATTGATAAAGTTAATGGTCACTTCACCCGTAGCCGAGAAAGTTGTATTTGAGGCATCTTTCTTCTCGATGAATGCGATGTTCAGCGCTTCAAAAATGGCCTCACCATATGGCCCAAAAGGCTCATTGTAGGTAATGTTTAGAGATATTTCCTGGGTTTCTTGATTATATAAAAGATTGGCTGAAAAAGGCGTATCCAGCGAAGAGGAAAAAATGTGGAGGCGGGCATAACTGGTGTCTTTAAGGGTAAATTGACCGCCTAAAACTTGCTCAACTAATTCAAAGGCATCAATTATGGCTTGATTGGTGGGGTTAAAAAATTTAAGACCATCGGTGCGAATGTGATATTGATAAGAGAGTTTGGCTGTAACTGAATTGGCAGATTGAAAATCTATTCTACCATTACCAATAATCACCGGGTTGTCTAACATGGACTATTTGCTCCTCTGCCTCATTTTCCGAGTATTGTTTCGGATAGATCAACTTTTCGATATCAAACAAATTATCGATTACCATTGCGGCCGTGCCGGGCTTCCGCCCTGGTCGATTAATAAGCACTGCATCCATACCCACATTGTTTGCTCCCACAATATCATCGAGATAGTTGTCACCAACGTACAGGATTTGGTCGGCGGGAACACCAGCTTCTTCTATTGCGATTTCAAAAATTCGGGGGTGTGGCTTGGTTACTTCTACTATAGCCGAAACGATAATAAAGTTAAAATAGTCGAAAAGTTCTAATTTAGGCAGAAGATCAAGCAAATGCGTACCATAATTAGAGATAACGCCCATTGGAACACCTTGGGCTTTGAGGCGTTCTAAAACAGGAATTGTGTCGGGGAAGTTGCTATCAAAGTAGTTATCTTTGAAAAGCATCCACATGCGCTGAGCAGAGGTGGGATTTTGGGGGAAAAGTTCCAGAAAAATAGACAACCACCAATTATTGATACTGGCGTCATCAAGGCCAATACCAACAGCTTCATCTCGCCTTATGGAAAGGGTGCGAATCATTTTAAGACGCAATTCCGTGGCAGATGCGTAAGGGTGGGGTGTGTCAACCGTTGCTAAAAATTCAGCAAATGGAGCATCGTCTTCGAAGCCTACCAGGGTCCCCCCGACATCAAAAATTACAGTGTGATAACGACGGTTGTGGCTCAAGGGACTAACCTTATGTGGATTTAAAGATCTGAAAGAACCCTGTCGCCATTATAATAGAGTTAAACAAATAAGACAAACGAGAAGTTTCTAAACAACATGGCGACGAACCTCATCGCGTCGAACTTTGCCCGACGCCGTACGTGGCAAGGCGTCAATAAAAAGAATAGTGCGGGGAAGTTTGTACCCCGCTAGATAATCGCGGCAGAAATCCATCAGTTCTTGGGCTGAAATATTCATATCTGGCTTGCCAACCACCATCGCCGCCACGCGCTGGCCCCACTCAACATCTTCAATGCCGAAAACGCAGGCTTCGTCGACAGCCGGGTGCTGGCGCAAAACGGCCTCAACCTCTACCGGATACACATTTTCGCCACCGGAAACGATCAAATCCGCGCGTCGCTGGACGATCCACAAATCGCCCTCGTTGTCCAGATAGCCCATATCGCCGGTATAAAGTTCGCCATCGCGGAGTGTTTTGGTGGTGGCTTCAGGCTGCCGGTAGTAGCCGTGCATGACCGTTGGCCCGCTAAGGACCACCTCGCCGATAGTGCCCGTTTCTACCGTTTGCCCTTTGGTGTCTACTATTCGCAATGACGAAAACATAATCGGTTTGCCAACATGGCCAGGTTTGCGTTTGACATCATCAGGCGAAGCCGTAGCGACCTGCGAGGCGGCCTCTGTTAAGCCATAGGTCGTTGCTACCGGCAGATCCAGAGCGATACATTGGTCGACCAACTCAGCCGTGGCCGCCGCCCCGCCAACCAATACACAGCGTAACCGCGATCGGGCTAACGTCTCGGCAGAGGTGTCAAGGAGCCGATGTAACATCGTCGGCACAACGGAGATGAGCGTTACGGCTTGATGGTCGAGCGCGTGGCGCACATTGGCTTCATTAAAACCATGTTGCAGCACGACGGTTGTTCCATAAAGGCAGCATCGTAGCACAATGGCCATGCCGCCCACGTGGTATAGTGGCATACAGAGCAGCCAACGATCATCACCAACGGTTCCAAGCCGGTAAGCAGAGGCGGTTGCGCTCCAAAAGTGATTGCTGTAACGCAACATCGCGCCCTTAGGCCGACCTGTTGTGCCGGAGGTATAGATGATGCCTTGAATACCATCCAACTGTAGAGAGCGAGCTTGCCAGTGGGCAAGATTTTCGGCGGGAGTGTCATCCAACGCGACTATCTTGTTTGTCGATGGTGGATCAACCGAAAGTGTTTGAGCCACGTGACTTGTTAAGTCGGCGGCTGTGGCCTCGGTTTCGCAGCCGCATATAAGCAGCCTACTGTCCGACTGCTCGATTTGCCAACGGAGTTCTTCGGCGGTGAGACGAATGTTGAGCGGTACGATAGTAGCATTGAGGCGAGCTAGAGCGTGAATAATGATCACAAACTCGACCCGATTTGACATCAGCACGGCTACGTGCCGGCCCGTCGTCACACCATATGTTGATAATTTGGCTGAGTATGCAGCCACCTCTTGATTGAGTTCGACATATGTCCAGCACTGCTCACCAAAGAGCAGCGCTACTTTTGCCGGTGAAATTTTGGCCCTATGGGCTAACCAGTCGAGCATGATGGTAAGTCAGCGTAGGATAAAAATAGAAATTTAGAATTTAGTATGAGTTACGCAGTTGAACTAAGACATAAGATTGGTTCAGTCTTAAACGATCAAATTAAGCCTAAATCAAGGTGTAAAACGGTTGAACTCCGGTTGAAGGCTTAGTTGGAGACTGAACCAATCTAAACTGCGTAACTTCTATTTAGGCTAATTTTTTGACAACTTTTTTGGCAATTTTTCGACGCATTTCTTCGTGCAACACGGCGTCGGTTGCAACTTCGATGACGCAAGAGTTGGGTGCTTTGATGGCTTCTTCAAGCTTATTTCGAAACGCATCTCGCGTCGATACGGCAAAATAATCGGCACCGAACATCCGCACTATCGGCTCAAACTGTAATTCATGGGGTGTAACGAAAAGTTCGGTAAAGGGTGGATCAAAATTGGCGATGGGCAGCCGGTGAAATATACCGCCGCCGTTGTTATTGATTAAGACGATGGTTATTTTTACATTACAGCGCTGCAAAGCCAGCAGACTGTTGAGATCATGATAAAAGGCGAGATCGCCAATAACCAAGACCAATGGATACTCGGTTGTCTTCGCTGCGCCCAGGGCACTGGCTATCGTTCCGTCGATGCCGCTTGCGCCGCGATTGGCAAAGACCCGAATGTGTTTGGGTGTAGGGCAGCTAAATTGATCAAGGTGACGTACCGGTAGACTGCTGGCTACATAGAGCAGCGAGTCAACGGAGAGAAGATCAACCACATCGGTGAGGATGGCTCCTTCAAAATAGTTGTCATCTCTATTTTTGATGAAAACTTCTTGTGCTTCTTTTTCAGCCTGTTCAAACTGGGCCACCCAAGAGTTATTTCTTAATTTTGTGTTACGAAGCTGAGAAGCAATAAATCGGCATGTCATAGCCGGATCAGCTTCGATGAAGTGGGTTAGGTTGTGGGTATCATCCTGCCAGACGCCACTGTTGCTAATTGCAATTTGCCGACAATCGGACTGTGCAGCTAAATAGTCGCTTAATGATTTTGAAATCGGCATCGCCCCGAAGCGCAAAATCAGTTGGGGTGCATCCCACCGCTGGGTAACTTCAGGCTGCATAAACGTTTCATAGCTGCCGTAAACCTGAACATTATTCTGGTTGAGATGCGGCCCAAAGCGAACGCCGGATAGAGCATCGGCCAGAATTGGGTATTTTGTTGCCTGGGCCAATTTACTAAGCGCCCTCGGAAAATCGTTTCCATCGCAGCGAGGGCCGCAAATGATCAGCCCTCGCGGTGCGTTGATAACAGCATCGAGCAGCAGATCAAGCTGAGTGGCTGTTGGCGCAATTTTTCCGTGGCTGATAAGCGTAAAAGGTTGGTTATTAATACGGCTATCAACCCGGTTGCGACGCAGTTGATCGAGCATGTCGTTTGAGTCGGGTGTTGGCTCAAGCGGTTTGCGAAATGGAAAGTTGAGATGAACCGGGCCGACCGATAATCCTTGTGCTGTGGCTATAGCCCGTGCAGCCAGCGTGCGCAGCGAGCGAATAGTCACCTCGGGTGGGTCGGCTTCCGGCAGCCCGACATCAACAAACCATCGGACGTGATCGCCAAACATTTTTAGTTGATCGATGGTTTGGTTTGAGCCGCTATGACGCAGTTCGGGCGGACGGTCGGTGGTTAAAACTAGCAATGGAACCTGCGCATAATAGGCTTCGGTGACCGCCGGATGTAGATTAGAGGTGGCCGTACCCGAAGTGCAGACGACGGCCACGGCTTGCTCACTAGCTAATGCCACACCGAGTGCAAAAAAACCGGCTCCTCGCTCATCCAGCAGCGAATGGACGTTGATGTCGATGTGGTGAGCAAAAGCCACGGTTAGCGGCGTTGAGCGCGAACCGGGCGCAATGCAGACATGTCGAAGACCGGCCCGTGCCAGTTCATCGACAAAAATTTCAGCCCACAGCGTGCTCCGATTGGGTGCTGTCATTCGCGGGTTAACCCTCCCAGGGCGTCGGTAAGCGGCTTGAATTTGAGTTGGGTTTCACGCCATTCTTTCTCGGGAACCGAGTCGGCCACAATACCCGCCCCGGCATAGAGCATTGTCTCTTGACTGACACTTACCGCCGACCGAATGGCAACCGCAAAGGCTCCGTTCTGGCGCGGATCGATCCAGCCGATTGGCGAGCCATACCAGCCTCTGGAGACCGGTTCGGCTTCATTAATAATCGAAAGCGCAACTTTGCGAGGGCGACCACCCAAGGCTGGGGTCGGGTGTAATGCTTGGATGACGGGCAAAATACCTTTTGAGCGTTTTATGCGGCCGGTAATCGCGGTCTGCAAATGTTGAATATTGCTTAGTTTAAGCAAGGTCGGTTCCGGTGCAACTTCTAAGCGGGTCATAATGGGCCGTAATTTTTCTTCCATGACGTCAACAACCAGGGCCTGTTCGTGCCGTTCTTTGGGGTTGGTCATCAATTCTTGACCCAAGGCATCGTCTTCTTCGGGGGTTTCTCCACGTCGAATAGAGCCGGCCAGAGCTGCGGTGCGCAGTTCCGATTTTGTTACTTCGGCCAGTAGTTCGGGGGAGGCTCCATAAAAAGCGTGACCCGGTACCGGCTCGAATAGGAAGCGATAGCAGTCGGGATAGTTTTGCTTAAGGCGGATCAGGGTATCAATGGGATCGATGGCTTGTTTTGAACGCATTCGACGCGCACGGGCCAAAACCACCTTTTCCAAATCGCCGCGACGAATGCGGCAGGTTACCTTTGATACCAGCCGATTCCAGGTTTCGGGTGTCATAATATCATCAAAAGAACGATGAACCTGTTTGGCGGCTACCTTAGCTACTTCGCCTTGCTCTAAATTGGCAATAACCAGCAGCCGGCGGATTTCTTCGTGCATCTGCCAGGCGATCTGTTCAGGATCCTCTTTGGGGCCAAGCGGTTGGTTTACGGTCAGCCATGTTTCGTCATCTTTAAATTGCATGAGTTGGATGCGCGGCAGCACGAAGCGGGCCGCCGGAAAGGCCGACCACAGCGCTTGCGGTTTGTCTTCTAATTGAAAGGAAAAACCTCCGAACAAACGTGGGCCAACCTTGTCCGGCGTGTCATCGTTAAGGCATATTATATTGCGGAACAGGTCCCATGATTGCTTGCGGATATCTTCAAAGCGATTGTTTCCGTCGGCCATAAGCATAGCGGCCACGTCATATCCGGCTATCGCAACGGGCGAATTGTTGCTTTCCCAATATACGCGGGGAGTGTTTTCAGCGTGTCGTAAAAACTTTAATAGTGAGACAGAGGGCCACCGTAGACTATAGCTAATAAAAGTCGGTTTTCTCGGTCGGATTGCTGCCTTAGCAAGGAGTATGAGTTGGTCGGCCATATTGACCGGAAGCGTAATAGCGGTTTTGATCATGATTGACCCTTTCTCTTGGTTGTCAGGTTGATTTTTCAACGATTTCGATACGTGTGACCTCAAGATTAGCGATATCCGACTCCACTACCCCGATACCGCGCAGCAGCATCCCCCGAAGCGTCAACAAGACCCGCTCCGGCTCTGGTTCGCCGGTATGTACCCAACGGATGACAACTTCATTGATGGCTCCCATCCAGGCATAGGCAACAACCTCGGTGTCGATGGCCGGGATTTCGCCATCGTTCACAGCCTGATCGAGATAACTTTTAATGAGCCGGACAAAACGTTCGTGGATTTCGAGCCTTTTTTCTTCAAATACGGTACCTAACCCTACCGCCTGAATAAGAAAAATTTTAGCCAAACCCCGATAGCGGCCAAAGGTTTCCAGGCAAATCCTCAATGCAGCGTTGACTTTTCGTACCCCGCCTATCTCTGCGTCGACGACGTTGGTAAGCCGACGTTGCAGTAAATCGGCAAATTCATCAACCAACGCCAAAAAGATTTGTTGCTTGCCCGGAAAATAAAAATAGACGGCCCCTTTGGAGCTGCCCGATTCCTCCACAATTTCATCGACGCGGGTGTCGTGAAAGCCCTTCCGGGCAAAAACCTGAATGGCGGCGTCAAGGATACGTTTGCGTGTTGCTTTTGCTTTGTCTGAAAATTCGGCCTGCATAATAGCCTGACTCATTATAACCTACTTCCTTCATATTAATAAACCGACCAGTCAGTCTAAAGTGAAAAATAGCACGAACTTGCTGTTTTGTCAAAAAAAAGATTTTGTTTTCAGTATATATTGAAAGAAGTGAAGTTAAATGAGCCGTAAATATCAACGCTAAAATGGCAGAGGAAAGAGCGAGATCTTATTTTCAATTGTCAAAAATGTTAATAACTGTATACTTACAATTAATATCCTTAAGGATTTTTGGGCGATCGCGTGGTCAGCCCGTTTTTTATCTTTATAAAGATGGATCCATTTCATGCTATAAACAGGGTGTGAGATTGCTTATTACGACGACTGGTATAAAATTTTAAGGTTAAACCGTTCGTTAAACTTGGTTGATTGAACTGATGACCGTGTGATATAATCTTCTAGAACCAGTTATAATAACCACTTTGTCAAGAATACCTTAACACACGCAGGCTGGAGTAAAACTATGGCCACATCACCTACAAGCCCATCAACGACACGAGAAGAAAGTAGTAATGCTGAGGCTCGTCGTAAAGCTGTGGAAGTGACTCTCGCTTCAATGAATGATGTTGTCTCAACAGCTCAGCTTACGTATTTCTCCAATCGTTCTATTGCTGAGGTGGAGGCGCTGCAAGAAGAGGTTTCGGCCATTGTTCCGGCTGGAAACATTGTTGGCCTGGTGATGAGCGGATTAATTCGATTACGTGACCGATCTTTGCCTCGCGAACGCGCCAAGTCGGACGTAAGCGCTCTTATGCGTGGTTTGGATATGCTTCCTCGTCATATCTTGCCGCAGACCATTTATGGTACCCTTTTTGTGGGGCCGGCAGCGGTATTGGCCGCCTATCAAAAACTCCTCGTTCTCACCGGCAAAGATCCTGAAAGCGCATTTCCTGAAGGTTTGTGGCAGTTTTATCTAGAATTCGCCCTCCGCGAGGATAGTGCGCACCATACGAATGAAACATTAGGGTTTCAACAAGCGCTCAAAAATTACAACCTCAATATCTCACCGGTTGACCAGCTTGCTGCCTGGGTTTGTGCCGTGAGTCAGATATATTTTCAATTTGATCAGCTTCTCTTTAACGAATGGCACGAGCGGGTTCAGCTTTACCTCATAGAAGAAGCCGTGGCTGAAGCCAATTTAGGCCACAAAATCTCGTTTAAGCGAATTCCACAAGCCTGGGTAACGCAGCGTCCTTACCGGCGTGGCCCCGATGCCGAACCGAATGAAACCTATGCCCTCTACCGCAAGCGCCGTTTTGATAATTTTCTTCAAAGCCGGCTGAGTTTACTTCCCCCGCTTCAGCAAGAGCGTATCAAAGCTTTTTATCAAAATCGAGCTGCCGAAGAGCTGCCGGCCTATCAGCAGCAGATGAATATCTTGGCCACGTTGGGGCCAGATAAGTATCGTGAAAATAAGAGACCCATTCCTTTGTGGCAAGCTCGAATTGGTATTATACTACGAAATCGCTATTACTTAGTACCAGCGTACCATTCAGATCAAATTGGACGCCCTATGCTGTTTGAAACGGAGTCATCGGATAGTAAATTTTATCCACTTCAACCCGATTATAACGGCAACTTGTATGATCTGGAAGGGAATTTGTTAGAAGTCAGTCGATCAGGTCAGGTTTTTCAAAAAGATAGCAAGCAGTCCATTGGCTTTTTGCGCCCCGCTTCATTTCAGGCCATTCGCCGCCAAGTAGCGGCGATTTTTGCCCATGCGCAGTCAGCCGAGCCTGCCCCGGAGATTGGACTTGATGACCAGCTGGTATCTATTCGGCGTGTGGAACAAGAACAGGCACGTAAATCTCTGTCGAACGATGTTGCTCGTCAGGAGATTGAAGCTATTAAATATGCACCGATTATTATCAATTGGGATGAACAAGATGGGAGTCAACCTCTGGCCAATATACGTCAGCATAAACGTGGTATTGGTGACCACGCCTTAACGATTTTTAGAACGAAACATTCGATGGTTTTTGACCAATCGCACATTTTTTTCGATGGGTTGTGGGGAATGGCTGTTTCTGAGATTCTAACCGGTGAAGCTATATCGTGGGCCAACTATTTTAATATGCTGCCTGAGCTCAAGCCGGTAAGCGATCCACCGTACCAGCTTATCTTTAAAGCGGAACCGGCGCTGAATGAGTTTACGAAAGTTGCTACCGTCGAGGTTTCTGCTGAAAGCAGTATAATCAACATGAAAACCCTCGATTGGCTGCGTAAGCTGTTACCTAAACGTCATCCGGATCTGAAACTTACGGTGAATGATCTATTGGTGCTTTACCGGTGTGCTTTTGGTTTAGATTACCAACCTTCGCAGCTTTTAGAAGATAAGCTTTTTGAGCTGGGGGCAAAAAACAATCCTGAAGTGCAGGATGCATACGAGATTGTACATACGATTTTGGCGAAGTCTCAACAAAATAATCCGTCTCTTGTTATTCCTATGGAGGCTACTGCCGCTCGGCCGCAAGAGCGACTATATCCAACAACCTTTCGTAATCCCTTTACCGAACTCTGGAATCATTATCGAGAAGCGTCTGCTGCCTTGAACAACTATAACGACAACAAAACGCAGAAAGACTGGGCCGATTTTTCTGCCGCGCGACGTTCGTTGTTGGCGCAACTGAACTATTTTGGGCAAGTGATGCGGGCCTATAAACGTGTCGCTTTGGAGGGTGGAAGTACGAGTACCGCAACCATGAAATTGCTGGCTCACCTTCCCAACTCCCTCTTGAAGTTGTTGGATGAAATTCCGCAGCGCATTGATATTCTCAATGAAGTGCTGAAAGGAGAGGAAGTATTTTCTAACGGAGGCCGCGTTGCGAGAGGCTCGTCCATTTCTCGATTTATTAGCGCTAAAGATGACAACTACAACAAGGCGATGGTTTGGGGTGTCTTAACCGATGATATGGATGTGCTTCATCTTTCGCTGCGAGATTTTCGTCCTCATGTTGCCGCCCTTGATAAAATTGGTCGCCGTGACCTGGCCCAATTGATGGTAGAAGATTATGTCGATGCCTTTGCCTCCGGATTTAATCAATTTATGAAAAACTTACTTGATATTCTCAATGCTAATGCCTCTCACACCGTTGGGGAGGGGAACGTATGACCCAGACCGATATGCTTATTGGGACCACATTAGGGTCTTATGAAATCATCGAGGCAATCGGCGAAGGTGGTATGGCCCGTATCTATCGAGGATTTCATACGGAACTCAATCGCTATGCTGCGATCAAGGTCATCAATTGGGGGCTGCAAGAGGATCCGGAATTTACGGAGCGCTTTCGGCGCGAGGCCCAAGCCATTGCTAGCCTGCGCCATCCCAATATAGTTCAAATTTACGACTTCGGTAAACACGTCAGTGGCTATTTCATGGCGATGGAATTTATTGAAGGGAGCGATTTAGCCGTTCGGTTGCGCCAAATGAAGGCCGACCAGACTCTGTTGCCCAAAGACCAGGTTATTCGCGTTATCAAAGACGTGGCGGCGGCTTTAGACTATGCTCACGAACAGGGGGTTATTCATCGTGATGTTAAACCATCGAATATCATGATGAATCGCCGTGGTCAGTCGATTTTGACCGACTTTGGCCTCGTGATGCTGCCATCGCATGCCAGCCAGGCAACGCTTGGTAATACATTTGGAACACCCCATTATGTCGCGCCAGAGCAAGCAATTTCATCCGCTGCGGCGGTTTCCGCCAGCGATATTTATTCGCTGGGCGTTATCCTTTTCGAATTGACTACCGGAGAACTTCCTTTCGATGATGAATCGCCCCTTAGTGTGGCTCTTAAGCATGTGAGCGATTTACCACCCGCTCCCCGAAGTATCAATCCTGACCTTGACTATGGGGTTGAGGATGTTATTCTTAAAGCGCTCTCCAAAGATCCGAGCGATCGTTTTGCGACTGCCGGCGATATGGCTGTGGCCCTTCAGGCTGCCTGGGGTAACGGCGTAACTAAAGTATCCGGAGTTCAATCATCTATACCACCGCCGGTTTTACCGGCGGGCGTACCATCAGCTGACAAAGCAGGAAAACTCACCTTGCCTGTAGTCCGTCCGGTGCCGCCGGTTTCCGACAGCCCTCCTGACCTCCCGGAAGGTACATCCGGCCATGCCAAGCCGGAAAAAGAAGAGAAATCATCTATGCCATTATTGCCCATCGCTTTTTTTGGTTTAATCGGTGGCCTTCTAGGCGCTCTTGCTTTACTATTTTTTACCGGTGGTCTCAATTCTTCTAACCCCACTCCAACTTCATCGCCCACCACTGTAAATACACCTTCGCCAACGAGCCTGGCTGTTGCTGTTTTGCCGACGGATACGGTTGCAACCACTCTCGCCGTTACTTCTACCCAAACCGTGGAAATAGAACCAAGTGTGGAAGAATTGGAGCCACCAACTCCAACCGAGACAGCAATCCCTATTGATACACCAACGCCTACCTTAACTCCTATCCCAACAGATACACCGACCGATGAGCCAACAGGCACGCCGACCAATACGGCCACGCCAACCGAAACTCCAACAAATACTCCTACACCTACCAACACACCACTTCCATTTATACCATCGGCTACACCTACCCCTACGCCTGAGGGATTGAGCGGTAAAATTCTGTTTAAAACGGATCGTAGTGGGCGTACTGAGCTTTATCGTATGGATGCCAACGGGCGTAATCAAGAGCCGCTAGAGCGTGACCTATGGGGTACCTATACCCAATTGCAGCAGCAACTTCCTAACTCGCCTAATGGAACGGACAAAATTGTTGTTCGAGGTGAAGGGCAGCTTGACTTGTGGTGGGTTTTGCCTGACAATCGGGAGTTGCGTGTCACCAGCACGGGCCAACCCGAGTATGATGCCGCCTGGTCGCCGGTCGACAACCGCATTGCTTATGTCTCCGAGGAGACAGGTAATGGCGACATCTACGTCTTAAATCTCGATGGCAGTTCAAAAATACGCTTAACAGAAAATACCAGTGATTTCGATAAACATCCGACCTGGTCGCCCGATGGTAGCCAAATTGCTTTTTGGTCTGATATGGGCTTTGCTAATAACCGTCAAATTTTTGCGGTTGATTTAGACTCACGTGTCGTTACCAGCCTGTCAGATAACCCCTTTAATGATTGGGACCCGGTGTGGGTTCCGTAAGCGAGCTTTATCCCTAAGACCAATGGATTTTCAACACTATCCTTTTCATTCGCAGCGTATGCCGGTGATGGCTTACAACGGGATGGTCGCAACCAGCCAACCGCTGGCCGCCCAGGCCGGGCTGCACATGTTGAAAAACGGTGGCAATGCCATCGATGCGGCTATAGCAGCGGCGGCGGCGTTGACCGTTCTTGAGCCAACCTCTAACGGCATTGGCAGTGATGCCTTTGCGCTGGTCTGGGATGGCCATAAACTGCACGGTCTCAACGGCTCCGGACGCGCTCCCAAAGCCCTAAATGCCGATGTTGTGCGAGCGCAAGGTCACACCCGTTTTCCCAGCGATGGCTGGCTGCCGGTGACGGTTCCCGGTGCGCCCGCCGCCTGGGACGATCTCAACCAGCGATTTGGCCGCCTTGATTTAGCACAGGTACTGGCTCCGGCCATTGCTTATGCCCGAGATGGTTATCCGGTTTCGCCGATTGTGGCCGAATATTGGGCTTTAGCCGCCGAACGCTTTCTTCCTCTTCGCCAGGCGGCTGTGCAGGGATGGGGTGTTATCTTTGCTCCAAGGGGTAAAACGCCACAAGCCGGTGCGCGTTGGGCCAGCCCTGGTCACGCTCAAACGTTACAAACGTTAGCCGAACGCGGCGTGCGCGATTTCTACGAAGGTGAAATTGCCGAGAAAATTGTCGCCTTTGCCTCATCCAGCGGCGGTCTCCTTACGGCCACTGATTTAGCCGGGCATCAAAGCGAGTGGGTCGAACCTATAGGCGTAGGCTATCGAGGCTATGAAGTGTGGGAGATCCCACCTAATGGCCAGGGCTTGACCGCACTCATCGCTTTATCTCTGCTAGAGGGTTTCGATCTCGCTGCCTCCCCACACGGCAGCGAAGAGTCGCTTCATCTGCAAATTGAGGCAATGAAGCTGGCCTTTGCTGATGCTGAACGCTACATTGCCGACCCCGAACACGCCAGTATTCCCGTTGCCGGCCTGCTCGATCCCAACTACATTGCCGCGCGTCGCGAACTGATCGGCCCTGATGCCCGTTTGCCCGAAGCCGGCAGCCCGCCCCAAGGGGGAACGGTATATCTGTGCGCTGTTGATCGCGATGGGATGATGGTTAGCTATATTCAATCCAACTATCAGGGCTTCGGCAGTGGAGTTGTTGTGCCGGATACAGGCATTGCCCTTCAAAATCGAGGCACGTGCTTCAGTTTAGAGCCGGGCCATCCTAATGAAGCGGCCGGCGGTAAGCGTCCCTATCACACCATTATTCCGAGTTTTCTAACGTGCGACCAACAGCCGGTTGGCCCTTTTGGCGTTATGGGGGCCTTTATGCAGCCGCAGGGCCAAACGCAGGTTGTGACCGGCACGGTCGATTATGGCCTCAATCCTCAAGCGGCGCTCGATGCTCCCCGCTGGCGTTTTACCGGCGGTTTAAATGTTGATTTGGAGTACGGCGTGCCGGAACACGTCGTTCGAGGGCTAACGGCTCGCGGCCACCAGATTCATCTGCCCATCCGGCGTGGCGGCTTTGGCCGTGGACAAATTATCTGGCGGCTTGAGGATGGCCTCTACGTCGCCGGCAGCGATATGCGCACCGATGGGTGTGCTGTAGGATGGTAAATTTTGACACAAGCAACGCCTGAATCTCCGCTAGTTTTAACCCTCGACATCGGCTCCTCTTCTACCCGCGCGATGCTGTTTGATCGGCTGGCTCAACCGGTTGAAGGGGCCTTAGCCCAGGTTTCCACCGAGATGCGCACGACATCTGATGGCGCTGCTGAGTTCGATCCGGACGTGCTTTTTGACAGCGTCGTGACGGCTATCGACCAACTTCTGAGTCAGGTCGGATCGCTTGCCTTCGAAATAGGGGGCGTGGGCATTGACACATTTGTTACCAATATGATGGGTCTCGATGGCTCAGGGCAGCCGATTACCCCACTTTATACCTACGCCGATCGCCGCAGTGCGCCGGATGCCGAAGCTTTGCGTGAGGCGTTTGATTTATCTGAAGTGCACGATCGCACCGGCTGTCGCATCCACAGCGCCTATTTGCCGGCGCGTTTCCGCTGGTTGGCGCGTACCGATCCCAGTCTTCTCAAATCCGTAGCCCACTGGCTGTCAATAGGCGAATACCTGGTCTCGAAGTTTTTTGGCGAGCGGGTGGTCAGTTACTCCGTCGCCTCCTGGACAGGGCTGCTAAACCGGCACACATTAACCTGGGATGAAGAATGGCTGGGCCAACTGCCGTTTAACGAGGAGCAGTTATCGCCATTGGTTGATATCGACCAGCCCCAGCGGGGACTCAAACCTATGTGGGCCGAGCGCTGGCCTCAGCTTAAAGATGTTCCCTGGTTTCCCGCTGCCGGTGACGGCGCGGCGGCCAATGTAGGCAGCGGCTGCACCAAGCCCGATCGATTGGCTCTGACTGTCGGCACAACAGGCGCGATGCGGGTGCTGGTGGATAAAAAGGTCGATACCGTACCGGATGGTTTGTGGCTATATCGCTTAAACCGTCGTTATGGTTTGCTTGGCGGTGCGACCACCGAAGGTGGCAATGTATACGCCTGGCTTAACAAAACGCTTAAACTTCCCAAAAATAGTGAAGCCGAATTGACCCAAATGCCTCCTGGTGGCCATGGCTTAACGGTTTTGCCCTTTTTAGCCGGAGAGCGGGCACCGGGTTGGCACGATGATGCGCGAGCCACATTCAGCGGTTTGACCCTCAACACCCAACCTATCGACATATTGCAGGCCGGATTAGAAGCGGTAGCGCTACGTTTTGCCATCATCCACCGCCAAATGCTCCCTTCCCTCCCCTCCGAACACCAAATTATTGCCAGCGGTAATGGTCTGTTAAGCTCTCCCGCTTGGATGCAGATTATGGCCGATGTTCTCAACCGCCCGGTAACGGCGTCGGCTGAGCAAGAAGCCACGAGTCGCGGCATGGCCTTTTCGGTTCTTGATGCCCTTGACGTGGCCGATATTCCGTCTCCTGCGTTGGGCGAAACATTTATGCCGCGCAGCGCTAACCACACACAATATCAAAAAGCCCTAGAAAATCAACTTTATCTTTATAATCGTATCATAAATTAAGCGTTATGGCTTAGGTGTTATGTTTGCAATTAGGCCATTTGGCGTAATTGTATCCGTAAACTTTGCGTAAATTCAGCAGAATTGACCTCTTCCTTCTTCTGATCGCTTACTTTTACCCTACGTTTAGGCAACATTGCTTATTTCCTATTGATCTACTAAGCCATATCGCTTATAATGGGGTTATCTTCATAAGTAAAGGGCACATCGATCATATGAAAAGACAATTGGTTCTCTTCTTGACTGTTTTTTCTGCGCTCACCGTAGCGTGGCTTGTTTATGGATCGCGGGTAGTAGCAGAGTTTGCATTTGACTCACAGGTGGCTATCGACCATCAGGGAACCAAAATTATTTTAACGCCCCAGGATAGCTCTACCTCACAACGCTATCTTTTAGAAGCCCAACAGATTGTTGTCGAGCGGCTTGAAGAATTACAACCGAACGAGCAGCACCAGGTGATAGCAACTCAAGGTCAGTTAGAGATGCAATTGCGTGATTTTGAAAATTTGCCTTACATTATCGACATTGTAACGCGTAAAGGGGATGTCGAATTTATCGATGGTGGTTTTCAGCCGCCCATCGGCAAATATGTAAAAACGATTCGTGAAAAGCCATTACCGGCTGACACCTATTACACCCTCTTCTCTGGACAGGAAATTGCAGCGGTAGAACCTCCTATCGATGGTCAACTTTTTTACAAAATTAAACCCAAACCAGAAGCGACTCAACGTTTCCTCGACTTTATGGAAGCACATTCCGGCGGATTTATTTGTTTGGTGATTGACGATCAGGTGATTAACTGTTCAAAAATGTATGTCTGGTCAGGTGACACGCTCGAAATTTTGCCTAGCCTGAGCAGTGGAACCGGTTTGAGCCTTTCCGACTTAGGCGTTTTCCTAAAAAGTGGTCCTCTGCCTACATCATTACAAGTGATTACGAACTAATTGAACTTGGTATAAACAGGTCCTGTTAAAAGGTGAAGCAATGGCGCTTCACCTTTTTTGATTCACGACACCGCGATTTCTCTTACATGCTTGAATCATTTCTACTTATTATGTAGAATAAGATAGACTACTGTGAGGTAACGCCATGGCACTCAATATTACCGATATACGGGCTGACATGCCCAATTATGAAAACTATAAAGATTGGCAGCGAAACGGCGAGATTTTAGGTATCGCCGTTCATCACTCCGCCACGGTTGATCGAGCAACCGGTGCACCGACGGGAAATGCCCAAAGCTTTTTTAACTACCACGTGAACGTGCGTGGTTGGTCGCATGGGGGCTACAACTATGTTATTCCCGGCAGCGGTGAAATTGAATATGCCCTCGATGAAAAGATTTCGGCCTATCACGCCGGATTTAAGGATGCCGATAATTCCGAAGGACTGGAATATGGTCAGTACTGGAACAACCATTACCTGGCCATCTGTTTGTCCGGCTGGTTTAGCGATAACCGAACCTATCAGGACTCAAATGGCCAGACACAGCTCATCCCTAACCAGTACACCACGCCTACCGAAGGGCAGATGGAATCGCTGCTGGCGCTTATTCAACATTTGCGACAGAAATACAATATCCCGGTCGAGAACGTACGCGGACACCGAGAACTGCGCGGTAACGGCACCACCTGCCCCGGCTACAATATCGATCCGGCCCAACTGCGGCTGAAGATCAAAGAACTTGATGAAACAGAGCCGCCCCCAACCGATCCCCAACCGGAGGTTAATCCCGGCGAACATGTAGTGTTGCTGCCCGACTCCGACAAATATTTCGATGCAGCAGCGACCTACATTTGGCATTTTCAGCCCGATGTAAGTTTTGCTATCGATCAGGCCGTCGGACGCTGGAAATACGTCACCGCTGTGGGAGGGGAAGATGTTATCAGCGAGTCTCAACTCGATCGCTTGCGCAATGGCGGCGCTATTCTGGTTCAGCGTATTACCGGCGACCCCGATACGGTGCGCGCTACGCTTGATGGCTTGGTCGACGCTGATTTACGCTTTTTGGATGACTCAGAGCCGCCAACTCCGGAACCGCAAACCTATACCGTTCAGTCTGGTGATACATTGTCACGTATTGCCCTACAGGTTTACGGACAAGCCTCATTGTGGACAATTATTTATGAAGCGAATCGCGACACGCTAAGCGATCCCAGCCTTATACGGCCAGGTCAAGTGTTAATCATCCCGCCGAAACCGGCATAATTATGGCTAAGCGTCGATCACAGCTATTAGAAATTTTATACTCGAGCGGGCCGGCTGCGGCGGTGATAAAAGCCGCGGCCAAAAATAAGGATCGCGGCCTGGCCTCGGAACTTCGCTATCCATTTTTAGCTATCGTTGGTCAAACCGAAATGAAAATGGCCTTACTCTTGGCGCTCATCAATCGGGCGATTGGGGGTGTTTTGTTGTTAGGGGCTAGAGGTACAGCAAAAACGACGGCTGTGCGCGGTTTGATCGACTTGATGCCGGTTGTTGAGCGCAGCACTTGCGAGTACGGTTGTGAGCCTGGAGACGTTATTCTCTATGGTATGGACGGTGTTTGTAAAGATTGTGCTACTAAACTGGGGATGGGCGACCCGATTACCGAGTCCGAACCGATGCGTCTGGTGGAATTACCGCTCAATTCTCGGCTTGAGGATGTCGTGGGCGGCGTCAACGAACGGGTAGCAATGGAGCAAAAGCGGCTTATTGTGGAGCGTGGTATTCTTTCCCAGGCCGATCAAAACCTTCTGTATATCGATGAAGTGAATTTGCTCGATCCCCTCATTATCGACGCAATTCTCGATGCCGCCGCGCAGGGGCAGTACACCGTTCGGCGTGGGCCAGTATCCTCGACCTATCGTTCTCGCTTGACACTGGTTGGCTCAATGAACCCGGAAGAGGGTAATCTGCGCCCCCAGATACAAGATCGTTTTGGGCTACGGGTGTTAATCCGGGGTATTGAAAATCTTGAGCAACGCATGGAGATCTACCATCGGGCTGTGATGTATAAAAATAAGCCTTATAAATTTGTGTTAGATTGGTCTGCCGAAACGGAAGCGGCTCAATGGGAAGTTATTGAGGCTCGCAAGCGGTTGCCAAAAGTAAAGTTTGCCGATGGCGTTGAAAAAGAGGCCATACGCTGGATTCAGGCGTTAAAGATCGATAGCCATCGAGCGGAGATGACGCTCTTTGAAGCCGGACGTGCTTTAGCGGCAGCCGACGGCCGTCTGGAAGTCACGGTAGAAGACCTACGTACGGTTGCACCGATGGCCTTACGGCAACGTCAGACAGAAACGGCCCAATCCTTTTTTAAGGCCCAACAAAAAGAGGACAAGAGTATCAACGCGATTATCAATCGGGAATTAAAGTCAACCTCTCGAAAACCCCGATCGAAAAAAAAGATTGATAATCGTGAACCGTCGAGCAACGGTGTATCGCCTGTCGCCGAAAGTGATAGTGTAAAAGAGCCAGAAGAGCCGGTGAATTAAAAACTCAACCGTGGTTGCGTAATAATCTGTGTAGCAGTAAGTCGTTAGGCAAACGCTGTTTCTTGAGAATGAAGTTCCAACAGTTCGGCCAGCATCATGAGCGAGTACTGACAGGTGCTGGGGATATACTTTCGAATAAGCCTCATTTTCTCCAGCAGTTCATGTTTGGTAATCAAACCGAAATCATTCGTGGTATTCACAAAATCTAAAAATTTGTGCAGTGTGTTCTCATCGACGCCGGGAATATTTTTGGCTGCAAATAACACAGCCGCTTCTACACGTTCTTTTTTTATCGAGGCCAATTTTGCATTTGTCATTTACAAAAATCCTTAATACTTCTGCTTTTATTGAGATTGCTGTTTATTAGACGTCCGGAAAGCTGAAGAGGTTCCTCTTATTTCTGTAAAAGATCTCAGCCTAATTCATTATTCGCTGTTTTTTATGACTGCTTGCTAAAGCAAATCCTATAAGACGATATTCAGGGAGTAGCTTCTCAAGCTTAGATAAGTCATGCTGTCCAGCTTGAGTAAGCGGTGTTTGCGGACCGCGTTCAAAAATTAAACGCCAGGTATTTGCCATAATGTGGTCATGGGGGTTCTTCATAAGAAAAAGGTCATTATACTGCTGCATAGTAGCTCCAGAACTTGTCTTTAAAGTATCACACAATAGGTTTGGTTTGCTTGACTATTGCATAGTCGTTTGCCGACACAATCCTGACATCAATCAAGCTTTTGTCCGTCAGGTTGTAGTGGGTTTTCATAAATTCCAATCTGCATTGAGAAAACGATGGTCGAACACAAAATGTTACGGTGAAATCATAGCATACATTAGCACGTATTGGCGTTACAGTTTTGTTACGAAACAGTTTGGAAATCCTTATACTTTTTAAGGATCTTCTTCCCTACTGCGTGAGCAACAGTGCGACTAGTAACGTGATACACGCCACCGAGAGTAATAGATAGGTGCCAATGCAAAAGATAATTGCCGAGGTTAGAATTAACCGTTTCACCGGTTTGGGCCAAAGGTGCATGGGTGGTAAAGCGTTTAACTTCGGCTGGAAAATTCTGAGCATTTGCACGGCGTGTTCTCCTGGATGATAGAGGCCCAATTATGGGTGCAACTTACAGAGCGATTTCCGTCGTTGAAAGCACTCTATGCTATGAATATAAAAACTCCAAGAGTTTTTATAAAGTTTTTGAAAAGCACCAATATTATACGTATTGTGGTTCCTTGCGTCTGTAAGGAAACCACGATATCCCACAAAATAGTTTATGTTGTCAAAAAAAAGAGGAAAACTTAAGAGGTCTTTATAAACAATAATACTGTAGTGAGAGAGGAATAAAAAGGGGCAAAAGTCACTAATTACAAGGGCCAAAGGTACTTTTAAATTTGCCCGAAAGTACTTTTTTGGCCCTCGCAAAGGCTTTTACGGCTGAAATTCGTAAATGGTTACCTCATCTTGTTGAAATGCTGTACTCATGATTTGGTCGAACTTTTTGAGACCTTGGGGCGAATATCGCTCACGTTCTAATGCACCGACGTAAACATATTCCACACCGTATTTATTGAGTAACTCTTGTGCTTGCAAAGGATCAGGCGTATTAAAAATCAAGTCAATATCCGGCTCGCGGCGGGCAGGCTCATCGTAGTTGCCGCGCCACTGACTTTGGTGTCCACCCCAGCCCAATAAGGTAGGAATGCCCGTCAATGCCGAAATCCGACCGGTGTATTGATATGCCGCGTAACTACTGCCAGGCGCTTCGAGGATAGTGGCGTTCTCAGGAGCGTTTTCACGCAGCCAGTCTATAGCCGCATAGTCGCTGGGGCGCTGGCGCGACACCCAAGCAATGCCGTTCAGGGTAGGATCATCTTGAAAATTGTTAGCCTTGTTAGCCGTTGCCAGAATCGGATAGATCATTCCTCCACAAACAAGAACCGTGATCGCAACCTGCCACGCGATACGCGGCAGGCCACGCAATTTTGTCGAACTATAATACACCGTAAAAGCCGATACCAGCGCCAGTAACACCCAAGCCTGAAAATAAAACTTAAATATGGTATTCATCCGAATGCCAAAGTTGTCCCGCAAATAGACGAACTCGACTGCCAACGGTAATCCTAAACCTACAATCAGAAGTATGAGAACAAATTTTTCGACCAGCTTCGTATCTTTGATAGATTCCGTAGCATCATGGGGCGTTGAATTAAGAAGGCCAACTATCAGCGCCACAACCCATCCAAGCAGTCCTCCCAAAAATAAAAATGTCCACGGCGTGATGAACCGTCGCTTGAAAGACTCCTGAAGTAACGCGCCCACCGACGCATCGCCAATCACAGCCTGCACATTGGGATTGTTGATAATACCTTCAATATAACTTCTGCCCGCCGGATTGATTAATACGCTTGTTAGAATAACCAGCATGATTAAAAATGGTCCCAGAATAGTGAGCGGAAGCGTCCACCCTAGTTGCTTGAGCCAACCACGATTGTGGATCGACAAAAGTAGGACGAAAACCACAGCTGCTACCAGAAATGGCCCAAAAAAGACGAAGAAATGGGAAAAGCGGGTAGGATTCCAGAGATTGGGCAGTAAGCCTTTTGCTTGAGATTGAAACGTAGCGTAGAAAGGCAGGTAAAGTATTACCCCGGCAGCGGCAAGCAGTAGAGTGCCGACGATACCTGGAGGGAGCGCAAATTGCCAGTTAGACTGTTGTCGAGCCAGCCAAACCATGAAGGCTAAGGCCACCACACTAAGATAAATGGGAAAGTCCCAAGTATTCAGAAAACTCAGACTGCCAACGAAGATGGCGTAAAGAAAGAAGCCGAGCCGTCCGCCAGTGGCCGTTACTATCGCCTGCCAGGCGGAGCTAATTCCGTCGATGAGCCGGCCGGGTAGCGTTTGGGAATCGTTTTGACTGTCGTGACGTATGACCCCGTTGGGGTTAACCAACAGATTTAAGGCCAGGGCAGTGACAAGCAGCACAAAAGGCAAAGCCAACACGTGTGGATGGACATCGCCCAATAGGAAGCTAAAGAAAGGGAACTCATCGATCACTTCCTGCTCGTTGCCGGCCAGATTGTAATCGGTCAATACCCGCGAGCCACGCCACCACCAAATGAATCGATCCGGAATCCAGCTATCGCTGGGACCGGTGGGCGGAACTTTAAGATCGCGAATATCGAGCCATATCCAAAAGTCAGCCGGTAGCAGACCGCGCTTGTGTAACACTTCTAATACACCGATGAGATTGCCCATCAACCCGACAAACAGCGCGCCGCTAAAGCCGGTCAGCAAAGCAGGTGTAGTGAGGAGAGGGACGTTGTCAACCGATTCGGAAGTTGTTTCCGTCATGTTCGAACGCCGGTGAAGGGCTACCAAATTAGCGGCAATACCATAGGCCGCAATGAGAGTCATCGCGAAGAGGGTTGGCGTGTATAAGTTGAAGGCCGTCGTCGAGATGATGCCCGACAGTCGGGTAAGTTGGGCCATCATGACGTAGCCAAAGTAATAGTAGCTAATGCCAAAGCCTGAGAGCCACGGATCTTGCGGGGGAAAGTAGTCGCTGCGCAGAATGCCGTTAATGAAAGCAATCTCCATCCATTTCTCGCCGCCGGCGGTTTCGATATTGGGATTGTGGGCTTTAAAGGTCACCCAGGCTATAAACGCGACACTGAACAGCGCTTCAACGACCAAAGCATAGCGCCACTCACGCTTGAGCCAATCCCACAGCGTCTCGCTTTCCTTTGCCAGCCGCTGGTGCCATACAAGTCCGATAATGACCACAGCCAGCATCGCCACCAAAATGCCGCCAATGCCGTTTTGCAGCAGCCGAAAGGTGGCCCCGAGCCATAAAATGTATCCGCTTAACAACAGTCCGACGGGCCGTGCAAAGGCAAAGCCCCGGTCAGGTAGATGTCGAAGTAGAGCAAATGCTAGCGGCCAGCCAACCAGTCCAAAAATAAGAAGAAGCAGCCACCAGGTAAGAATAGGTGCGATTTCCATAATACTCCCGAATATCTCGACGCCGAGCGTCGAAGGTATTGCACTAGTGATACACCAGCCGGATAACTTGCGTTCCTGGCCGGTTACTCAAGCGTTAAATTATACCAAAGCTAACCGCTCCTGAAAATAAGACGAGCGTAATAAAGTTGCCCTTGCCCCTCAAAAATTTTTGTTTGTGTTTTGAGAATACGTAAGGTAGAATTTGTTAGGCTTGAATTGCCCATCAATACTCTAAGTTGCCGCCCAAACTGGAAAATATCAAGAAACGCTATGAAAAGCCAGAAGTATGGAGTAGGGAAATAATTGATTTTTCTCCCTGAATCCCTACTTCCTACCCCTTACCCCCCGATTGAGATAGCAAGGTGGCAACGAAGTTAAGTACACATTCGCAGTTGTTGGAGAATAACCGGTATGGCCGTACAAAGCATCCCCCGGCGGAGGCGTAGCAGTTTATCTTCCGCATTAGTCATCACGCGACGCGAACTGCGTGACAGCTTAAAGGATTGGCGCATCGTCACCCCCATTGTTATCCTAACGCTGATCTTTCCCTTTCTTATGGATTTTACCTCTCGCTGGGCCACCAATTGGGTTTCGCGCTTTACCGACCCCATTCTGGTCGAGCGCATCAACCCGTTTTTACTGATGATCGTCGGCTTCTTCCCCATCTCTTTTTCACTCATCATCGCCCTTGAGTCTTTTGTCGGCGAAAAGGAACGCAACAGTATCGAACCAATCCTGTCGATGCCGTTGACCGATCTGGAACTGTATCTGGGCAAAATGCTATCATCACTAATGCTGCCGCTGATGGCGAGTTACCTGGGCATTACGGTCTTCCTCGTGAGCCGATTTTTTACCTCCCCGCCGTGGGTACCACCCTTAGAGTTAGCTATTCTGATGTTTTTGCTCAATACCGTCGAGGCTTTAGTCATGGTTTCCGGTGCGGTGGTCGTTTCCAGCCAGACAACCAGCGTGCGAGCCGCAAACCTGTTGGCCAGTTTTATCATCATTCCAATGGCCTTGCTAATTCAGGCTCAGAGCATTGTCATGTTTTATGCTGAGTATCAGGCTCTATGGTGGTTTGTGCTTGTCCTGCTGGTAATTGACTTGATTTTGATTCGCATGGGTATTCGAATCTTCAACCGCGAGGATATTCTTTCCAAGGAGTTGGACGAACTGCATATTCGCAATATTTGGCGCGAATTTAAGGGCTATTTCCTGCGCCCCCCGGAATTTGCGGTCAAGCGCGGTAATACCGTGGTTGCCAAATTCGATATCGTGCGCTTTTATAGGCACGATATTCCCTATCTCATCCGCGATCAAGCCCTGGCCTTTGGTCTCATCCTAATCGCCGTGGTGACCGCCATCATCTTGGGGAGTTCGTTTGCTCAGCAATTTCCCATCCCCTCTGAGGCGTTCTCTCTGGATAATGTTTCGGCTGACACTTTTGAGAACGTCCAGCATATTCAGTTTCTGCCGGAAATTTCAACGACGGCTATTTTTTTCAATAACTTGCGGGTTATCGTGCTGGCAGGGATCATCAGTGTTTTCTCCTTTGGCTCCCTAACGCTGATTTTAACACTGATTAACGCCGGACTGGTGAGTTTTTTAATTGCACAGGTTGTTCAACTCAACTACAATCCCTGGACGTTTGTCGGAGCATTTATTCTGCCACACGGTATTTTTGAAATCCCGGCTATTATCATTGGGATGACATTTGCTTTGCGGATTGGCGCGGCATTGATTTCACCGCCGCAAGGCTTGGATATCGGCCAGTCGCTGCTGCTGACCACAGCTAACTTTATCAAGATTTTGATCTTTCTCATTATTCCGCTACTGTTGATTGCCGGTTACATCGAAGCCAACATCACGCCTCAAATTGTGCTTGCGGTTTATGGTAGGTAGAGAAAAAAATTGAGTATTTAGCTTAGCCTTACAGTTGTAATTTGTCACCCTAAACAGACTAAAACGAGGTCACCCCATGCAAATCCGCATTCTATCCGCTGAAGATGTTCATCGTGCCCTGCCTATGGCTAAGGCTATTCAAGTGATGCGCAGTGCTTTTGGACAACTTTCGGCCAATCGCGCCGATGTTCCGCTTCGTACGCGCATAACCACCGACAGTGGCCTTCTGCTGCTGATGCCCGCCTTTCTCAGAGACAGCCGAGAGTTAGGTATGAAGGTGGTTTCGATCTGGGGCGATAACCCCCTCAAGGGATTACCGGCCATTATTGCCATAGCTTTGGTTCTTGATCCCGACACCGGCGAACCCCGTGCTATCGTCAACGGGGAAGCGTTAACGGCCATCCGCACCGGGGCCGGTGGCGGCTTGGCTGCGGATCTGCTGGCCCGGCCCGATGCCGAAGTGGTGACGGTCTTTGGCTCCGGCGTGCAGGCACGTGCTCAGCTTGAAGCGGTTTGCGTGGTGCGCCCCATCAAAACGGTGCGCATTGTGGGCCGTACTCCCTCTTCGGTGGCCGCATTTGCCGATGAAGTACGCGGATGGCCTACGGCTCCCCAGGTCGAACTGCCCGCCACCCGCCGAGCGGCGGTTGAAGGCGCGGATATTATTATCACCGCCACCTCCTCGGAGAAACCGGTATTTGATGGCAATGATTTGTCTCCGGGAACGCATATTACGGGCGTTGGCTCGTATGCGCCCCATATGCAAGAGGTCGATACGGTTACGGTCAAAAAAGCCAAAGTCGTGGTCGACTCGCTTCAAGCCTGTCTGGCTGAAGCCGGCGACTTGTTGGTTCCCCTGGAGAAGAACATTATCAGTAAGGTCGATATCCACGGCGAGCTTGGCTCAATTGTCAACGGTGAAATTCCGGGCCGCGAATCGCCTGAAGAAATCACCTTCTTCAAATCCGTGGGCGTTGCGGTGCAAGACGCCTCTGCCGCCACGGCCATTCTGCGCGAAGCCGAAGTGCAGGGACTTGGGACACTGGCACCGCTGTAAGTATCTCCCAAGGATAATACATTGTCTCTGATAGCTCATAATTGGAGAGAAACCCCTCAAGCCATAAGCAGTTCCTCAGAATAGGACAAACTAAATGAACTATTGGATCAACACGATATCACGCGAGCATGTCTTGGTCGGCGTTGAGGGCGGATTTACCCAAGCTAATCACGGTAGCCCACACAACCTACGCCGGATGAAGCGAGGTGATTTGCTGGTGTTCTATTCACCTAAAACGCAATTTCAAGGGGGGAAACTATTGAAAACGTTTACAGCCATAGGGCAAATCACCGATGATGAACCCTATCAAGTACAGATGCGCGAGGATTTTAATCCCTTTCGCCGAAACGTAACCTTTTTTGATTGTCAGGAAGCCAGAATTGGTCCACTTATCAATGATTTAGATTTTATTACAGACAAACAAAAA
>JAGRBZ010000319.1 GCA_020433805.1 Anaerolineae bacterium
CGTCACGGTAATCCACTGCTCACCGACTTTGGTTTTTCGCAAGGCATCGATCTAGGCATCACCGAAAGTGCTTACCTCAGCCCCGAAATTGCTCAAGGGCAGGCGTACGATCAACGGGCCGACATCTACGCTCTGGGCGTTTTGCTCGACGCGGTCATCTCCGGCGTCAGCGTGGTTCCGGGCAGCATACCCAATGTCCGTACCCGGCGTCCGGAGTTAGCGCCCCAAATAGAGCCTATCATTCTTAAAGCGACCACACCACAGCCGGAGCATCGCTACCAGTCGGTGGCCGAATTTCAGCGCGCGTTATCCATGACGTTGGGTGGTATGCCCCCGGTAACCGCTACCCAACCGGCTGCTGCGGTTCCCTCCCCGATTGCTTCCCAGAGTACAGCATCGGACAAGGCTTCAAGCAGCGGTAACAAGCTGCCGCTGCTCATCGGCGGTCTGGTAGCACTGTTGGCCGTGGTGGGCTTGGGATTGTTCTTCTTGATGTCTGGCGGTGGAGGTAATGATGCCGGACGGGGAGACGGTGGCATCGTCATTGTTGTACCGACGCCCGCGCCGCAAGGCCCGTCTGTCACCGCCGACGCCAATATCAACATTCGCAGCGGCCCCAGCACGGAGTTTGAGGTTATTGGCCGCCTTGATCAAGGCCAAAACGCCGAGGCTTTAGGCCGCAGCCCGGATCAGCAGTGGTGGGTGATCAAAGTCGCCGCCGCCAACAACGGTCAGGGATGGGTCGCCGCCGACTTTGTCACGACGACCAATACCGATAACCTGCCGGTCATCCAACCGCCCGCCCCGCCGGCTGCGACAGCCGCCCCTACTCCCGAACCGGACAGTCCGCCGGTTGCCGTTATCGAGGGCACATCTGTGGCTCAGGTCGGTGACCCGATTAACCTGACCGGGCAAAATTCCCAACCCGCCGATGGCAGAACCATCGTCAACTATGAATGGGATTTTGACGATGGGTCCACAGCCACCGGGCGCGATGTTTCGCACGTCTTTAATGCACCAGGCCGCTACGATGTCGAACTGACGGTGACCGATGACCTGGGTTTGACCGGCTCAACCACCTTCCGCGTCCGTATCGAGGAACAATCGGTGCCGGTTGAACCTCCGCAAGCCGTCATTTCTGCCCCGACAGACGGCGTCGTCGACGAGCCGGTCACGTTTGACGGCAGTCAGTCGCAATCGGCCAACCGGATTGTCAGCTATGAATGGCAGTTTGGTGACGGTGGTTCAGCCAATGCCGTCCGCGTCGATCACATTTACAACGCGCCGGGCGTATACAATGTTATCCTGGTCGTAACCGATAACGAAGAGCTTGAGAGCAGCAGAAACTTTCAGATCAATATCGAAGCAGCGCAGCCGGAGCCGGAAGCCCCCACAGCCGTTATCAACCCGCTTCCGGATACCCAGGTTGGGGCTGAGGTGACCCTCAACGGCAGCGAATCGCTGTCCGGCAGCAGCGCCATCACCACCTACACCTGGGATTTTGGCGACGGCACGACAGACAACACCGGCAACTCGATTGTCACCCATGTCTATGACGCCGTAGGGAGCTATCGCGTGAAATTGACGGTTACCAACGACGAGGGGCTATCTAACCAGACCAATGCTAATATAACAATCACGCCCCCCGAAGCCGTACCGTTATCGGCACCCGTCGAGCCGGAGAATGGACAATAAGACCGGCGTCACAAAGACAGTAATTCTAAATACAGCAGTCATTATACCCTGACCAATAGGGTGCGAGGGGCAAAACCCACACCCTCGCACCCTTCACCTCTGATGCGAACCTCACGCCAACCTAAATGGTATGATCATCTATCTCCTCAAACGACTCGACAGACAAACGCTCCGCTAAAGCATGCATGGTTTCCATTTGCGGTGGATGGGCCGCATCCCAAAAGGCTTGCCAATCTTCTAATTTATCCCAACGGGCAATGGTAATAAATAGTGTCGGGTCTTGATGACTTTGCAGCATAAAGCTGCCGCGCGCGCCTGGTGTACCGGCTCTTATGGCGGTTGTGGTCGCGGCCCACGCGGCCTTAAACTCGGCTACGTCCTCTTCTTTTACCTTCCATTTATACGTTACTCTTATCACTGTTTTGTATTCCTCATTTCAATCGAACCAGGGGAATATCATCAAATGTGATGGTGATATTTCCCTGCTGGTCGATAAATTTATCGGCACTATCTTCGGGCAAACTGATTAAATCAAAAGGTGCATTGCGCCTTACTTTCGACACCGCCTCGCCCACAATGTCAGCCACATGATCAAGCGCCGAATCCCACTTAGCAATAGCAAAATGGGTATGGGGATACCTTCGCACTAAAGAGCGTATTTTTTGCGGACTAACCTTGCCAGCTTCACCCCAAAAGAGCGGAGAAGCTTGCGCATCAAGCTGCACGACATCCGGCTTATAGCGGTCGCCGATGGGGATTTCTACCGCCAAACCAGGGTACTCCGGTAGATAAAGCGCCCAGATAAAGGCTTTCATCAATACGTGGGTGGTGTGTTCAATGGGTTTCTTCACAAACACAACCTGCTTCCCATGCGCCCGAAAGGTCCATTTGCGACGTAGAAATAACTGATCAGACACGATTAAACACTTTCATCTTATCTTTGCACTCATTGTTTGTCTTCTATCTCAAGCCAGACCTGACAGCTTTTCATCCTAGAAGCCAGGCGTAACGTCTGGGCCGATCTCTCGCAACGCTCGCCCATTTTAGTCTTGTAAAAGCTGTTAGGTCTTCCTTCGTAGGGCTATGCAAGCCAGACCTGACAGCTTTTCATCCTAGAAGCCAGGCGTAACGTCTGGGCCGATGTCCCGCAACGCTCGCCCACCTAAGTCTTGTAAAAGCTGTCAGGTCTTTACGCACTCTACCCTGTAACCAGGCAACAATCTTATGTCATATTATAGCCACTTACCTAACGAAAGAAAAAGAAAAAATAGCGCTATTAGGAAAGAGTGGCAGAAGCCAAAGTCCGGTCACTACAGCGGCAGAGCATTCCGGCCCTGCAATAGCATGGCTTATGGGCCGAGGGAAACAATGTTGTAGCCCTAGCAACGTTTTGTCGTAGCCCCAACAATGTTATGTTGCTGGGGCAGCAACATTTTGTTTCTCTCGGCAGCTACATTATTTTCCTCTAGCAGCTAGATTACATTCCTCTACAGAGCAACATTTTGAAGAGGGTTGAGGTGGGTTAGGGCTACGTCAAAAGCCCCAAACCACAGCGGGTTCGGGGCTTTTGCAGCGTTTCTCAATTCGGGATGAATTGTGGGGTTGGGGTTATAAGTTGAACAAACTACCCAGGTTAAGGTCCGGTAAATCAAGATCAGGCGAGGGGGCGTCCGGCTCAAGATCAAGAGAGCCGGTTGTACTGCCCCCGCCGGCCTCGCTTCATTTTACTTCAAGCTTCTCTTTGTAGGTGCCGGTCCGCAGATTGCTAGCGCCAAAGAGGGCCCGCACTTCCAGTTGGTAGAAGCCGGGCGTTAACCCTTCCGGGACGCGGAATACGATCTGCCCGCTCGTTTTCCGGCTAAAATGGGTCATTCGAATGGCGTCATTGTCGGGGTCGGGGCTATTGACCGGCACCAGAAAGACGCCTTGTTGGGGATCGCTCTGGTCAAAGGTCAGGTTCTCGCCTTTGATGCGGGCCATATGGGTGGGCGTCAGTTCTGTGTTCGGGGCGCTGCCTTCCAGATTAAAAAACCACATCAGTTTAGGCATTGGCTGTTCCGTCACCTTCTTTTCTACCTGAACATCTTGGGTGACGGCTTTGGTAAAGGCACGACTGGGGTTGATACATATCCGTACTTTGTGACGCTTCTTATCAAACGCATCATCCAGACTATTAAATTTGCCCTTAATTGACAGCGATATTTGGAACAGATCGGTACTTACGCGGTCCCCTTCTTTAATCCGTTTAATAACGGTTCGGCCAAAATCCACAAACATAGCCGCCATATCGGATGTGGTCAAAGACGAATGGCGAAACTCCATCTCTTCGATGATGTCCTCTAAATCCAGACTTTTATAGGCCTCAACGGACGCATGATATTGCTTATTATCGTTATTACTAAATGCACTGGGAACAACTTTGTATTTGACTTGTGTGGACATAAGAAACCTCCAAGGTTATGGTGTTAAGAAAAAAACAAGTTCCGGTCGACATAATATAAGTAGCTACCCCATAAAAATAACATAAAGCGCAACAGTCTGTCTAGGGTCAAAAGTACCGAATATCAAGGTGCTTTAGTACTTTTTTCCCATGCCCGAAAGTCACTGGATGTCACTATACGAACAAGGCTTTAGGGCAAAAAGTGTGTTACCTCTGTTAAGACCTACCACAAGATATAGCCACCTTTGTAGTAACCACCACCATCTGTTGTGTTGTCATAATCAGACGGGTTTAGGCCAGAGGTACTTGCCCGTTGCCCGAAAGTACTTGCCACCGAAAAACAGGCTTTTAGGGGATTTGTAAAATTCTGTACCTTTTCCGCACCATTACGAGTTTTTTTGAATGCCTCGTGAAACTCTCATAAGCTTGATAAAAAACCTGATCAAGAGCAAATTGAACCCGTTACCGAGAGGGAAAGTTTGCTCAGAGCATACTCTATTTACCTAACATTTATGTTGCCATCCTCTTATTAGACGATAATTATAGTAGCGTTTTGTTGTTTAGGAATGAAAATTAATTAACTTACGCAATTCTCTCGGGTAATTTGTAATTTGTAACTGGTAATTAGAGACCGGGTATTGAATAACCAATACCTATTTACTAATTACCTCTGCAAATGCGGAAGTTATTGTATTCACGATCCTAACTTACACGCGTTACCCAACATTGGCCCGTAAGATGGGACCGATAAATAGCAGGTAAAATTAGCCACAAATGATACGAATTTTCACTGATTTTACGCTCTTATTTGTGCTAACTCGTGTCATCCGTAACCTAAAAAGCTTTTCCTATGGTATGGACCCAGTGCGATAGCACAACATTAGGTAGCACAACATTAAACCGTGGAACGTGGTAAAGAACCCAGGTTTTTGCCACAATTGTAAGTATGTTGCCCAATTGAGAACCCATAGAAGCCTTTGTCGGTCTCATTTTCAAGAAAAACCTGGGTTCTAACGCTACCACGATTTCGTGCAGAGCTACCCAACATTAAACCGAGGTAAAGAAAGGTTTTTGCCTAAATTGCAAGCATGTTGCCCGATTTAGCCCCAATATAAGCCTTTGTGGGTCTCATTTTCAAGAAAAACCTGGATTCTAGCACGACCACGATTTAGTGCAGAGCTATCACCAGTGCCAATTGTAGGAAATTTACTAAAATTAAATACAGATACCCCTTCAACCGCTATCTGTTAAATATCTACAGGAGACAAAATGGCTACATCCTCTCAATTAAATTCAACAAACAAGGTGCGTTACTTCCATTCTTTACAAGGTAAGATCCTCCTCTATTTTCTGGGCATTGCCTTGTTGCCGCTTATCATTACCGTCTTTTTGGTAGACCGCCAAAGTCAAGAAGTTCTACGAAATCGCATTGCCGATGACCTTGAAACATTATCTCATGCTCAAGCTCAAGACTTTGATGAGTGGATTTCTAGTCGACTCACTGAGGTGCAGATGCTTGGCACAACCGAAGAAGTGCGCTCGCTTGACCCTGCCAGATTTGAGCCGATGTTTGAAGAAACGCTTCAGCATATAAATGACATATCCAGTTTGTTTGTAGTCGGCCCCGACGGGGTATCCATCAGAGCAGACAAAGAACAAGGAATTAACGTACTGGATCGAGAGTACTTTCAACAAGCGATCCAAGGGCAGCCCAATATCTCAGAGCCTCTCGTTTCAAAAGGGGAAGACCGACAAATTATTATAGTAGCAGCGGCACCCGTTATTGTAGATGACCAAATTATTGGTGTGGTTGGGGCTATAATTCCAACCACTGAAATTGCTCAGTCGCTGAATGAAGTTCCAATGGGGCAGACCGGTGAGATCTACTTAATTAACCAAGAGGGATTTTTTGTAACACCTTCTCGTTTTACCGAAGAATTAAAGGAGCAAGGGTTAATTAAAGAACGCTCTGAGTTCGAATTAAAGGTGGATTCTTTAGGCGCTCAAGAAGTACTGGCCGGCAAGGAAGGTGTGGACGAGTACGTGAATTATCGTGGTACCCAAGTCTTAGGAGCATATCATCCTCTCGAAGGTCTGAAGATGGGCCTCCTGGCTGAACAAGATGTTGAAGAAGCGTTTGCCGGTGCATCAAAAATGCAGCAGACAATGTTATTAATGAGTCTGGTTGCTGGAGTTAGCGTAGCGGGTTTAGCATTTTTAGTAGCGCGCAACTTGGCGAAGCCGGTAATGGCAGTAACCGAGGTAGCCCGTAAGTTAGCCGAGGGTGATACGAACCAAACCATTCAAATCAACCGACGAGATGAAATCGGCTTGATGGCTAATGCCTTTCAACAGGTGGTCGATTACCAACGCGAGATGGCCGACTTTGCTCATCGTTTAGCTGATGGCGATCTCTCCGTCGAGGTTGTGCCCCAATCAAACAGCGATTTATTGGGACACGCATTTGCCCAGATGGTCACCAATCTGAGACGTTTGATAGGTGACATTACTGATCGAGCCACAGATGTGGATGCAGCCTCCGGTCAACTGGCGGCGGTGGCAGCCCAGGCCGGTCTGGCTACATCTCAGATCTCCGCTACTACACAGCAGGTTGCTTCCGGGACCGCTCAGCAAACGGAAGCCGTGACCCAAACAACGGCCTCTGTTGAGCAAATGTCTCGTGCCCTTGACGGGGTGGCTCGTGGAGCTCAAGAACAAGCCGTTGCTGTGGCTAAATCCTCCCAAATCACCAAGCAAATCGCTGCCGTTATCCAAAAAGTGGCTAGCAATGCCCAAATCAGCGCTCAAGGCGCGGCTGACGCCGCCCAGGTGGCTCGCGACGGCGCAGTTACTGTCGATGCTAATATCAAAGGAATGGAAAGTATCAAAGCCAAGGTTGGCCTGTCGGCTCAAAAAGTTCAGGAAATGGGTCAACGATCCCAACAAATTGGGGCTATTCTTGAAACCATTGATGATATTGCCTCTCAAACAAACCTTCTTGCTCTCAACGCCGCCATCGAAGCCGCCCGCGCCGGTGAACACGGTAAAGGCTTTGCCGTCGTCGCCGATGAGGTTCGCAAGCTGGCTGAGAAATCCGCTGGTGCCACTAAAGAAATTGATCATCTGATCAAAGGCATTCAGCAAACTGTCACCGAGGCGGTCCAAGCTATGAACGAAGGGGCCGAAGAAGTCAAAGCGGGAGTAACTCGGGCCGGTCAGTCTGGATCAGCTTTAGCCAGTATTTTGCAAGCCGTCGAAACGGTTAATAAAGAAGCGGAAGGCATTGCCACCGCTGTCCAGCAGATGAGTGCCTCTGCCGATGAACTCATGGGTGCTATGGATGCGGTTTCGGCTGTGGTCGAACAGAATACCGCCGCGACCCAAGAAATAGCGGCCGGTTCCAGCGAAGTTTCCCTGGCTATTGATAACATTGCCAGCGTAAGTACAGAGAATAGTGTAGCAGTCGAAAAGGTCAGTGCCGCCACCGACCAGATGAGTACACAGGTACATGAGGTTAGTGTCTCGGCCAAAACACTTAAGCGGATGGCTCAAAGCCTGCGAGAAGTAGTGGTTCAGTTTAAGTTGTCCAAGACCAGGGATCACGTTGATATACAACCTAAAGCTATGCCTGCCGCGCCGTCTATTATATCTAAGCGTAACGGACATAGCCCTGAAAACATGCCAGTAGTTGTAAGTAACGGACGCCACTAGCTGGTGCTTCCGAAAAAGTAAATAGATTAGGGGTTACGCACTTCAAAAGGTGACAGTCACTTCGATGCACTAAATAATTCGATCCAAGGAGTCAGTTATGGTTATTCTCAATTTCTTCAGCAAAAGCCTACAGCGCAAACTGGGCTTTGTAGTAGGCCTCCTTCTCGTTCTCGTCTTTGTTGAAATTATCGGTGTCGTCGTGATGTTGAATCAACAGCAAACCGATGCTCTCGTTATCAACGTGGCCGGACGGCAGCGTATGCTATCTCAAAAAATGAGCAAATATGCTTTGATGATCGAACGCGGCGATGAAACCGTTATAGCCGACCTGGAGGCTGCCAGTCATTTATTTGACCAATCATTGCAGGGTCTAACCGTTGGCGATGCAGAGACAGGTCTACCGGCAGCCTCTGAAACAATGCGCCCCATGCTGATGACCGTAACTGAGGCGTGGACTCCCTTCTACGCTTCAGTTCAATCACTTCCGCAAATAAGCCCTGACGATCCGGAGTTTGCGCAATCGATAAACTACATCCTATCCAATAATGAAGACGTTCTCACCAAAGCTAATGATGTGGTCTTAGGCTTTCAAAGCGAGGCCGAGCAAAAAACCACACAAGTACTAACCTTTCTCTACGTCATTGCATTTTTGGGGCTGGTAGTTTTTGGATTCGTGATATGGATGCTGCGCCGTATTACTCGGCCTCTCCAACTTATGGGGGAAGCAAGCCAGCAACTGGCTCAAGGCGATATCAATGTTGCTTTAGAAATCAACTCTCAGGATGAGGTAGGGCAATTAGCCAACGCCTTTCACCGGGTGATCGATTATATCCACGATGTAACTGAGGCGGCTGAACGATTGGCCAGTGGCGATCTTACGGTTGAGGTTGCCATTCACTCAGAGCGGGATGTACTGGGTAAATCTTTTAACCGGATGATTGACGACTTGCGACATCTTATCGGTGAGTTGGCCGAGAACATCAACTGTGTTAATATCGCCTCCAGCCGATTGGCAGATACAGCCGATATGGGCGACCTCGCTATCAACCAGGTGAGCACGATCACCCACGAACTGGCTATCAGCGCCCGACAGCAAACGTTCTCAACCCGACAAACAAAGACCTCGGTGGAACAGGTTACCCGCGCCATTGAAGGGGTGGCCTTGGGCGCTCAAGAGCAAGCTGCCGCTATCGCTAAGTCCGCCGATATGACTAATCAGATAGGCGTGGCTATCCAACAAGTTGTCTCCAACGCGCAAGCCGGAGCCAACGAAGCCGCCGATGCTGCCAAAATCGCTCGCCACGGAGCGAAAATTGTCGATGACACTATTCAAGGTATGCAATCGATCAAATCCAAGGTGGGTCTCTCGGCCCAAAAGGTGCATGAGATGGGTCAGCGATCCCAACAAATTGGTGCCATTGTTGAAACCATTGGCGACATCGCCTCTCAAACCAACCTCCTTGCGCTTAACGCGGCCATTGAAGCCGCTCGCGCCGGCGAACACGGCAAGGGCTTTGCTGTTGTCGCCGATGAGGTTCGCAAACTGGCCGAAAAATCTGCCGTCGCAACAAAAGAGATTACCGACCTGATCCAATATATTCAGAGAACGGTATCGGAGGCCGTTTCTGCGATGAAAGACGGTACCGATGAGGTCGAGAGCGGGTTTATTCGAGCCAGCGAGGCCGGTCAAGCTTTGGCCGATATCCTCAAGGCGGTTGAAGCTGTGGATGACCAGGTTAGATCGATTTCTACCGCCGCACAGCAGATGAGTACTTCTTCTAACGAACTGGTCAGCGCTATGGAAAGCGTCTCGGCGGTTGTTGAAGAAAACAGCGCCGCTACTGAAGAGATGGCCGCCGGCTCCGGTGAGATCTCCCAATCCATTGACGCCATCGCCAGTGCCAGCGCAGAAAACAGTGAAGCGATAGAAGAAGTTAATGCCGCTACCAAAGAGATGAACCTTCAAATACAGGATATCAGCACCTCGGCCCAGACGCTCAGTCAAATGGCTGAACATGTGCAAAAGATGGTCGCGCAGTTTAAGTT
>JAGRBZ010000320.1 GCA_020433805.1 Anaerolineae bacterium
TGGCTAGCCCATTCATCCAGATTTAAGGGATCACGAACCCAGCGCACCTCAATGCCCCGTTCAACCCCGTACCGTTGGCTAAAGAGCATAAAGGTGCCGCCGTAACATTTGGCACTCGCTACAATATTTATCGGTTTGGCCTGGCCCGGCTCTTGCACCAAAAAGGGGTTGGTCGCCATAAATACCGCCGCCATCCCCGAAGCCGTGACGCAGGCACTTACCTCACCGGCAAAGCCATAGCCCTCCAGTAAGGCGATAGTTTCTTCTAAATATCCAATCGTTGGGTTGGCAATGCGACTGTAAGTCCAGGATGGCATTAGATAGGCCAGAGCCGCTTCCATGTGGTCACTATTTTCAAAGTGTTGGGCCGAACTGGCAAAGGCCGGTTCAATGATGCTCCCTTGATTTCGTAAGGCTTCCTCAGCATCGTACACACCGTGTACGGCAATGGTATCAAACTTCTTTTGCCGCATGGTGGTACGTCGCTGTTGGAGTGAGGCCATCATGTGCTGACCACGCTCAATGTATCGATCAACATGAGAATTGCCATTCTTTGCAATATCAAAAACGATATCCTTACTTTCAACCTGAGGAACCATAAAAATTCTCCTTTTATTTATCACACATCCGGCAGGGGCAAAACAGTTGTTGACTTTATTTCAGATAGCACGACACTGGTACTGATTTGGCCAATTTCTCGCCTGGTGACAATCTTTGTTCGCAAAAATTTTTCCAGCTCTCGTCGATTTCGAACCACGACTTTAAGATGATAATCGTATTGACCGGTCAAATTATAACACTCTAATACTTCCGGCATGGCCTGAATAGCTTGTTGAAAGAGGTCTAAAGAGGTTTCGGAGTGTGCTCGCAGCCGAATATGGATTAGACTAATCATATCCAAACCTAGCTTATCGCGGTCTAGTAGAGAAACATACTTGTGAATTACGCCCAGTGTTTCCAACCGTTTTAGGCGCGTATGCGTAGCCGGTTGCGAGAGATTGATCCGTCGGGCCAGTTCGCTGTTGTTCATTCGACTGTTGGATTGAAGCTCACGCAGAATTGCCAAATCAATTTTGTCAAGACTAATCTCTAATGATTCTTTCATAAATCACCCTCCGTTGTCAATAGTTTATCGGCATTATACTACAAATACGAATAGGCATCGATGTTTTGAGGCTTTAAACTTTCAATTCTTCTACAAAGCCAGCTTGACAATGAAGGGTGTGAAAGAATTTAAAGTGGGAGGCTTTTATTACGGGAATTTTGCTAACGGACACATTACGAATTTGGCAATATCGGCGGGCGTTCATCAGCCATTGCCCGTTTTTTTGAACCACTGATGCACTGATTTTTCATGAATTCACTGAAAAGTAGACGTATTTCAGTGAATTCAGGCCCATCAGTGGTTCAGTGTTTCACCTGTTGCGTACCGGATTTTGTCAAAATACAAAGGTGTCCGTTAGCAAGTAGGGGAATTAGAGATGGTATACATTAAAAAGTTATAAGATTGAATAAAATAAGTGCTGTCGAATCGGTTTTTGGCGGTTATGATCGTGGCGAGAAAACCCATTTCCCCTCCCCCAAAGCGACTCCCATCGCCAAACTTGGCTAAAGTAGGATAATCCCTATAATAGGGGTTACCTACATCCTGACCAAAAGTAGATAATCCTATAAATACTCAACCTGAGGATTAACCAGACGCAATGATGATCTCAACCTCCCCCGTATCATCTGGTGGAGGTTTTTGTATGTGTCCTAAGTTTCAATGAGTTCCACATTTACAAACGAGCTTCGGCTCATAATAATTTAGTATGGGGGTTCCATATACAATGACCAAATGGGTATATCTGTACAAAGAAGTAGAAGATGCTGAAAAATATGCCGGCGATTGGGAAGGCGTGCGATCTTTATTGGGCGGGAAAGGGGCCAACCTGGCCGATATGACCCGCGTCGGATTGCCGGTTCCTCCCGGCTTTACCGTTACAACGGAAGCTTGTAATGCCTATCTAGCTGCCGGAGAAACATTTCCGCCAGAGATGTGGGAACAAGAACTGGAAGCAATGGCTGCGGTAGAAGAGCAAACCGGCAAAAAGCTGGGTGATCCGTCCAACCCGCTTTTGGTTTCGTGCCGCTCGGGGGCCAAATTCTCGATGCCCGGTATGATGGATACGGTGCTTAACATCGGCTTGAACGACGAGGTTGTAGAAGGCATGGCTAAACTGACCGGCGACCCACGTTTTGCCTACGACTCATTCCGCCGCTTGATCCAGATGTTTGGTAGCGTGGTAATGGGTATTGATGATGAGCCGTTTGAAGATGTGCTGGCCGATGCCCGCCAAGAGGCCGGGGTCAAGACCGATACCGAACTGAACGCCGAGCAGTGGAAAGCAGTCACCAAAAAGTTCGAGAAGATTTTTGAAGAAGAAACCGGTCGGCCTTTCCCACAAGACCCGCATGAACAAATTAAGCTGGCCACCGAAGCCGTTTTCAAAAGCTGGAACGGTAAGCGTGCGTTTGATTACCGCAATGCCGCCGGTATCGCCCACGATCTGGGTACGGCGGTCAATATTGTAACGATGGTCTTTGGTAACATGGGCGAGGGTTCCGGTACCGGCGTTGCTTTCACCCGCGACCCCTCCAACGGTGATAACGTGCTGTATGGCGATTATCTGTTCAACGCTCAGGGTGAAGACGTAGTGGCCGGTATCCGCAACACCAATCCTATTGCGGATTTGGAAAAAGAGATGCCGGAAGTCTACAAAGAGTTTGTCGAAATCTGCACCAAACTGGAAGACCACTATCGCGAAATGCAGGATCTGGAGTTCACCATCGAGCAAGGCAAGCTGTGGATGCTCCAAACCCGCGATGGTAAACGCACGGCTAAAGCCGCGATTAAAATTGCTGTCGATATGGCCGAAGAAGGTTTCATCACCAAAGAGCAAGCGCTGCTGCGCGTCACACCGGAACAGGTCGATACGCTACTGCACCCGCAGTTTGATATTGAAGCCAAAAAGTCGGCAGCCGATGAAGGCAAGATGCTGACCAAAGCGGTCAATGCTTCACCCGGTGCCGCTGTGGGGATTGTTGCATTTGACGCCGACCTGACCGAAAAGTGGGGCAAAGAAGAAGGCAAACCGGTTATTATGGTGCGCCCCTTCACCCGCCCGGATGACGTTCACGGGATGTTGTCGGCCAAAGGTATTCTAACCAGCGAAGGTGGCGCAACCAGCCACGCAGCGGTTGTGGCTCGCCAGTTTGGGGTACCGTGTGTAGTCGGGGCCAGCGACATCGTCATCGACCAGGAAAAACGACAGTTTACGGCGCACGGCGTTGTGGTAAAAGAAGGTGACTGGGTTTCTATCGATGGTACCACCGGTGAAGCCTTTGCCGGCGAAATCCCGACGGTTTCGCCCAGCCTGGAAGAACAAACCGAACTGCAAACGCTGCTGTCCTGGGCCGATGCGTTTCGCGAACTGCAAATCTGGACCAACGCCGACTATCCCGCCGACGCCGAACGCGCCCGCAGCTACGGCGCTCAAGGTATCGGTCTGTGCCGAACTGAGCACATGTTCTTTGAGCAGGAACGTCTGCCCACCGTCCAAAAAATGATTTTGGCCGACAGCGAAGAAGTCCGCCAGACCGCGCTCGATCAACTGCTGCCCTTCCAGCGCGACGATTTCGCCGGGCTGTTTGAAACAATGACCGGCCTGCCCGTGATCATTCGTTTGATCGACCCGCCGCTGCACGAATTTATGCCCGATCATGATGAAGTCTTTGAAAAAGTCATCACCAAGCGCGTTACAGGCGAAACCGACGGTCTGCAGGAAGATGAAGAACTTCTGTCGGCCATCTCCAGCATGCACGAAAGCAACCCGATGATGGGTCTGCGCGGGGTACGCTTGAGCGTGGTCTTCCCCGGCCTGGTTAAAATGCAGGTCCGCGCTATTTTCGAAGCCGCTTGCCAGGTTAAGAAGAAGGGTTTGGAACCCAAACCGGAAGTCATGATCCCGCTGGCCGGTCACGTCAACGAGTTGAAAGTCATCCAGCCGCAGTTGGAAGAAGTAGCCAAAGCGGTTATGGAAGAGCAAGGCGTGGACGTTGAGTATAAGTTCGGCACGATGATCGAAATTCCACGGGCGGCACTGACCGCTTCTGATCTGGCCGAAGTCGCCGAGTTCTTCTCGTTCGGCACCAACGACTTAACCCAGATGACCTTCGGCTACTCGCGTGATGATGCCGAAGCCGGCTTCCTGCTGCAATATGTTGAGGAAGGTATTCTGCCCAAGAACCCCTTCCAAACCATCGATCAAGAAGGTGTGGGTAAACTCATGAAGATGGCCGTTGAAGACGGTCGCAACACCCGCCCTGATCTGGAAGTCGGTATCTGTGGTGAGCACGGCGGCGATCCGGCCTCGATTGCGTTCTGCCACAGCATCAAGCAAAACTACGTTAGCTGCTCACCCTTCCGGGTGCCGGTAGCGCGATTGGCGGCAGCACAGGCTGCTTTGAAAGAAAAAGGCTTTACCGCTAAATAGATTTTTTCCGGAATTAAAACGGAGGCTCAATGGTGAGCCTCCGTTTTTTATTTCACGTAACAGATGAGCCTTGTTCAACGTTAAACAAAGAAGAACACCCCCATTTTACATCGCTCATATACGGCTCGTAATTCAGCTAAGTAAAACAACGATGCTATTAGACCTACTTGCCGTTTTGATGTAAAATCCATATGATTGATAGCAGATGACGAAAAGCCCCATTGAGTTGCGCTTCACAGACTAGAAAAGATTAGGGAAACTGACCATGTCCCAAATGTGCCCCTCATGCAGTCACAATAATCCGGATACCGCCCACACCTGCTCGGTTTGTGGCACGGCGATGCGTGGACTGCTGGGAGAAAATACCGTTCTTAGCAATCGTTATAAAGTTAGCAGCGTTCTTGGCTGTGGCGCTATGGGAGCCGTTTATCTAGCCAACGATCAGCGTCTGGTCGGTCGCCGCTGTGCCGTAAAAGAGAATCGGCTCGACCCGAGCGCCAGCCCCGATGTTCAATCGCAATCGCGAGAGCAGTTCTTGGCCGAAGCCAGCGTTTTGGCCCGGCTCGACCATCCCAGTTTGCCCAAAGTGTCCGACTACTTTATTGAAGATGGCCGCGAATATCTGGTGATGGACTACGTTGAGGGCGAAGACCTGGACAGCCGGATTCAACGAACGAGCGCTCCTCTGGAAGAAGCGCTGGTTCTCGATTGGGCCGATCAGGTACTTGATGCGCTGTCCTATTTGCACAGCCAGCATCCGCTGCCGATTATCCACCGCGATATCAAACCGGCTAACCTGCGCCTCGACACGCGCAATCGCGTAAAATTGGTTGACTTCGGCCTGGTTAAACTGCTCGACAGCAATAATCCCGAAACAAAAGTAGAACTGCGCGGCTTGGGAACACCGGCTTATGCGCCGTTAGAACAGTTCGCCGGCAGTGACTCACATACGGATGCTCGCTCCGATATCTATGCTCTGGGCGCAACGCTGTATCACCTGTTAACCCACATCGCACCGCCCAATGTTCATGAACGGCTGCTTAAACCGGAGGTGTTGACATCGCCTCGCGAACTCAATAACAAACTCACTGAAAAGGCCGAGCGTATTATAATGAAGGCTATCGGCATCCACCCGACAGAACGCTATCAGTCGGCGGATGAGATGCGCAAAGACATTGCTGAAAAGACGCCGGTGGCCGCAGCCCCACCCGTAAAAGCAGCCAAGTCAGCCCCGGCCAAAAAGGGTGTCTCGCCGATGATGTTTGGGGCTTTGGCGCTGCTCTTCATTGCCATTCTGGCGGCGGCAGCTTTCTTTGTTTTTGGCGAGCGGGCCGGCAACCTGCCGCCGCAGCAAGCCAATGCTGCCGTCGAACCATCGGCAACGCCGACCGAGTTAATTCTAAGTGCGCTTAGCGATGCGCCAACCGGTACGCCGACATCGACCTCTGAAGCCACGGAAGAGCCAACCGTCGAACCCACAACCGAACCGGAAGAGTCACCAACGACGACCCCAACTCCTAGCCGTACCCCTTCGCCAACAGCAGACGCTTCTACTCCCACTTCATCATCTAGCTTAACAATCCCGGCGTCTACGCTAGACGGCACTATTGCTTACCCTATTTTCAATGGGGTTGATTATGATCTCTATTTTGGTCAGGCTGACGGCTCAGGCACCACGCTTTTTAGAAAAGGAGCTAGCCAACCGGCCTTTAGTCCCGATGGGACGCGCGTTGCGTTTCACTCCTGGCGACTCGACTCCTGGGGGTTGATGACCATGAATTTAACTGAGAGCAATGCCTATTTGGTTGCCCGGTTTGTTGAAGATCAACTTCCCACCTGGAGTGCCGACGGCTCGGAAATCATATTCCTATCCCGACGCGAAGGCGACCGTAAGTCGCGGCTGATGAAGGTAGGCAGTACTCAGGTGGGCAGCGATGGCATCGTGATAGGTGAAGGTGAATATCCGTCGATAAACGGGACCGGACGCATGGCTTTCAAAGGCTGGGGATCAACCGGTAATGGCATTCGAACCGCTACCAGCAACCTCAGTGATGTGCAAGTCGTTACTACCGATAACAGTGACACCGCACCTATGCTTTCCCCTGATGGTGAGCGCATTATTTTCATGTCTCGACGGGAAGGGCATTGGGATATATATAGTGCCAACCCCGACGGATCGGATGTTCAACGTTTGACCGAAAGCCCGTCGGAAGATGGCTTACCAACGTGGTCGCCTGATGGTCGGGCTATCGCCTTTATCAGCAATCGCGGCGGTGATTGGGCTGTCTGGGCCATGACGCCGGGAGGCAGCGACCAGCAAAAACTGTTCGACCTCGAAGGCTCACCGGACGGCTTTGTCGGCTCCAGCCGAGACGCCAGCCGGGGTTGGGCCGAAGAACGCATAAGCTGGACGAACTAGGATTTTGACCGCAACCAATTCAAGCCCCTCACAACTACAAATCTGGCTGCTAGCCTCGCGGCCCAAAACCTTACCGGCAGCCGCCGCGCCGGTCTTAGTCGGTACCGCTGTTGCTATTGGCGAACACGCATTCCGTTTGGGGCCTGCCCTCGCCGCACTATTAGGGGCATTGCTGATTCAAATCGGCACCAACTTTGCTAACGATGTTTTCGATTTCAAAAAAGGGGCCGATACCACGCAACGCCTTGGCCCGATGCGCGTAACTCAGGCAGGGCTTCTCTCGCCGGAGCAAGTCATGTCCGGTATGTGGCTTACATTTGGTCTGGCGACGATCATCGGTTTGTATCTGGTTTTCGTTGGCGGCTGGCCGATTGTGGTCATCGGTCTGCTCTCGATTATTTCGGGTATCGCTTACACCGGTGGGCCGTTTCCGCTGGGGTATAATGGCTTGGGCGATCTGTTTGTCTTCATCTTCTTTGGGCTTGTCGCCGTCTGCGGCACCTATTATGTACAGGCCGGAACGGTTAGCCCGGCTTCGGTTTGGGCCGCGGTGCCGGTCGGCTTGCTGGCAACCGCCATTTTAGTCGTCAACAATCTGCGCGATATCGACACCGACCGCGTGGCCGGCAAAAAAACGCTGGCAGTTCGATTTGGCGAGCAAGCAACGCAGATCGAATATTTCTTGTTATTGGGCCTTAGCTACATCATTCCCCCGCTGATGTGGCTTCTCGGTCTCGCGCCAATTGGGGTGCTGTTGACCTGGCTGTCGGTCCCGATGATCAAACCGCTTCACCATTTAATCATGCATGAAAAAGGTCGTCCCCTGAATATGGCCTTGGCGGGAACGGCTCGATTAGAACTTGTTTACAGCGTGCTATTGTCGCTGGGTTTTGTTTTGGGGCGAATATTCTAGCCCCTTAGGCAACCCCAGATTTTAATCACCAAAATCCAAGTCGGCTAAAACGTAAAACGTAAAGAATAGTTCTTGCCAAAATCCTTACGTTTTACGCATTACGTTTTATTGGCTGTCCAATGTCTGGGTGATTATTTTCTTGGAACTGCCTTAGTCAAACGCCTGTCGAATTGCCGACGTTACTTCCAAACCGCCTCGCATCAATAAACCCACTTCTGCCGATGAGCTGACAAAGCGCATTCCTTTTCTAGCCCAGTAAGCGGCTTGCTCCAGATCGTTGATATGGATCGCCGGGAATACATTCGCCCGTTGGCACGCAGCCATCGTCGTTTCGATAGCCGCATGTAAATCCGGTGACGTCAATTGCCCATGAATCCCCAATGAAACTGAAAGATCGGTGGGACCAATCAGCGCCACATCGACACCCGGAATGGCCACAATATCCTCGATGTTTTCCACAGCTTCTTTGGTTTCAATCTGCACAATGAGCAGCGACTCTTGGTTGGCCGCTGCCAGCGTATCAGCTAGCGGACCGGCTTGAAAGTTGGTCTGCCCTCGACTCAAGGCGCTGCCGCGTTTTCCTAAAGGGGAATATTTCATAATCTCGACGGCCTGGCGAACCTGATCGGCTGTGTACACGCGCGGCAGCATAATGCCCTGCGCACCGGCATCCAATGACTGAGCGATGTAAGGATAAGCCAGATCCGGCACGCGCACAATAGGCGTCAGGCCAACGTAGCGAGCGGTGCGGCTGAGGTCGGCGATAGTCTCTATGTTGAACGGGCCATGCTCATTGTCGATGATGGCGACATCGAACCCGGCATTTTTAAGCAGTTGCATTACGGACGGTTGGCGTATCTCCGCTACCATCGTGCCGATGACGGACTGTCCGTTTTGTAAAGCCTGTTTCATAAGATTGGGGGTAATAATTGAGTTTGGCATTTGTTCCTCTGGAAAGTTTATCTGGAAATTTTACATTAAAAAGCAGAAAAAATGACTTTACTATGAGCTAAACTCTTGCTCTAGAATGTAAATAATTTGTTGCTGCAAAATAGGTATCTCTTTGGTAGCTGTATGCCAAACGACATTGTAATTTATAGACCAATATCCATGGGCTGTACGGTCTCTCATCCGGGCTGGGCCAACCCAATCGACATCAGGATATCGCTCTTTTAACTCCTGAGAAATATGCTTTACAGCCTCACCAATATTTTCAACGGCTTTAGCTGTTGCCATTGAACGCATCTCATCTTTTAGAAATTCCTCAAGGTTTGTCGAAGATACAAAACGGATGACTAGCTCAATATTGTGCTCAATATCCCTTAACCACTCTTGATCAGGCCGCATAAATCACTTTACACGTTTTGAGAGCCTCTTCCCTTGCAAATGATTTTAGGCTATCCGGGGTAAACAATTCTACCTCTCGTTTTAGTATATTGGTTAATTCTTGTTCAATACCGAAAAATCGAAAGTACCCAATATGGACATCCGGGTCAAATTTGATTAATACGTCAATATCGCTATCCGGTCCAAAATCATCTCTCAAGACCGATCCAAACAAAGCGAACTCGTGGATATGATGATGCTGGCATAAGGTAACAATTTTCTCTATTGGAATATCAATTTGAACGGAGTCGAAGGTTTTAGTAGTAGACATTTGTTAATTCCCTTCGTCATCAAAATATAAGGCGTTCCCGGAATCATATACATCTAAACCTGATAGGATTATATCATCACTCTAGCCAACTCCCAATTAATGAAAAATAATCACTCTCCTACAACCAATGCTCCATCAAAAAACTCGACCACCCAAGCCTCATAGGCTTCCGCAGCCACAAACTTATAATCCCCGTGACCGGCACCCTCAACAATCCACAGTGTTGCATTATCTCCGGCAGCGGATTGTTGTTTGACCCCGCCAGGCAGGCTTACTTCACGGCTACCATAGATCAATCTGAAAGGGCAACAGCCTTCATCATGCTTTTTACGATGAAGGAGTTTCTAAATACGGTGTCACGAAAGCCA
>JAGRBZ010000321.1:0-5227 GCA_020433805.1 Anaerolineae bacterium
ATTTGCCTCCTGAAGGCCGGATTTTAGGGGTACGACTTAATTGGACTCCAGGGGGTACGATATTACGGGACTCTACAGCGTATTGCGTAGTACGTAAAAAAGCGCTCAATACGCAATACGCACTACGCAATAAACAAAGGCTCAAATTATGGCGAAAACTTAGAGACACTAACTTATCGAAGATTTAAGAATAGTCCATCTCATGCGTTCCGACGCGCAATCTCGGCGCGAACCACGGGCGCGACTTTTGTGCCAAAAAGCTCGATACCATGCATCACTTGCTGATGCGGCATCGTGCCGACGCCCATCATCATTAAGAAACGTTGGTGACCAAAGATTTCATGCTGTAACAAGATCTTCTCGATGACATCATCCGGGGTGCCGATGAAGTTCGCCCCGCGCAGTGTACCGGAGGCATCGAACTGCGCTCGGGTCATCGGCGGCCAACCACGCTCGCGACCAATTTTGTTCATGGTCTGCTCAAAGTAGGGAAAAGCCGTATCCAACGCTTGCTGGCGATCATCGGCAATGAAACCGTGCGAGTTAACGCTGACCGGCAGTTGGGCCGGATCGTGGCCGGCCTGTTCAGCCGCATGGCGATACAGCTCAACCAGAGGCGCAAACTGCTCCGGTATCCCCCCGATGATCGCCAGCGCCAGAGGTAAGCCCAGTGAAGCGGCGCGCACCACTGACTGGGGTGTGCCGCCGACGGCGATCCAAATCGGCAGCTTGTCTTGCACCGGACGCGGATAAACCCCCTGCCCGTCAAGCGCGGCTCGATGCCGACCCGACCAGGTTACGTGTTCCGACTCGCGCACATGAAGCAGCAGGTCAAGCTTTTCAGCGAAGAGTTCGTTGTAATTGTTCAGATCGTAGCCGAAAAGCGGAAAGGACTCGATAAACGAGCCGCGTCCGGCCATAATTTCGGCCCGCCCATTTGAGAGCAGATCCAGCGTGGCAAAGCGTTGAAAAACCCGCACCGGATCATCAGAACTAAGGATGGTGACCGCCGTACTGAGGCGAATCGATTGGGTGCGGGCCACTGCCGCCGCCAGGATGACTTCGGGAGCCGATGAAACGAAATCGGGCCGGTGATGTTCGCCCAGACCGATAACGTCCAGGCCCACTTGTTCGGCCAGTTCAACTCGCTCCAAGAAATAGTGCAACCGCTGAGCCGGACTGATGCGCTCGCCGGTCTGCGGGTTGGGCGTTAACTCGGCAAAGGTGTAGAGACCTAATTCAAAATGATTTGTCATAGTGTAATGTTATTCTCCTCTAAAAATAGGATTTAGGGGTTGGGAATTAGGAATCAGGAAAGGCTAATTCCTGACTCCTAATTCCCAACTCCTGATTTTCATTGTCGCTGTCGTCTCAATCGAGACTGTTGCGGTTTGCTCCGCAGTTTTTATTTCATAAGGTTAAGGAGTACCCTTGTTCTCCTTATCAATGGACGATGTCTTAGTTGCGTTTATTACAGCACAAAACGATCTATTGCTTTGATGTCTAATTATGCCGTAGGCAGCTTCGGTTTCAAACTATTTTACCTGATTCGTTCCAGCACATCTCGCTTTGCTTCCCCTGCTGTTTTACGTTAAAATTCGCACCTTAGCCATCCTTACCCTATAAAAATAAAAAGTCAGGATTTACGCAGTTCTAAAGGTGACAGTCACTTGGACATCCTAAATCGATCTGTTTGGGCTAATCCAATGCTAATTTATTACCATTAAGTGACTGTCACCTGCTTTTGTTGCGTAAGTCCTGAAGTCTGAGCCATCTATGTCCAATCCCAAAGACACTCTGCCTGTATCCATCCAAGATGCTTCTGTCCCCCTGGCCCGCTGGGCTGTGCTGGCGATGTTTTTTGCCAACGGTGCGCTGTTAGCCAACTGGTTAGCCCGCATTCCGCAAATTCAAGCCAACCTGGCTCTAAGCGAGGGCGAACTGGGTCTAGCCTTAATGGGTATGGCCGTGGGTGTACTCACTGCGCTGACAATGGCCGGGGGACTGATTGCCCGCTTTGGCAGCCGCGCGGTAACAACCGGCGGTGGGGTGCTGTTGTGCCTGCTGCTCCCCTTTTTGGGATTGATGCCGAATATGATCGGCCTGTGGATCACCCTGTTTCTGTTTGGTGCGGCCATGAGCACGATGGACGTGGCCATGAATGCCCAAGGCGTTGATGTTGAGCGGCTGCTGAAGCGCTCGGTGATGTCTTCGTTTCATGCGGCGTTTAGTATCGGCGGCTTTGTAGGGGCGGCTATCGGTGCGGGAATGGCTTTTTTGGGCGTTGGACCGGCCCTCCATTTTGTGCTGGCCGGTGCGCTTTTCCTGCTGTTTATCGTGCTGATATCCCCCCGCCTGTTGCCCGTTGCGCCCAAGATCGAGCCGGGGATGACCGAGTCGGTGTTTCAGCTTCCGGCGCGGGCGCTATGGCCGCTGGGCGCTGTGGCTTTCTGTTCCTCCATTGGCGAGGGGGCTATGGCCGACTGGAGCGGAGTCTACCTTAAAACCATCGTCGGCACGGTTGATGGTGTGGCCGCTTTTGGCTTTGCCGCCTTTTCCATCACGATGACCATTGGCCGACTTTTAGGCGATAACCTGGCGATGCGTTTTGGCGCGGCCAACCTGGTTCGTGCTGGTGGACTGTGTGCCGCTGTTGGCCTGCTGCTGGCCATTATCCTACCGCAAGTGGCTGTGGTATTGCTGGGCTTTGCGGCTGTCGGCGCGGGGCTGTCTATTGTGGTACCGTTAGCTTTCAGCGCCGCCGGGAATATCCCCAACCTCCCTTCAGGCGTAGGCATTGCCGGGGTGGCGACCATCGGCTATGCCGGCTTTCTAGCCGGCCCACCGGCCATCGGCTTGCTGGCCGAGGCAACCACCCTGCGCGTGGCGATGCTGCTGGTGCTGCTGCTTGTTTCCTCGCTTATTTTTACCGCACAGGCATTGCGGCAGTAACCTTCTTTCTCAACCTCATAATTCATAATTCATCCCTCATAATTCACGCGATAAATCTTCCCGGCGGCGAAATCGCTGACCAACAGACTGCCATCGGGCAAAAGCAAGAGGTGCTGCGGCGTGGTGAGACCGCTGAGAAACGGCTCAACCGATCCGGTGGCGTTATCATCGGCAAACGTAACCGCCACCCGCGCCACGATCCGGTCAGTAGGCCCCCACAAAGCAACCAGCAAAACATCATCCTCCCACGGCGAAACGACAACGCTGGTCGGCGTGCTGCGGGGTGGAAAGAGGACAACCGGAGCGCGTGTCTCCCGGCACTGGGCCTCGGTTCCGCCAAAGTTGAGGGCCGGTTCCTGTTGACCGAAACAGGACGGCCAGCCAAAGTCAGCGCCTTCAACCACTAAATTGAGTTCGTCCGGCGGGGCTGCATCGTTAACCAGATCATCGCCAATTTCGGTTGTCCACAAACGCCCTGCGGCGTCGAAGGTGTGGGCGTAGGCACCTTTGAGGCCGGTGGCTAACGGCTGCGGATCATTGGGGGCGTTGGGGTCTAAGGCCCACAGCGTCGCGGAGCCGGTTGAGGCTTTGTTACCGCTGCGCCGCCCACTGGTTTCAAACAGCAGCAATCCATCCGGGCTAACGGTCAGGGTGCCGTTTGAGCGTCCGTTGAAGGGCAGTTCCGACAGCACGGTCTCAAGCGGGCCGACGGCATTGTTTTCAAGCTGCGGCGCACGGAGGATGTCGCGCCCGGAAGCGAGCCAGACCGTATCCTCGATAATGGCCAGGCCGGTCGGTTTGAAGAGATCGGCTAACAACTCTTGCCGCTCGCCGGTAGCCAGGTCGATGGCTAAAAGCTGACCGACGCTTTCACTCTCACGGCCGTTGAGTTGCGCCAGCCACAGCCGCCCGTCTGGTCCGACGATCATCTGGGTTGGGCCGCGCAAGTCGCTGATTATGAGTTCGGCGGTGTAATTGGGCGGCAGGCTCAAGCCGTCCGGGAGTTGAGGGGTTACTACTGAGGTCGGCTCAACGGTTGGGGGGATAACGGTATCGGTGGCGATTATTTCCGCTGTCGGGGTCAAGGTCGCCGGTTCGGATGTCGCTGGCGGCAGTGGAGCCGAAGTCGAGAGTACCGGCTCGGATGATTCTGGTGATGAAGATGTCGAGGCAGGCGCGGCTGTCTCTGTTGCGCTACAGCCTATAAAAAGGAAGGTGGTGAGAATAAGAGCAAGCGAAGACCGCCAGCGACGGCTATTTTTAGGGGGTGTGTTGACCATTATATCGAACCTTTTTGGTAATTGGAGGCTGGAGATCGAATAAAAAACGCCTCGAAACCTGTCCTGAGCTTGTCGAATGGATGACAGGCCTGAACAGGTACGGGAGCCGGTTAAACAGACTTTACGCATCGTCCTTTCTACTCGAAAAATAGCCCATAATTCGGCCTACACCGTGTTGATGAAAAGCCCTGATAAGCAAAATGATGGCTAAGATCGACAGACCGAAGCCCAAAAAAGAGCCAACATAGTAATAGACGTAATAAAGCCACGTGTACAATGTTTGGCTAACATCATCGAGATCGGCCCAGAAAGAGGGGATGACCAGGAGAACCAATATGAAGGAAACGGCGGCTAAACCCAATGATAAGACTGTAGCTTTATCATTACTTTTTTCTGACAGATCGGCCAGGTAAAGCTCATCAACGTGATCAGCGGCGCTGTTGATGCTTTCAATGTTGCGTTCGATGTGTCTGATGATGCGCGGCACGTCCAGCAGTTCAAAAAGGCGGTCTGCCTTTAACACGGCGTACTCAGCCCGCCCCCAATATTGGGCATGGCTGATACTTTGGGCCAATGCGGCTACTCGCCGCAAATGGGCCGCCCGGGCCATTTGCTCTTTCAGCTTAGCCTCAATAACAATATCGCCCTTGAACATATCGGCCCTGATCCGCTCGATGGTGTCGGCAATTTGGGACAGCAAGCGGTAGGACTCACTTTCGAGCAGTTGGGCCAGTACGCCCACTTCCAGCACAAATTCAACCATGCGCTCTGTGGCTTGCCAATAGCTGGCGTACTGCACTTTTAGGGTGGCGCTGGGCACGGTCGAGATCGCCATTTCGTGAACACGCCATTTCTTTGAGGGCATGATCAGGGCGGTACGGCTGGTAAACAAACACAGTTCGTCGTTCCATGAGGCTAAATTGGCTTCCGGATCATCAAGCAATCCGTCGGCCCGGCTCCAGCGGGGTGAGGGAAAGTAACCGTTGGAGTCCAGT
>JAGRBZ010000321.1:5324-9822 GCA_020433805.1 Anaerolineae bacterium
TGTTGATCATACTCGGCTCGGCAAAACACTCATCAAAATGATAGATAAGGTAAGAGTCGTGTATGGGCAGCGACATGCTCGGCGGCGATGGCTCTAGCCGTATTGGTCCATCAGCGTGGGGAATGGTAAAGCAACCGTCTTCCACAAACATATTGACCGCTTCAACGGCCAGCTTCCACTGCACCGGATAGTACAGCATGTCGCCGGCCTGCGGGTTATCGACATCGGCCCCCAGCCAGGCCAGGAGCGCCTTCACCGAACGTTCTTTTTTAGCCAACATCTCGGGGTCATCTTGAAAGCGGCCGCGATTGTATTTCAGCCATTTCAGGGCGCTGGGTATATCCAGGGGTTCCTGAAGTTTGATGGCATCTTTGGCCAGATCGATCAGGGTGCGGGGTGATTGTTGGTAGGTGTAGGTTAAGCGAATAACAAAAAAGCCGGTCATCGTGGCCCGGATACAAACATCCCACCGATCCCAGGCCCGCTTAAAGAGCGTTTTGAACTGGAAATTACTTTCCAAATCAGGCTCAAAGCGAACCTGGCTTTTATCCAGTGAGAAGGTTGGAGCCGTGAGCTGTTTTAGCATGAGCGACCGAAAAAGTCCGGTGGCGTAGCCTACATCTTCTTCGGTCATGCCATTTTCCGAGAGGGGCACAAAGCGCGTTTTACCCTTCAATGCCTGCGGCCACTTTGCTTGTAGGGTATGGGTAAGCGCCTCTGATCCGCGCAGGGTTTCGAAACGCTTTCGAGCCTCCTTGTCGCGAATAAAACGTTTCATATTAAGAACGAGGATAGCCCGTGTACAGCCTTTGGCAGCAAATCCATTCGACACCATTGACTCCTTTATGATAGAGGGCTTATGTAAAAATAAGGTACCGTTTCTTCATATAACATAGAGTAGCCCAAGGAGGAAACGGATAGCTGCGTTATTGAGGCATTGTGAGAATCTTGTTTATGCTGTTGCGGGCGTTTGATGTAGAAGGCAGATTTTTATAAGCCCATATTGTACCCACCGCTGGTTATCGCTCTTTATACATCGATGTAGGAGGATAAGTCAAATAGTGCGGCGATTTAACATTACTACATTATACGTGCTGTTCAATGGCATTAAGGAGTCAAAATTAAATATCTTACCCAATTTTGTTGGGTAATTCGCATTTATTTAGATCCCGACGAGTCAACGACGTCAGACCTAACGACCATCACCGGACAGGGTGCCTCGCGCATCACGGCTTCGGCGACACTGCCCAGTACAGCCCGGGCGATACCTTTCCGACCTACTGTGCCGACAACAATGAGGTCGACGGCCTCGGACTGGGCGACGTTTACAATCGTCTCGGCCGGCAAGCCGCTTAGGAACAACCGCTCGGCATCGGGTACTTCGCTCTCACCGAGGGCTTGTAGCTGGTGGTTCAATGCTTCCGGTTCGGTTAGTTCAGGCATGGTGGTGGACATACCGAAAGAGGCTCGCTCTAAGATAACGTGCAGAATAATAAGGTTGACCTGCAACCGTTTAGCGAGGGCAAACGCAGCACTCTCGGCTGCTCGTGAGGTATCGGTTAAATCAGATGCCAACAAGATTTTGTGTTCAAACATCAACTTCTCCTTTGTTTTGTTTTTTATAGAACTTACACAGTTGGAAAAAATTAGACCCTAAAGGTTTTATAAGTCGACTTTAGGACAAAATAGAAGCTCGATTGCCTCAGAATTTTGCTTGATAAATGACTTCGGAAACCTTTAGGGTCTCGAACTGCATCAGTCATCGTCTATTAATCGTAATTTGGTCCCCCATCCAGAGTAGCTAGCACGAAACGCAGAAAACACATATCGAGACGTACGGCTTGGGTTATCTTTAGAAATAGGTAACTGCTCAGGCATGTCATTTCGAGGTGTTTTTTGCCGAGAAATCCCCTAAATGCTCGGTACCAACCGTGACCTGAGGGATTTCTCTCTCCTTCGTCGTTCGAAATGACATGATGGCTGAGTAGTTACAGAAATAGTTTTTTAACGTAGCGGCACTACAAATTTAACAAAATCATCATCGCTTTGATCGGCCGGTTTAACTTGGCCACCAATTTGTAGGTCGCGCCAGCGCAGTTGCCCGTTCACACCATAAAGCAAAAGCCGAACCTTGTTCTGTGACCGTTCAACCTTAACCTCCATAAAACTCTGAAAATAGGGCGCTTGATTGAAATCAAATACGCCCGATAGCGTTTCAGGCGTAACGGGATAGCCGTTGAACCAATTTAACCAGATCAAGAAGGGTTTTTTCCATAGCGGCGTTTGGGTTGCCATTTTGGTATTGAGTTCATCGGTACGGGGGTAGAAGGCATAATCCTCAGTCGCATGATCTTCAGGATAAGCAAGCGTAGTACCGATACTCAAATAGGCTCCGCCACCGCCGTTGACAAAATGAAGCATCTGGTTTTCGTTTCCCTCTACCGTATAATATTCCCGGTAAAATTCAAAGTCATGGGTATCGCCGCCCATCGAAATATCAACGTTATGACGACGCATAATTTCGTGAATGGCGTTAAAATCAGGGTCCGTTGCACTTTGCTGTAGACCCGCAGCGTAAAGCGGATGGCCAATAATAACCATCTTGAAATTGTCTCCGGCACGCCCCAATGCCGCATCAAACCAGGCTTTTTCCTTGTCGTCTAAACGGCGCAAAATACCGGTATCAACGGCAACCAGGGAAAAACCGGCGGTATGCATTTCAAAAAATGGCGCGCGCTGCCGGCCGTTTTTGATGCCGTAAAAGTCGCGCAGGCGTTGTGCTTCGTCGGTAATTTCCTCAAAATGCTCATTGGCACTAACAATATCGGCAAAATCCTCTGACAGACGCGCTTGTAGCGAAATAATCGCCGCATCCCGTTCCAGAAAATTGGCGTTAAAGCCTTCGTTGGCATCGAACCAATCGTGATTGCCGGGTATGGCATACAACGGTTTCTCGAACCCCTTGAACGGCAAATAAAAATTCGGTTCGTAATCCCTCATTTTACCGTCGGGATAAATGACATCCGAAGAGAGAATAAGAAATTTCACGTCCTCGCGGTTGTTGGCGGCGATAATTTGATCGCGCAGAACCATTTGCGAGGGGTCGCCTTCGCCCGTGTCGCCGATGACGATAAAGCTAAAATCACCCGTGTCGTTCACACCTTCCGGCTCAATCGCAAAAATCTTGTCAGGGGCAATACCCTTGGCCAGCGCATCTTGTTCAACGTCTTCCGTCATGGCTGCGCGCCAAACGTCTACGCGCTCTTTGGTAATCTCCTGCCATACAGCAGAGGCCCAGTTTTCGGAATTGAAATACCAACTGAAGCCCCAAATCGAATTGATCGCGACAATGACAGCCGTTAGCGGTAGGCCGATGCGTAAGACGCGCCAAAAGGCATAGGTGAGCGAAGAACGAATTTTGTTTATCGCGATGGCAAACGTCATCCGGCGTTCGAGCCAAAATTTAAAGGCGAGTTCAACCGGTGTCGGTTCAATAGCATTTGCGTGTAAGTGGTCAAAGCGGTTCCACGCCACCCGTTCAATCGGGCGCGATGCCGCCCGCCATAGTAACCGTATGGGTAATAACAGCGCAATCGCAATCAGAAACGCAAGGGCCACGTCGCCGACAGTTGCGGAAAAGGGGGTGATAAGGCCAAGTAAGGACCACTCCCCATTGACACGGAAGAGATGAATAGCGAACAAAATGATGATCAGCGTTACACACCAAAAAATGTTCTGCCCGGTCACGATCTCTTCTTTTTGTAAAATCGGGTCTTGCATCTCCTTGATGGTGTCACTGGGTTCAAGGCCCAGACGCGTATCAGGGTGGTAGCGACTATCAGGCTCAAGAATTTGATCCACCGCTGCTTTTTCGGGTACAAAAAACATGGTCCAGCCTTGAGCCAGCAGCCGTAAGCCGAGTATGATACCGATAGCCGCCAAACCGAGGTTAGCGCTGACCAAGAACCACAGCAGCAGGCCGAGAGCGATGGCGAATACGCCATTGAACAGATCCCACCAACGCTCCGAGCCGGTCAGTTTGAACGCGCCAAAAATCTTAATCGCACCATCAATCAGAAAAAAAAGCGTTACGGCAATAAGTAACCCCGACAAGACAAAATTGGGACTAATAAATAATATTAGTCCCAACAAAACAGTTACGATGCCGGCCGCGTATGAAAGAAACGATATTGTTTCATCGGTGGAACGAAGCGTTTCAACAAATTGAAACACACCCGCAACAATCACAAAAACCCCTAAAAGGGCAATAATCCATTCGCCAAAAAAAATGGGCAAGAACAAAACCATAACGCCCAGGCCCATAACGGCCAAACCCAGTATTCGACGCATCGTCAACTTTCCCCTCTCACTTGCATTATGTTTCTATCCACGTCAATAGAATCCTCCTTTGGATTAATATTTTTTGTATTTACTCAGCAGTTCTGTCCAAACCCTAAAGGTTTCGTGGTATTGGCCGTAAAATCGGCTCTTTTTTCCA
>JAGRBZ010000322.1 GCA_020433805.1 Anaerolineae bacterium
TCATGTTAATCCTGTCTAAATTTTTTCACCACGGTTCAGTACAGAGCCACTAACGAATTTTACTTCACAATTCATTATTAATTATTCACCATTCACAATTTTCCAGCGCGTTCTTAAAGCTCCACAAACCTCTATGAAAACCATACGCTCCCCTAAAAAAAACAAATATGCCCTTATCGCCCTCTTCATCATCCTTATTGGGCTAGTAACCTGGTATACTTACACTCTCACCCGCCCCGCTTCCATCGCCAACAACCGCTTTGGTTTGGCCTTTATCAGCCCGCCCGACCACTTAGCCGATGAGGCGCGTTATCAGGGCGCTCTCGACGCCGGGGCCAGGTGGGATCGCTGGCCGCTGTATTGGCATTGGGTCGCTGACGGCGGCTACACCGGCCCCCACGAAGGTGGTCGGCACGATTACGACACGTTGGTCATCGAAGAGATAGAGCACGGGCTGACACCGCTGGTGATTTTGATGGGCACCCCCCATGACGAAGCGCGGCAAATGGTTGAATCGGCTCCCACCGCCGAAGCCGACCTGCCGCTGCGCGAGAATCCTATCGAGATCAGCACCGCTACGCTGCCGCCGCGCAGCCTCAACGAACCCATCTTCTCCGACGGCACCGACATCCCGGCTCCCGGCAAAGCTATCAATCCTGAGAACGCCTGGGCCACCTTCGTCGCCACCACCGTCGAGCGCTATCGCCCCGGCGGCACACTGGCCCGGCAGCAAGGCTGGGCCGATGACGTAGGCGTCCGCTACTGGGAGGTCTGGAACGAACCGGATTTCGATCTCTTTTGGCGCGGTTCAGTGAGTGATTACTATCGTCTACTGGAAGTGGCCTACAAAAGCATAAAATCCACCGACCCTGACGCCGTCGTTTTATTAGGCGGCTTAGCCTTCTATGAAAAATTAAATTGGCTGGGCGAACTCCTCCGTCAAACTGGTGGCGATCCCGACCAGGCTTATTTCGATGTCTTCTCGATGCACCATTACTGGAGCATCTACAACAGCGAAGCCCGCCTGCAAGAAACACGGACGCTGCTCGATGCTTTTGGCCTGCCCGATGTCTCCATCTGGATCACTGAGAGCGGCCTATCCGTCTGGGATGATTACCCGGCCACCGCCCACAACGTTAGCCCCGACACGCCCTGGCGCGGCACGGTGGCCGAGCAGTCGGCCTATATTATTCAGCATTCGTCTCTGGCCTTTTACCACGGAACCGAACGCTACTACCATTTTATGCTTCACGATGATTGCGGCGACGGCCCCTCGACCGCCTACGGGCTGCGCCAAAACTTTGACGACTCGGCGTGTAGTCCGGCTGAGGGAGCCGAGCGCCCGGCCTATACGGCTTACCAACTGGCCGCGGAGCAGTTCCGCGATCTGATCCCGCTGTGGCGCGAGCGCAATGTCGAGCAAGATCGCGTTGCATTTTACCGCCCCGATGATCAATCCCGCGTGCTGGTGGTTTGGAATGGGCAAGGTGTCACCGTCACCACCTCCATCGAGGCAACCGGCGACGTGGCTCACCTTTTTTGGGTTGAAACCAACGAGCCTAATTTTCTCAACACCTCGGAAATCAAGCCGAACGAGGGACATTACGAGGTAATGCTGCCGCCACCCACCAACCAAAACGCCTTCGATCCAATGGACACGCGCTACCACATCGGCGGCCGACCCTACATTATGGTCGAACGCGACACACACCCGCCCACATCGACTATCGAACCGCTGCCGGCCACCAGTTCGCCCACCTTTCAAGTCACCTGGCAAGGAGAAGATCGCGGCTCAGGCATAACCCATTATGATGTGTGGGCAGCACAAGGCGATGGGCCATTGGAACTATGGTTGGAAGAGACCTCTGAAACGCAGGCCGAATATGTGGGCCAGGTCGATCAGACCTATCACTTTGCAGTTCGCGCCCGTGATCGGGCCGGCAATCAAGAAGCTGTGCCGGCAGCAGCCCAAGCAACCACCCGCACCGTTGCCGGGCCAACCGTTACCGGCATCGTCCTCGATCCCGCCGGTGCTCCAATATCTGAAGCAACCGTTACGATAGAAGGCCCAGCCACTGAAAGCAGTGTAGTGACCCAAGCCGACGGTCGATGGCCGCCCCTGGCCTTAGTGCCGGGCGAGTATCGCTTTTCAGCCACGGCTAATAATTTTGAAGCATGGCCTGCGCCGCGCACACTGCACATCGAGGCACCCACGGTCGTGACGCTAACCGTGGCCCCGGCTGACAACCAAATCAGCAGCGGCGATTTTGAAGGTAACACAGTTTGGAACGTGTGGGAGTGGGCCGGCCAGGTCGATCAAACCAACAACGCCTTCGACGGCCAGGCCGCCGTGCGCCTTGGCCGCGGTCGAGGCGAAATGGCACGTTGTGCCAGGGGGCAATCGGGCCAACAGTGGCTGCTACAGCAGCGCGTGGCCGTACCGGACTCCATCCCCCCCACGCTTTCATTTTGGTCCGCGATTAACACGCCTGGTGCCGACGTAGACGAAGCTAATTTCAAAGTCACCCTCATCACCGAGAGCGGACGCGCCCACGCGCTTCTCACCTCGGACGAGCGTTGGGCATCCGGGGAGTGGCAATTTACCACAGTTGATTTAGGCGATTGGCGAGGAGAAACGGTAATAGTGCGCTTTGACGTAGTTCGCTGCTCGGAGCAGGACTTCACCATCACCCTTGATCGCGTGGCTGTCGGAGCCAAGCCGGAGTAAGCCAAACACCCTCTCACACCTCCTCCTTCATAATTCCTCCCTCATAATTCCAAAGATACTTTTGGGCAAAAAACAAAGTACTAAAGTCACATGAAATAAGTGACTTTTGGCTCTACATAAATGATTCTGATTATGTTATCCTTGTTCCACAACAAATCAATCGACCAATACGACCCATGACTACACCTCTCTACTACTCTATAGCTGTCTACATGATGACACTGGCCCGAATAAACATTACTGATGGCCATAGGGCGACCAATAATGTATTCCATCCCTATCCCGACAAACACAATCGCATCGGCGACAATCCCAATGATGCTGCCGACAAACATATTTTACCGGCACATTTCAAAAATCAGGGTCTGGATTCACAAAATTCATTTAATCACGCCCATAACTCTTTCCCCGACCAAGATAATTATTTACGGGACTTCCATATTCCAAAAATCGACTCACATATTCGTTCAGTTGTCTTACATAGTCGTTGGACCGACTCATATATTCGTTCAGTTGTCTTATATAGTCGTTGGGCTGTCTTACATGTCCGTTTGAACGCTTATATAATCGTTGGCTTGTCTTGTATAGTCGTTGGGCTGACTCACATATTCGTTCAGTTGTCTTGTATCTCCGTTGGGTTATCTTATATATCCGTAAGAATGACTCACATATTCCGAAGTTTGACTCACATATTCCGGGCGGATTATCACACAACACCCCCTCTAGGCGGCATAACCAAGGGATTGGCTTATTCCTCCCGGACAATGCCTTACAAAAACCGTACAGTAACAACGCTATTCAAACCATAATCTACACAATTCAAACAGAAAGGTGGAATATCTCATGCCAGGTATGACCAAAAATCAAAAAGAAACCATTCATCAAGCTGAACAACTCGCTCACAACGCGCAAAACAATCCCGAAATGGCCGCCGAAATGGCCAATTACGGTTACAGCGAGGAACGTTGGAACGAAGGGGAAGCCCTCATCGAAGCCGCCAAAGCTGCAGCCGCCAACAACAAGTTGGCTTACAGCGCCAAATTAGGCACTACCGACGCATTCATCCAAAGTTACGATCACACCTGGGAGCAATGTAGAGAACTGGCCGATATCTGCACCAACCTCTTCAAAACCAAAACCGAGCATCTGGCCGCGTTAGGTCTGCACAAACAGCGTAGCCAAACCACCGGACAAAGTCGTCTTACGCGCCCCCGGAAAACGTGCAGTTTTGCCGAATTCCAGGCCTGGAGCCGTAACCTGTACCATGTGGCCTTAACCCACCCCGACATCACACCCGTCTTAAACAACTACGGCTACCCCACCGACCGCCTCACCCAAGAAGCTACCGATGTTGAAGCCACCATACAAGCTAACCACGTGCAGGAACAGGCCAAAGAAACCGCCCTCCAAAGCACCGTCGACCGCGACCACGCCTTCGCCCGCCTCAACATCTGGTATCGTCGCGCCCAAAAATTCGCCGCCAAAGCTGAAAAGCGGCTCAAAAAACGCCCTACTATTGAAGTGTCGTTGTAGACGTAGGTTATTGATAATCAACGTTTATCCATCTACCCAACCAACGTCCCAACTGTTCTACAAAACTCTTCACACCATTGCTCTAAATCTCACCCCTTTAAATTAAATAGAGCGAAGTGAACATCCTCAGATGCGCACAACGGGAGCAAAACCCGCTCCGCATCTGGGGATGCTCCGTTCTCCTAAAAAGACTTCTCCTCTAATTCTAGCCACATTGTTTTGATTTATCATCTAGTCACGATTAAAATAAAAGTACAATCCCCACCAAGCCAATAGAGGTAGAGGAGATGCCCAACCGTTATAACTTAAAGAATATTCGTATGTTTCTGACCGAAGGTTTCAGTGATAGTGAGCTTCGTTCTTTTTGCTTTGATCATCCTGAATTTGAACCTGTTTATCATCAACTATCCGAAAGCAGTGGAAAATCTGAGATAGTAAGACATTTAGTTGAACATGCTTATGGAAAAGAATTGTTTGACTTCCTACTCGCTTGGGCCGAAGAAAAAAATTCCAGCAAATACAAAAAACATCAACCCTATTCTACTCCAGACTCAAGTATATCTAATGATGATTACAAGAGCGATAAAAGAACCAACGATAACCTAATTGAGAGTGTTATTACATCTCCAGCCCCATTATTTGATCTAGGAGAGTTCATGGGATCCGGAGGGGCAATCAAGATATAAGATCCTTTGTATATCAAACGTCAAGCGGATATGTATTTAGTGCATCAGTTCTCAAAAAAAGCGGGAGACACAACAACTATTCGGGCACCTCGTCAAACGGGCAAAACGTCACTATTAATACGGGGTATTCATCAGCTACGCCAACAAGAGCAAAAAGTTATATTTCTCGATTTGCAGAACTTTACCGATGAGCAGTTAACTTCATTTGACGTTTTTTTACAAAATATTGGCGAGCTAATATGTGATGAATTGAACTTAGATGAAGAATTACTCGAAATCACCTGGCGACGCCGACGTAGCCCCCAAATAAAATTTGAGCGATTTATGGAACGTCATATTCTTCCAAATGTTAACTCGCTCTTGTTAGCTATTGATGAAGCTGACTCTTTATTGCATACGGACTTCTACCAAGACTTTTTTAGAATGTTACGAGTCTGGCACAATCGGCGTGCTCTTAAAGATATTTGGCAAAAGCTTAGTCTAGCACTGGTTATTTCAACCGAACCTTATCTTCTTATCAAGAACCTCAGCGAGTCACCATTTAATGTTGGGCTGGAGATTAACTTGACAGATTTCAGTGAAGTCCAGATTAGAGAAGTTAATCGGCGACATGGTTCACCCCTATCAGAGGATGATTTGGTCGATCTGTTTGATCTACTTGGTGGTCAACCCTACCTGACACGACAGGCTTTCTACGCTATGGTTATCGAGCAAATTTCTTGGAATAAGATGAAACAGATTGTCCTTACCGATAACGGTCCATTCGGTCGGCATCTACGACAACAAAATTACATATTACAAAAACAGCCCGAATTGCGACAAGCACTCCGTCAGATTATCAAAACTCAACGCTGTTCTGATGAGACTTCCCTGAGCCGGCTATTGCAGGCGGGGTTAGTTAAAGGTAGTGGGCAAGTTTACCAGTGCCGTTGCACTCTCTACTCTTTATATTTTCAAGATAAAGTTAGTTAATCAACGGAACATACCCTATTGTCATCTAGCAGCAATCAGCCACCATCAAAACCCAATACCCAAACATTATCAGATTATTTTGTCGAGGGCGGAACACTTCTCCCCGATGCGCCGTCGTATGTTAAGCGACCGGCAGATGATGAATTATTTAATCTGACAATGCGGGGCAATTATTGCCACATACTCACCACACGCCAGATGGGAAAATCAAGTTTGATGATTCGTACTGGCTATCGTTTAGAGAAAGAAGGAGTACGGACTGCCAAGCTTGACTTAACCAATATTGGTATTAGTGATGTTGAGACCTGGTATCTCGATTTATTGGATACCTTGACAGCACAACTCAAATTGTCAGTTGATCTGGACGAGTGGTGGCAGTCGCAAGCGTCTCTTGGGGTGATTCGCCGTTTCAACAAATTTTTACTTGATGTGGTTTTGGAAGAAATAAAAGATCCAATCGTCATTTTTGTTGATGAGATTGATTATATCTCTCAAGCATCTTTTTCAGATGACTTTTTTGCTGCCATTCGTTCATTATATAACGCGAGAGCTAGAGATCCTATCTTCAAGCGGTTAACATTTGTCCTCATTGGTTTGGCCTCAGCCTCAGATTTAATCCAGGATCGCACGCGTACACCTTTTAATATTGGACAGAATATAATCTTAAACGACTTTGCCGCAACTGAATTGGCAACTCTGCAGAAGGGATTGGAAACGGCTTACCCAGCCCAAAGCCGGGCTATCCTCGACCGCATCTATTATTGGACCGACGGACACCCTTACCTTACTCAAAAATTGTGCAAAGAGGTGGTTAGCTCTCAGGTAACAAATTGGTCGAACAAACAGATTGATCACCTTGTTGAGCAATTTTTTCTATCCGAACAAAGACAAGACACCCGCAACATTCCTTTTGTCAAAGATTATCTCACATCATCAGCCCAAAATCGCTCTATGCTTAATCTTTACAAAAAAATCTATCAGGGCCAGTCGATTAAGGACGACCCGCGCTCATCATTACAACAACAACTCAAGTTATCCGGTATCGTTAAGGTTGAAAGCAATTGTTTACGAGTACGCAATAAAATTTATCGACAGGTCTTTGACACTGAATGGGTTAATCAAAATATAGAGTACGATTGGACCTATATTATTGCAGGAGTCGCCATTGGTGTTGCTTTTTTCGTCATCTTAGTGACAGTGGGCATCTTTTTATACAATTTCCAAATCGTGCCGGATCAGGCCGAAAAAATTGAACTAGCTTTTTACCAAGCAGATGGTGACCCAGCGGAGCAAGTCTCACAACTGGCTGCATTATTTGAGTTAGAAGGTTTTTTGGGGTCACCGAATTACGATAGCAAGGCTGTAGAACTCTTTACAACGTTTAAAGATGCCAATGCTCAACTGGCCTTATTTGACGCCAAGCATGATGGAGTCATAGCAGTTATTAGAGGGTTATATAAAACGCTGGCTAATGCAAGCGAAAACTCTCGAACCGATCTACTTCTCCATAAAATGGAGGAAGTACTCAAGGAGTTAGATGAGCCTCAATTAAAGAACGAGATTAATCAATGGTTACAAGGACGTTCAGAAGAACAAAGTGGGCGTTTAGACCAAGCTCGCCGTCATTATGATGAAGCTATTCGCTTAAACAGTGAAAACCCCTCTACTCTGTTTGAGCGGGCACGATTACTGGTGAGACTGCCAAGTCCTGAGCTTTCCTTACAAGACCTCGATCGTTTGATCAGCACAATTGGTGATGAACCTCCATTAACGCCTACTATCCCTTCTCCTTCGCCAACCTTGACTCCAACACATACCCCTACGTTTACACCTGAGCCAACCTCCACACCATCTTCATTCTCATCACCTATGTCTACACCCTCGCAAACCTCTACAATAGATACTTCTACAGAGAATCCTCCAACAGTTAATATTTCACCAACGAACATCCTCACTACTAATAAAACTGTAATAATCGAGACTCCAAGGCCACCTCCCGTATCAGTTACACCAGTTGTTTCGCCTACACCAACTGCAACACCTATGGCTCCCTTCATTCCTGAATTTGCCACAACTGGTCAAATTGTTAACGCTATGCGCATCCTCATTAATAGTGAGTCTCAGTTAGCAGAGTTACTAATGAATTCACCCGATAATTATGCCAACTTAGTAGAATTTGGTCTCGTACCGCCAACGCCAACATCCCTGCCAACACCGACATCAACATCTACCCCATCAGCTACTTCGACAGTGAGTCCGTTATCAATATCCGCTCCCACCTTTACCCCCTCACCTACCTTTACGCCTGTTGCAGCCCCTACTACTGTAACACCACAACTCCTGACAGCTATTGAGCGGATTCGTGATCGTGGCTTTATGAGAGTAGGGGTCCTAACTAATTTCCCCCCGTTTGGATTTACCCAGGAAGATGGAGATCTGGCAGGTTTTGACATTGATTTGAGTAGAGCCATTGCAGAGCAGTGGGGTATTGAAGTCGAATTCGTTCCTGTTGCTCCACAAAATAGAATCATGTATCTTCTCGACGGGGAAGTTGATTTATTAGCTGCCTCAATGGTCCCAACTGTGGACCGAGCAGAACGCATCAACTTTAGTGAGTCTTATTTTCAGGATGGACAGAGTTTGTTAGTAAGGCGAGGCTCAGGAATAGACAGTATTGCTGATCTGGAGGGAAAAACAGTTGCAGTAATTGCCGGCTCGACTTCCGCCGATAATTTATTGAATTCACCTGTAGCTCAAAATATCAACCTAAATACCACATCATACAACGCCTCCAATGAGGTTATTGAAAGTTTACGGACTGGTTCAGTTGATGCCTTCACAACCGATAGTATTTTTCTTGTACAAATCGCCAATGAGAACCCTGATCTGGTAGTCGTTGGTGGATTATTCACTGAAGAGTTTTACGCATTAGGATTACCCACCCACGATCCTGTTTTCAGAGATTTAGTTAACTTCACGCTGCAAGAGCTTAAGGTTAATGGTACATACAATTCTATTTATGCAAGCTGGTTTGGTACAACCGCAATGCCATATCCAATCGAAATATTTCCCGGCATTCCACTGTACGATTTTAATACTGCTCCAACAAATGTGAATGTGCCAGAAGTTTCAATTGTGGACAAGATTGCAGCAGGAGAGCCTTTAGTTGTAGGCATCAGAGAAGATGCTCCACCCTTCGGATTCTTAGATGATAGCGGGGAACAAGTGGGATTTGAAATAGATCTTACTAGAGAATTTATTCAGCGATGGTCGGGTAACACCAATGTCGTGCAATTTAGGCAAGTCACTGCCCCCAATCGCATAGTTGAGTTAGTTGGAGGCTCTATAGATATTCTTGCAGCCTCAATGAAGCATACTAAGGAACGAGACGAACAGATAGATTTCAGCCAAACTTACTTTCTAGATGGACAACGCCTGTTAGTTAGAGCAGAGGCTAATATTAACGGTCTGGATGACCTTGCCGGTAAAACTATCGCGGCAATTGAAGGCACAACTTCAATTGTTAATACTCAACAAATAGCAGACCAATTAAATATTATAGTTAAAATTATGCCGGTCATGGATCACCTATCGGCTTTAACTGCACTTGAAGAGGGCCAAATAGACGCTTTCACTGGGGATACCTCTACATTAATCCAATTTACCAAAGAGTATCCAGAGTTAATAGTTGTAGGTGAGCGTTTCACGCAAGAACCATATGGCATTGGTCTACCTCAAGGTGACGATAGATTTCGGAATCTCGTTAATTTCACACTACAAGAAATGGAACGAGATGGTACCTATGACGCTATGTATTGTCAATGGTTCCCAGACGAGT
>JAGRBZ010000323.1 GCA_020433805.1 Anaerolineae bacterium
ATGAAGAGCGCCTTCTGCCGGGCTTTTACGATGAATGGGTGCTGCTCGAACAGGAGCGTTTGCAAGCCCTCTTTGAGGATCGGATGCAGATGCTGTTGGAGCGACTGCTTGAGGAAACGCGCTGGCGCGAGGCCCGCGAGTGGGCCGAATGGTGGATTGCCCGCGGCCAAAAACCGGAACCGGCCTATCGAGCCCTGATGCTGGCCCAGGCGGGTTTGGGCGATAGAGCCGGGGTGGCGGCTGCGTATCAACGCTGTGTCGACGTGCTCGATGAGGAATTTGGCGTTGCGCCATCGGCAGAGACGCACGCATTGTACCAACGGCTCACCAACGCAGAAAAACCGGCATCGACGGTGATCGTGCCGACCGAACCTTCTCCTACTTCTGCCCGGCCGCTACCCGCTGAATGTGTTCCCCCATCAGCGGACTTTCTGAACGACGTCAACGAAGCCATGCCGGATGAAGAAGAGATTTTTATCGGGCGCGAGGAAGAGTTGTCGCGGCTTGATGACTTTCTCACGAAGACCATCGCCGGACAAGGGCAAGTCGTTTTTGTGACGGGTGAGGCCGGCCAGGGTAAAACGAGTCTGATCAAAGCCTTTGCCCGTCGCGCCCAAGCCGCGCACCCGACCTTAATCGTCGCCGGTGGCACGTGCGATGTGTATACCGGCGTTGGCGATCCGTTTCTGCCTTTTCGCCAGGTATTGAACATGCTCACCGCCTGCACAGAGACACAGTGGACAGCCGGGGCTATCACCCGCGACCACGCCCTGCGTTTGTGGAATTTGCTGCCTCAATCCGTTCGAGCTTTAATCGATTACGGCCCGGATTTGATTGGCACCTTTGTGCCTGGCCCCACTCTGCGCAATCGGGCCGCGAACGTAGCCGCCGACGGAGCAACGTGGCTGGAACATCTACAGACATTCCTGACCGACCGCGCCCGAAGCGGCGACGGACAAAGCGTAGGGCGAAATCGCATCTTTGAGCAGTTCTCCGATGTGCTGTGGACGCTGGCCTCGCAGCAGCCGCTCTTGATTATTTTGGATGATTTGCATTGGGCCGATCTCTCCTCGATCACGTTGTTGAGTCATCTGGCCTCGCGGCTGACCGAGGTTCCGGTGATGTTTATTGGTGCCTACCGGCCGGAAGACGTCGCCCAGGGCAGAGATGGTGAACGTCATCCGCTGTCGGATATTCTGAGCGAGCTGAAACGCCACTTTGGCGACATTGTGATTGATTTAGACCACGACGAACAAACCGTAGGCCAAACCTTTGTCGACGCCTTGTTAGACAGCCAACCCAATCTGCTGGGCGAGACCTTTCGACAGCAATTGCTGCGCCACACCGACGGCCATCCTCTCTTCACGGTCGAACTCCTGCGGGACATGCAAGAGCGAGGGGCTGTGCGGCAAAACGAGCAGGGCCAATGGATCGAAGGTGCAAGTCTCACCTGGGATACACTTCCGGCGCGGGTAGAAGGTATCATCGAAAAGCGAATTAGACGCCTCAATGCCGAACTCCAGGAAATATTAACCGTAGCCGCTGTGGAAGGCGAAGAGTTCACGGCGGAGGTCATCGCCCACGTCTTAGATCTTGACGAACGAAAATTGGTGCGTCGCTTGAGCAGCGAGCTGGATAAGCAGCACCGTTTGGTGACTGCTCACGGTATCCGGCGGTTGCCCAACGGCGGGCAGCGGCTGTCTCGCTATCGCTTTCGTCATAACCTGTTTCAAACCTATCTCTACCACAGTTTAGATGAAGTCGGGCAAAGTTACTGGCACGAAGCGGTCGGCAATGTGCTGGAGCAACTGCACGTCGGGCAGACGGAAACGGTGGCCGTTCAACTGGGCCATCACTTTGAACTGGCCGGATTAAGCGCCAAAGCCAGTGAGTATTGGCAACAGGCCGGCGATGCCGCCGCCCGTGTCTATGCCAATGTGGAAGCCATCGACTCCTACCGCCGCGCTCTAGCCTTGCTCGATCAGGCTGAGGCGAGCCGCGAGAAATTAAAGCATCTTTATACCAGCCTGGGCCGTGCCCTGGAATTAGACAATCAGTACGATCAAGCCTTAAGCAATTACAAAGCATTTGGAACCTTAGCCCAACAGCGGAATGACCGCATGCTGGAACTGATTGCTCTTATGGCCCAAATTCCTCTGCACGCCGTGCCGTTTTCTTTACATGATCCCAAGCGCGGACAAATGCTGGGCGAGCAAGCCCTCATTTTAGCCCGCGCTTTGAATGACCGGGCCGCCGAGGCCAAAATCTTGTGGAACCTGTCGAACGTTTGCATGTACAGCTACCGCATGCCTCAGGCTATTGATTACAGCGAACGCTCGCTGGCGCTGGTTCGTGAACTTAATATGCAGGAGCAGTTGGCCTTTACACTGAACGATCTGGCCAGTTGCTACTGGGTTCTTGGTCGCTTTGACGAGGCTAAGAAAGCTGTGCAAGAAGCCCAAGCCCTGTGGCGAGAGCGCGACAATCTGCCGATGCTGGTCGATAGCCTAAATATTTCTGCACAGGTCAGAATTCGCGTGGGCGAGTATGATCAGGCGCTTGTTTTGTCGAACGAAGCCTTTGAAATCAGCCAATCTATCGACAATATCTGGGGCAACATCCACAGCCGCTTTCGCGTGGGCTATATTCATTGGGAGCGCGGCCACATCCATAAAGCCATAGCTATTCTGGAGAAAAACATTGATGATGGCGACTCAGCCGGCTTTTTAGTGCCGCCCATCGTAAGCCGAACCGAATTGGCCGCTGTGTATGGCAGCCTGGGCCATATTGAGCAAGGCTTAGAACTGGCGCGGCTGGCTTACACTATCGCCCGCAGACAGATGCCGTTGTATCAGTCTTTCGTGTTGGGAACGCTCGCGCAACTTCACCTCTTAAATGATAATATCGACGAAGCCAAAGCGTTGATCGCTCTCATCCACGAAGATCACAACCGTGATGTCTGGCCCGTTTATTTTGTACCCGCCCGTCTGGCCAAAAGTTGGTTAGCCTTAAAAATAGGCGACTATGAGCAAGCTCTGGCCCTGTTCGATGCCCTGTTGACCGACCTGCGCCGCTTTGGAATGCGCTCCGAAATACCGGCAACGTTGTATCTTCTCGCGCAAGCTTTGTTGGGGCTAGGACAAGAAGAATCGGCGCGAAATCGTCTGCAAGAAGCCCGCATCGAGGCCGAAGCCATCGGTTCGCGGCGCATGTTGTGGCCCATTTTGTTCGCGCTTAGCCAATTTGAAACGGACCCCGTTAAAGCCGAAGATTTGCGTCGGCAAGCACAAGATATAATAATGTATATTGTCGATCATATCCATCAACCCAAGCTGCACGCTTCATTCCTCGCTTTGCCGTCGGTGCAGGCCATACTTGCCCCACCAAACGGCACACCATAGAATAAAAATAGATTTATAGAGAGGCTTAAACCATCGATGATCTCCTTAACCCTGGTTGCTCCCCTGTCCGGTCGCTTAATCCCCCTGGAGCAGATGACGGACGCCGCTTTTTCACAAAAAATGGCTGGCGACGGCATCGCCATCGATCCAATTGATAACGTGCTGGTCGCCCCCACCGACGGCGAAATTATCGACGTGGCCGAGACCGGCCACAATATCACGCTGCGCACCGACGATGGCATTGAACTGATGCTGCACATCGGCCAGGATACGGTCATGCTGCGCGGCAAAGGGTTTACGCCCAAGGTGCAACAGGGCGATTGGGTTCAGCAAGGCGATCCGCTCATTGCCTTTGATGTCGATGTCATTAAACCGTTCGCCGCCAGTTTAGTCACAACGCTGATCATCATCAACAGCCAGTTGGTCGCCAATTTCGACTTTGGTGAGGGCGATGTGGTCGCCGGTCGTGATCCGGTGATGACCTTAACACTGGATGAGGTCCTAATCAGTGCCGCCACGCTGACCGTCTCCTCCGAAACGCTAACCGTACCCAATTTGCTGGGGCTGCACGCCCGACCGGCGTCGGTGTTGGTCTATTTGGCCCGTAAATTTGAGGCCGATATTCGGCTGGAACACAAAAGTCGCCAGGCCAACGCCAAAAGTGTCTTTGGGATTATGAACTTGTGTATTATGCACAACGACTCGATTCGCTTTATTGCCCGTGGCCCCGACGCCGAAGAAGCTATCCAAAAGATTGTACCAAGGGTTTTGCAAGGGCTGGGCGAAGATATCGGCATGCCTGCCTTTATTTCCAGAGCCAAGCCGGTGGTCATTCACCAAAAACAGCCAACCGATCCCAATCTTATTGCAGGCATTCCGGCTTCGCCCGGCATTGTGGTCGGTGAGATTTTTCAGATGCGGCAGCGACCGATTGAAGTGCGAACCAAAGCCAAAAAGCGCAAAAAAGAGCTGCGATTGCTTGATGAAGCCATCGAGAAAGCCAAAGTGCAGTTAGAAGCGCTACAGGCCCGGCTTCATCACGGCGATGATGCCGATAAAGCCGCCATTTTTGCCGCTCACGAAGCCCTGCTGGAAGATCCCGAACTGCTCGATTTAACGGTGCGGGCCGTTAATCACGGTGATAGCGCCGCTGTCGCCTGGCAAGCAGCCTACACCAAGCAGGCCAACCGGCTGGCCCGGCTTGAAAACGATCTGTTTGCTTCCCGCGCCGATGACCTGCGCGATGTCGGTCTGCGCGTGCTGCGCAACCTGGCCGGCGTCGAACCGGAGCCGCTCAATTTGTCGACCCAAACCATTCTGGTGGCTGAAGACTTATCGCTGTCGGAGGTCGCCGACCTCGACCCGACCTACGTCATCGGTTTTTGCACCACTCAGGGCGGTGCCTCATCGCACCTGACTATTATGGCCCATTCGCTCGATATTCCGGCTGTGACCGGCATCGATCCCAAAGCCTTGGACGTAAGCAACGGCACGATGGCTATTCTTGACGGCATCAAAGGGACGCTGCGCTTAAATCCGGTTGAGACGCGCATCGCTCAGGTAAAGCGACTGCAAGAGCAAGCCATCACCATTCAGGAAACCAACTTGCAGCACGCCGCCGAACCGGCTGTTACTATCGATGGCCATCGGCTGCTAATAGGGGCCAATATCGGCAGTTTGGCCGAGGTGGATCAGGCTGTTCACATGGGGTGTGAAGGCATCGGCCTGCTCCGCTCCGAGTTTTTGTTTTCGGAATACAAAACGATGCCCGGCGAAGACGAACAAGAGCAGATCTATTGCGAGATGGCTCAGCGGCTGGGAACTGACCGCCCCTTAATTATCCGAACGCTGGATATCGGAGCCGACAAACCCTCGCCTTATCTGCCCATCCCGGCTGAAACTAACCCCTTTTTGGGCGAGCGCGGCATTCGCGTCAGCCTCAGCCGCCCCGGAATTTTGCGCAAGCAACTGCGGGCCATTCTGCGCGCCTCAACCGTGGGCAAAGTGCGGGTCATGTTTCCGATGATCGCTACCCTGACCGAATGGCGGGCGGCCAAAGCGATGCTCGATCAAGAGCGCCGCAAACTCGGCGTCGATCCAATTCCGGCGGGCATTATGGTCGAAGTACCGGCGGCGGCCATTACCGCTGCCAAATTTGCCGCCGAGGTCGATTTCTTTTCCATCGGCACCAACGATCTCACCCAATATACGTTGGCTATGGACCGCGGCCACCCGAAATTAGCGTCCCATGTCGATAGTTTATCGCCCGGTGTCTTAATGCTGATCAAAACCGTAGTCGATGCCGCCCACGAGCGGGGCAAATGGGTCGGCGTCTGTGGTGCTGTGGCCGGTGACCCTCAGGCGGTGCCGCTGCTGGTCGGTATGGGCATTGATGAGCTAAGTATGAGCGTCCCGGCCATTCCGCGCATTAAAGCCCAAATTCGCCTGCTCCGTTTGGGTAAATGTCGAACCCAGGCCGAAAAAGCGCTGTCGTTAGACACGGCTGCGGAAGTGAGAGCGATGTCTTCCTAGAAACGACCACTAGAACTTGCCCATACAGTATTAAGAGATTGGAAACTGGTAATTAGAGATTAAATAATCTCCAATCTCTAGTCTCTGATCTCCCCATCTCCTCATCTCTTTTTTTGTTAAATCTGTAATACTTTCCCAGCAGCGTCGTACTTACTTAATAGAAACCAAACCATTCACCGGAACTGTAGGATGCGTGATTTCGCGACAACCTTGCCCAATGAGCTGGCTTTAATCAAACAATCCGTGGTCGACTCGTCGGCTTTTGCCGCGATTTACGACCATTATTTCTCGCGGATTTATAACTACGTGCGTTATCGCGTTCACGATGCCGACACCACCGACGATCTCACGTCGCTCATCTTTGAGCGCGTGTTGATTAATCTGGCGAGCTATCATCCTGATAAAGCACCGTTCGCCGCCTGGCTCTTTGCCATTGCCCGCAACACCATTAACGATCATTTACGCGCTCAACGGCGTCGCCAATGGCTGTCGCTCGATGTCATTCGTGATTGGGCGGTCAATGAACCCTCACCGGGCGATACCGTCAGCCAGCGCGAAATTCAGAGCGATTTACTCGCCGCCGTGGCCCGACTGGGCAGCCGCGAGCGCGATATCATCGCCCTTAAATTTGCCGGGGGATTAACCAACCGCCGCATTGCCGAATTAACCGGCCTGTCTGAAAGCAACGTCGGCGTTATTCTATACCGCACCGTCCGCCGTTTACGCACCGAATTGGAAGCCCACGGAGTTGAGTTATGACGAAAAAGGATGTAATCGACCGCTTCAGCCACGATATTGATAATTTACTGCGCGAATCAGGCGCGAGCGACACGCCGGACACGCCCGACGGCTACCAGACCGATCTCGAACTGGCCCGCCTGCTAATCGCCACCGATTACAGCCGCGAGAGCAACATTAAGCACACCCTCAAGCGCCAACTGCTGGAGCGCATCGAAGACAAAACGTTGGCTAGCGCAGAAGTGCCTGGCCCCCTGCAATTTATCAAGCAGTTGTTTACGCATAGCCATTCAGTACGAGAATCATCGGTTTTGCCTCATCGATCCCGTTTCGGCCAGTTTATCGGCCTTGCGGCGGCTAGCGTCATGGTTGTGGTCGGGTTAATGGTTGTGGTTTGGTTCGTGCAGCCGCAAGCCGCGCGATCTTTTTTGAGTGCTCTGGTCCAAATCATCATGCCTGAGCGCGAGTCATCCCAACAGTTGTCCGTGCAGTGGACTTTTCGCGGCAGCGACGGTATCAGCGTGGCCCCCGCCACCGACGGCAATTTTGTTTACGTGGTCGGCAACAGCGGCGATGTTGTGGCTCTGGATGCCCAAACGGGCCGCGAAATTTGGCGATCCGAGACCGGCTTAACGCTCGATGTTCCGCCCACCGTAACCGAAGACAGAATTTATGTCGGCGGCGCGGCTAAACTCTTCGCCTTCGATAAATTTTCCGGTACGCAGCGCTGGCAGGCGGATGTCGAACTGGCCGGAGCGCCTGCGGCTACAAATAGCACCGTTTATCTTTCCAGCCGCGATGGGCGTCTGCTGGCGCTTGATACTGCAAACGGAGCGCCTCGCTGGCAATTTCAAAGCAGCAGCGCGCTGGCCTCCGCCCCAACGGTCGCCGGTGACACCGTTTTTGTCGGCAGCCAAGATCGCCACCTTTACGCCGTCGATAGGGAAACAGGGCAGCAGCGCTGGCGTTATCGAACCGGCAATGGGGTCGCTTCAACCCCGCTTGTCGTCGCAAACACCGTCTTTTTCGGCAGCAACGACGAATTCGTCTACGCTCTGGACACCGCAACCGGCGATGAGCGGTGGCGCTTCCGAACCGGCAACGATGTCTTCGCCTCGCCCGTTATCTCCGGCCCAACGCTGTTTATCGGCAGTTATGACGGCAATCTGTACGCCATCGACGTTGAAACCGGCAAAGAACGCTGGCATTTCGAAACCGGCAAGCCGATCAAATCGACGGCGGCTATCGAGGGCGATACGGTCTACGTCGGCAGCGGCGACGGCACGTTGTATGGCCTCGACGCCGCAACCGGCCAACTTCTCTCCCAATTTGAGACCGACAGCCAGCTTTACACGGCTCCGGTCGTTGCCGAAGAGCAGATTCTTCTGGTTGGCGGCAAGGGCCAGTTGTGGGCGCTAAACCGCACGCTTACCCCCAATAATCCGGTTGCCGAACCCGCTTCGTCCGATGATTTGACCCCACCGGGCAATGGCACCTTCCCATTTACGCCGGGCGGCTGGTACGTTACCGGCGATGCCCAAGCTATCCGTTTTCAAGGCCACATCGTCGATGAGTCCGGCCAGCCGGTCGATGGCTTTAGCGTGCAGATTGACAACGGCTCGCGAACGCTGATTTCACTGCCGAGCGGTCCTAATCACTGGCAGCCGCAAGCCGAGCCGGGTCAGTGGGAAATTGTGGTCGATAATCCGCAGGCAAACAGCGGTTGGTGGTGGTTGACCGCCGGACGCTACGCCTGTTCTGTTGAAGCGGCGTTCGACGCCCAATGTGCGCAATTTGAGCGTCTATCGGAAAGCGTGAAGGTCGAAATCGTTGCGCCCGATGAAACCGTCATCAATGCCGATTGGATTTGCCACACCGCTTGCCAAACAGGAGTAACACCGTGAAAAAAGCGCGAACGTTTTTCTTTTTGGCCGGATTAGCCTTTCTCCTGCTCGGCTGCGACTTGAAAACCGATACGACCACACCGCTGCCGCACGTTGAGCCAGAACCAACCGATAGTGTTGCGCGTGAGCTGTGTCTGCCCGCTTGTGCCGGTGTCGATCTGCACGGACAGTCCTTCGCCGGTGCCGACCTACGTAATGTCGATTTTCACGGCGCGAATTTGAGCGAGACCGATCTCAGCGGTGCCGACTTGCGCGGTGCCGATTTATCAAACGCGATTCTCGTGCGGGCCATAGCCCACGGCGCTAATCTGCAAGCGGTCACGCTCACCGGCTCCGATTGGCGCGGGGCCGACGTGCGCGGCGCGAATTTGGCCGGCACCGACTTCAAAAACATTAAAATTACGGTCGATAACACCACCCGCTACGATTATAAAGGGTATGTCGTCTGGGCAGCCGTCAACGGTTTGGCCTCGGGCTGGAATTTGCAGGGAGCCGACCTAATCGGTGCCAATTTAGATTATGCCGACTTTCACGGAACCCATTTGCTGGGGGCCAACCTGACCGATGCTTCCCTGAATGAGGCGAATCTGAACGGCGCGTTTTTGCGCTTCGCAACGCTGTCCGGCACCCGTCTGCGCCAAAGTGATATGACCAACGCCGATTTACAAGCCGTTCGCGCCTTTGATGCCGATTTAACCGGCGCTGATCTCTCCGGCGCGCAGGTAATGGGCGCAAAATTCTATCGCTCGCTGCTGGACGGGGCCGATTTGCGCGACATCTACTTTGTTAACGGCGTTATCAGCGACAGCAGCATGCAGCACGCTCTTTTGCAAAATGCCTATCTACGCCTTGCCCAATTTATCGATACCGATTTAACCGCCGCCGATCTGAGCCACGCCGACCTGCACGAAGCCGAATTGCGCCGGGTTATCCTCCACCAAGCCGATTTTAGTCGCGCTTATCTCTATCAAACCGTCAAAGATGCCCAAACGCAATTCGATGCCAAGTGGCAGCTTGTCTGGGCACTGGTTAATGACCAATCGACTGCAACCAATCTGCAAGGCGTCGATCTCAGCCACGTGACGTTGAAATATTCCGATTTGAGCGGCATCGACTTTACCGGAGCCGATTTAAGCGACTCCGATATTCACGGCAGCGAATTTCATGATGCTATTTT
>JAGRBZ010000324.1 GCA_020433805.1 Anaerolineae bacterium
CATCCCGAAGCGAATATTATCTTTGGCGCGGTCATTGATGAAAATCTCGATGAAGAACTGCGTATTACCTTAATTGCCACGGGTTTTGAGGAGGCTGCCGCCAAGCGTAAGCCCTTAGTGGCCGGTTCGACCGTTACTAAGCCGGCCCCGGAACCCGCCGGTGAATCAAAAACTATAGCCTTCCCTCAGCGTAAAGTGCGAGAAAACTATGCCCGTGAAGAAACACCGCAGCCGCAGCCCCAACCCGCACCGCGACCTGAACCATCGTATGACCCGGAAGACCTCGAAGTTCCAACTTTCTTGCGCAAGCGCATGCAAAAACGTCGCGTATCCTGAATAGCGGTTGAATAATTTTTTTCAACCGTCTCTCCTACGGCCTGGGTGTGGCAGGCTAAACAACCACACACCGCATCCCCGCTGCGTCCCTGGCCTAAACAGCCAGGGGCGCTTTTTTGTGTTTAACGCACTTTCAAATTGACGTTTACTGTTATTTTTACTATACTCTACCCTCAATACAAAGAAGGTTTGCTCAGCGATGAGTAACTGCATTTTTTCGCGCCACGACAGACGGCGCTTCAGAGTTGGCCTATATCAAACCTTCTTGCTTTATTCTCTCCTCCCAACTTTGACCGCCGTTGATGCTACTGGCTTGACACATCATCTTGTTTGATGCTGACTCGCCCCGGTCCTGCCCGGTAGCAGGATTGGGTATTCGTGAAACCTCAGTCAACGTGGTCTATCCCATCTATTGGCTGTCAAAAACTTAATGTGTAGTTAGTTGGATTGTTAGATAGTTGGTTAGTTGGTTAACAATTATTCGATTGAACCACCTATCAAACCAACAAACCATCAAACTAACAAACCAACACACTATCAAACCAACAAACCATCAACCCACCTCAAGGTATGAAAGGAAATTGCCTGTTATGCCTGCTATTAACGTCGAATTAAGAAATGTGACCAAACGGTTTGGCGATTTTGTGGCGGTTGACAACGTCTCGCTTCAGATAGAGGAAGGCGAGTTTTTCTCGCTGTTGGGGCCGAGCGGCTGTGGTAAAACCACCAACCTGCGTATGATCGCCGGCTTCGAGCTACCCTCCGAAGGCGAGATTTATCTCAAAGGCCAGCCGGTGGGCCAACTGCCGCCGTTTAAGCGCAACGTCAACACTGTTTTTCAAAACTACGCCCTCTTTCCCCATATGACCGTGGGGGAGAACGTCGGCTTTGGCTTGGAGATGAAGAAGTTATCCAAAGCCGACATTGCTAAGCGGGTCGATGAAACGCTGGAGCTGGTTCGGCTGCCTAATTTGGGCGCTCGCAAACCGCGCCAGCTTTCCGGCGGCCAGCAGCAGCGTGTGGCTCTGGCGCGGGCGGTTGTCAATCGGCCCGCCGTGCTCTTGCTCGATGAGCCACTCAGTGCGCTCGATTTGAAGCTGCGCAAAACCATGCAGTTCGAGCTTAAAGAGTTACAGCGCCAGCTCGGTATCACCTTTATCTTTGTCACTCACGACCAGGAAGAGGCTATGACCATGAGCGACCGCATCGCCGTCATGGATCACGGTCATGTGCTGCAAGTCGGCGCGCCAACCAACATCTACGAGCAGCCAAACAGCCGTTTTGTAGCCGATTTCATTGGAGAAACCAACTTCTTGCCCTGCAAAGTTACCCACCGCGACAACGGCCTAGCCACCGTCGTCGTCGGCGACAAAATCAAAATGCAGGCCGCCTGCGAAGCCAACGTCTCCACCGGCGACGACGCCAGCCTGATTATTCGACCGGAAAAAATCACCATCTCAACCGGACAGAATAACAACGAGAATGGAAATACTGTTTTGCCGGGCCAGGTTGTCGAAAAAGTGTACATCGGCACCGACACCCGCTTCGCCGTGAAGTTAGAGGATGGTTCCGTACTCAACGTACGCCATCAAAATATGTCGATGGACGATCCGTTGACCCATGTCAACAACCATGAGAATGTTTTTATCAGTTGGCAAACTATCGCCGCCAGAGTATTAACCGCGTAACAAGGATGCAAGGTTGCAAAGTCTCAAGGTTGCAAGGTTACATGGGGCAAAGATTATGTACATCATCGCTTTGCAACTCTGTAACTATGCAACTCTATAACTATGCAACCCTGCAACCCTGCAACTCTGTAACTCTGCTAAAGGAGATGAAATGGGCAAACGCCGCTCGCTTTACCTTTCATTTTTATTAGGGCCGGGAGCCTTTTGGCTGCTGATGTTTTTTGTCGTTCCCTCTTTGCTGGTTGTTGTCTATAGTTTCATGGAACGCAGCAGCAGCGGGGGCGTTATTTGGAACGTTAGCCTGGAAGCGTACGCAAAACTTTTTACGTTTGATCCCGAATCGCTGTTTGTCAACGATTTTGTGGTTATCTTCTTGCGCTCCTTTTGGTGGGCAGTGCTGACCACCGTAGCCTGTCTCCTAATTGGCTATCCGCTGGCCTTCTATATCGCCCAGCAAAAGCCGACTGCACGAATGATCCTACTCTTTATGGTGATGATTCCTTTTTGGACCAACTTCTTGGTTCGAACCTACGCCTGGAAATTTATCCTTAACAACAATGGTCTGATCAACACCGTGCTGAGTTCGCTGGGTATGCAGCGAATTCCGCTCATCAACACGCCAACGGCGGTGCTCATCGGCCTGGTTTACGGCTCGCTGCCGTTTATGGTGCTGCCGCTCTACGCCTCGATTGAAAAGTTTGATTATACGCTGGTCGAAGCCGGTCAGGATTTAGGGGCCAACTATTTCCGCATCTTTACCCGTGTGTTTCTACCGCTCACCATGCCCGGTGTCGCTGCCGGCTGTATATTGGTCTTTATTCCGGCGGTCGGTCAATACGTGGTACCGACGATTTTGGGTGGAGGAAAAGTGGCTATGTTGGGCAACATTTTGGCCCAGCAGTTTGGTGCCGCGCTGAACTGGCCCTTTGGATCGGCCATTGCTGTGGTGTTTATGATTTTACTCATGGCCGGTGTTTTAATCTATTTCGCGGTTGAGCGCGAAGAGGAGGCGGTTTAGATGACTGTTCAACATGCCCAGGAAGGCTCCTTAACTCGCCCCACCACCACCGATACGTATTATCCCCCGCAAAAAGCGGGCAGCTTGCTGCTAACGTGGGGCAAACGCTTGCTGTGGGCTAATATGATATTTTCGTTTATCTTTCTGTATGCCCCTATTTTGGTGCTGGTGGTCTTCTCATTTAACGACTCTCGCTTTGCGGCCAAATGGGAAGGCTTTACCTTTAAATGGTACGGCGAACTCCTTAGCAATGATGCGATTATTAGCGCCTTTTGGAACAGCATCGTTGTGGCCGTTCTGTCTACAATTATTGCAACCCTACTCGGCACTATGACCGCTATCGCAATGGAGCGTTTCCGTTTTCCCTTCCGCAAAACCTACGATGGCATCTTATACCTGCCCGTTATTGTGCCCGATATTGTGATGGGGATTGCCCTTCTGGCCTTTTTTGCCCTGGCTCTCGATTGGATTAACACGGCCTTAGCTCTGCCTAGTGATAGCGCCCTGCGCCCCGGCTTGACCACAGTCATCATTGCCCACGTGGCTTTCAATATTTCATTTGTGGCGATTGTCGTACGCACCAGCCTGCGCGATTTTAACAAAGCGCTCGAAGAAGCCGCCCAAGATTTAGGCGCAAACGAATGGATTACCTTTCGACGCGTGACCCTGCCGTTGATTATGCCCGGCATTCTTGGCGGTGCATTGCTTGCCTTTACCCTGTCGCTGGATGATTTTGTTATCACCTTTTTCACTACCGGTCCCGGCGGCACAACCCTGCCGATTGATGTGTTCGGTCGCATTCGGCGTACCATCAGCCCGGAAATCAACGCTATCTCAACTCTGATGCTGATGATGTCCATTGTACTTGTTATTGCATCACAAACGCTGCAGCGACGGCGGGAGTAGCTACAAACCAACCAACTATCATCTTTACGGAGGTGCCTATAAAAAACTTCAAAGACCACCCTGTTCACATCGTATAAACTCATTGATATCATAGGTATGGAGGAGAATTAAATTGACTAGTACAAACACAACCCGTTGGTTGCTAACTTTTATGGTAAGCCTTGCCTTAGCCCTCACTCTGACTGCTTGCGGTGGAGGAGCCGCACCGGCTGACGACTCGGCGGCGGAAGAAGCAGCCGATGAAGCCGTTGAAGAAGCTCCCGGCGAAGAGGTAGCCGAAGAAAATGCTGAAGAAGAAGCCGCTGACGAGGCTCCGGCTGAAGAAGCCGCAGCTACAGACCGCTGCGGCGACCCCAGCCAACTTGCTGACAACTTGAATATCTTTAACTGGGCCGATTATATGGACCCCGATATCCTGACCCAGTTTGAGGAAGAATGTGGCGTTCCTGTTACGCAGGATATTTACTCCAGCAACGAAGACTTGATTGCTAAGCTGTTGGCCGGCAACAGCGGCTACGATCTCGTTTTTCCCTCAGACTATGCCGTCCAAATTCTCATTAGCGAAGGCCTTCTGGCTGAGTTGGACAAATCTAACATTCCCAACATTGAAAACATCGATCCCAATTTAATGGGACTCTACTATGACCCGGATAATATGTATAGTGTTCCCTTTCAGTGGGGCACGACCGGTCTCGCTTATAACGTTAACGAGTTCCCGGACGGCCCACCCGAAAGCTGGGCTGCCATTTTTGATCCCGATCAGGTCTGCCAGCACAGCGGCTTTGTCTCGGTACTCGATGACGAACGCGAGACGATTGGTGCAGCCTTACTTTATCTGGGCTACTCTTACAATGACACCTCACCCGAAGCCCATCAAGAAGCCGAAGCGTTGTTGAAAGCACAGAAAGAGTGTCTGGCCAGCTACGACTCTGACAATTTCGATGATACGTTGATGGCTGAAGAGATTGTCTTGGCCCACGCCTGGAGTGGTGCCGTTGCCACAGCCCGCTCGGAAAATGAAAACGTGGCTTACACCATTCCTCAAGAGGGTGGCGCTATTTGGCAGGACAATATGACCATTCCGGTTGATGCTCCGAACAGGTATACGGCTGAAGTTTTCATCAACTATATTCTTGACCCCGAAATTGGCGCTCAACTGTCCAACTGGACCTACTATTTCACGCCGAATAAGGCCTCTGAACCGCTGCTGGATGAATATTATTTCGATTTACTCGAAAGCGGCGGCATGTTGGTTGATGACGATATTCGCTCTCGCTTGCAGTGGATCGAGCGCAGTGAAGAATCGATCATCTTCTCTGACACCTGGACGGCTGTTAAAGCGCAGTAGCCGTACAAAGTTTTACACGCCAAACATAAACGGGGCTGACTTCAGCCCCGTTTATGTTTCATCTTCATCATCCGGCCAGTAAATCGGTTTTTGTAAAACACTGCGATTGAACCAGGCCTGCAACCGTCGCCACATACTGCGGCGCGTGCGGGCCGAAAAATCATCGGTAGCCACCGCAATCGACACATCCTCCTCCCCCTCCAGCTTTTCCTCCAGCCAATACTGATGGTCGATAATCCACAGCATCAAATCCGCTTCAGTGCGCCCCGGAAAGTAACTCAAAATATCCGAGTCCTGAATTCTTTCAAAGGTCGGTTTGTAGACTGTATCGTACCAATCCAACACCGCTTCTTGAAATGTCGGCTCTTCCCCCCGCTCCAGACCCAAATAGTAGCGATGGATGGCAATTTCTTCTTCCAACAGCCAGTAGCGCCCGCGCTCGGTAAAAATAATCTCCTGGTCAGGCCGAAACTTGTCTAATTTGGTGCGGTTCAAAAAGCTGAGATACTCTTCTCTGATGAGGATATCTTTCAGGTTATCATCATTCCACAGCGGCACCCGGCTGTCAAACTCCCATACGTGGGCCTCAATCGTCTCCGCTTCTTGCTGTCGGGCCACCGATACGCGATGATTGCCGTCGTTGACGAAATAAACTTCGCTCACTTGATACAGTTCCACCGGGGCCCAGCCCCCCTGATCGATCAGGCTGTCGACTTGCACCCACCGTTGCTGCGAACTATGCTTCCGTGGCAGAAACGTCCGGGTGAAATCATCATATCGACCCACGCTGCCCACAATTTGGTCGAGCGGCACATTCTGGATACCCCGATACGATTTGCGCCCCAGCTTTAGCCGCTGCCGCACCTCTTCAAACGGCAGCAAATCAATTGGCTGATACCGCACCCGCGCCGACAACGTTTCAAGCTGGGCTTTACGCAAAGCTTGCTGAAAATCTCGGGTAATACGCTCTTTCTTAGAGTCGGGCCGCCCTATCGGCCCACCGGCAAAATCTAAGGGGTTCTGTTTATCGTTGTGGCTCATAATAATTGAAGGGATGTATGTAAACCTATAATGTCTGATTTTACTCCAGCCCTCTAAGTCCTGCCAAACTATAGCCTACTCAATGTGTTCGTGCAGAATAGAAAATTGTGTTAAGATGGGGGGTGGTAAGTAGTTTGATGGTTGGATAGTTTGATGGGGAGTTGGTGTGGTGGTTACGTCGAGCCAACCAGCCAACTAGTCAGCCAATCTTAACCAACTACCCAACCATCAACTATTTTCAGAGGAGTACGATAGTCTTGATTGAGACGAGACCGACAATGAAAATCTTTTGCTACCGGCTATCGGCTAACCGCTAACTGCTATTTTCAAAGGAGGAACAGGTGACGGCAGATTGGTCGCTTTCTAAAGTTTATAATCCCCGCCCCGGCTGGTATCGGGGCGAACTCCACGTGCATACCGTGCATTCGGATGGTACACACCCACCGGCCCAACTGGCGGAGTGGGCCAAGGCTGATGGACTGGATTTTCTGGCGATTACCGACCATAATCGTGTTGATGCCTTCCAGCAGCCCTACCCCCCGTCCGATTTTCTGCTTATTCCGGGTATGGAAGTCACTCTACAAAACGGACACTTTAACGTTTACGGGCTGCAAGGCCGCTATGACTGGCTTGAGAACGTGTGCATCGGTATGTTCACCATTAAACTGTCCGGCAAATATGAAACCACGACCAAACTTATGCGTCGAACGGCCTCGCTGGGGCTAATCAACTCGATGAACCATCCCATGCGTACCCCTTTCAACTGGCGCGACGGCGAAACCGAACTACAATACATCCACTGCCTGGAAATTTGGAACAAGCCCGATGCGCCGGATACCAACGGCTCGAATTCGCAAGCGATTGCGCTGTGGACTGAATGGCTCAAGGCCGGCTACCGGGCCACGGCCATCGGCGGCAGCGATCACCATACGTTGAAACCCTTTCCCGGTCAGAAAAGATCGACAGAACGGCTCGGCTGGCCCCGAAATTATGTGTATGCCGAGAACCTCTCCGGCGCGGCGATTTTAGCCGGCCTGTGCGCTCACCAGGTTTACGTGAGTATGGGGCCGGAAGTGTCCTTTCAAGCGCAGTTTAACGACACAGTGTATACCATCGGCGCTGATCTGGGTGAGGTGGCCGGCGAAATTCGGCTGCTGGCCGATGTCTGCGACTGTCCGATGCCGGCCCATGCTTACATTCTCAAAAACGGCAGCATCGTTGCCCAGGCCGTCGTTGAAGAAGGGAGGGCTACCGTTGAATGTGTCGACACACTACATCCAGCCGAACCGGCCTGGTATCGGCTGGATATCTATGATGAAGCCGGTTTAATGTTGGCTATCACCAACCCCATCTACACCGGGCCGGCTAAGATACCGCTGTTAAAAACGTTTGGTGATTTTGTGGAGGGGATATAACATTCGGTGAGCTTCGTTTTTGTGCTTTCTGCGGTAAATCATGTCCTAAGCGCATGATACGACACAATCTGTGCCTGCTGTCTCGCCAACTGCTCCCCGACAGCAGGCGACATTAACCGCTCAAACTGGGCCTCGCACCACACTTCGCCACCCCAGCCCGGCTTATCGAGATGGATCATCAACTCGGTCACGCCTTCATTGAAATAGGTCACCGACTGCGGATCGCTAAAATCTCGAAAGTGATCGACCACCCGGAAATGGTTCTCCGCAAGGATGTGCGTATGGCGATGGTATAGCGCCGTATCATGTTCATAAAAGGAGGGATAAAAACGCATCGCCCGGACGTTATACCGACCGGCGACACGGACGACCGCCGCAAAAATCTCCGGCAGCAGATGGGGATTGTGGTGGCTATCAACATGCGACATCGACAAGCCAAAGGCAAAAAAGCGCTCAAACTGGCGCTCTATCTCGCGCTCAAGGGCATCGAGATTTTCAATGGCCTCTTGCAGTCGCGATGGATTCACGTTGGATAACGTGCGCCCATAATAGCCATCGACATCATAACCCAGATACGGGTCTAAATTGAGATGCAGCCCGATGCCCAACTGTGGACACTGCTGGGCCAGAGCGACAGCCTCATCCACCGCCGCCCCATCGACCAGCAGCGAGGTGCTGTTTAATCGACCGGCCTGATGGGCTTCAAACACAGCCTGATTGATGGCCGGCCGCATGCCAAAGTCATCGCCATTGATGATAATATCCATAAACTACGACTCCCGTCCTGCCGGTAGATAGGTTTCTAAAAGAAGTTGGGCCTGCGCCAGCCCTTTTTCAGTAAAGGTGATCGATTTTCGGCTCTGGGCCAGATAGCCACCCGCTTCCAAATCGTCCAGTATTTCAAAGCGATGGTTTTTCCAAGCCCGTGTTACCGTGGTCTCGTCGAAAACTTTCTCTTCCCAGGAGGCAAGGTAAAGCAAAATCAGGGTTAGGTTTTCTGTGTGGTGCTCCATTGCAAATCCTTCCTGTAATGATAGGTGAACGACTGGTAATACGACGAGATTTTGACATAAGCCTGGGAAAGAAACCAGGGTTTTCGGTAAATTCGATCAATTTTGTCCAAAAACGGCTCACTCAAGCGCATATTTTTAGCTCTGAAGTTAAAACCCTGGTTTCTCAGACCAAGTCTCGTTGCAGTACTGGTTCGTTCGGTTCTCTCTCTGTTTAATGTTTGGGAGTAAGAAGTAAGAAGTAGGGAGTAATAACTTTTCCTTACTCCCTACTTTATCGCTACCCCGGCGATCAACGGCATCAGTGAAGACATCCCCTCCTTAAGGGTAAACTCCTCATACGTTAGGTGGCTAAAACCGGCCTGCTTCAAATCGCGCCACGTTTCACGGTTGGGGTGACAGCCATCAGCGATGATATTCCACACCGGTTTAATGAAATTTTGTACGGTGCGCAGCGTCGTACCCTGGGGGGCGGCAACGTGTTCGATAAAGATAAATCGTCCGCCCGGCCTCAGCACCCGCCGCACCTCGCGCAGGCTCACCGGGGGGCTATCGACTGAACACAGTACCAGCGTGCAAACAACGGCATCAATACTATCGTCCGGAACCGTTAAATGCTCGGCGCTGCCGACCCGCAGCTCGGCAACCAAATCCGACTGCTCGGCGCGTTCTCGCAGATAGGAATGCATAGCCGGGTTCGGTTCGATGCCGATCCAGCGGATGTTGGCCGGATAATAATCAAAATTGGCTCCGGTGCCGGGACCAATCTCTAAAACGGTACCGCTTAATGTGTTGAACAACCTACGCTTATGCGTATCTAGCCGTTCGTTTCTGCTGTGAGAGGTTTTGTGGGTTACCCAGGCAAAAAAACGTTGGCCCAGGCTGGCTGAGGATTGTACAATGGGTGAGGTTTGAGTTTGTTTCGACATGTCTCTAGTATAG
>JAGRBZ010000325.1 GCA_020433805.1 Anaerolineae bacterium
TGCAAGCGCTACAAGCCCTGGTGGACAACAACTTTGGCGAGGCCGAAGTTACCGAAACCGAACCGGCTGCCGAAACGAAGCAGGATAGACCGCAACTTGTCGATGATCATATCACCGCCATTGGAGCCTCAACCGGTTTGGCAGTTGGCCCGGCGGTACTGTACATGCTTGCTCCCATTGCCGTTACCGAAAAGTCGGTCGATGATCCCCCCCTCGAAATCGAGCGTTTAGAGGCTGCGCTCAAAATGGCCAAACGCGAAATCCAGGCGCTGTATACCGAAACCAAAAGCCAACTCGGCAGCGAAAAGGCCGATATCTTTGATGCCCATCGCCAATTCTTAGAAGATCCCAGCCTGGTTGATGCCACCAAGGAGCGCATTACCGAGCAGCGTATCAATGCCGAAGCCGCCTGGCACAGCGTCATCACCGAAATGGCCAACAGCTATCTTGAGTTGGAGGATGAGGTTTTTCAGGCGCGGGCCACCGATGTAAAAGACGTGGGTCAGCGCGTCTTGAAGGTACTAACCGGCCAGCAGCCCAAGTCGCTTGAATTGACCGAGCCGGGCATTCTGGTTGCCTCAGATTTGACGCCGTCTGACACAGCTCAGCTTGATGCCGATAACGTGTTAGGTGTCTGTACCGAACTGGGTACCAACACCTCGCATACGGCCATCATTGCCAAAGCGATGGGTATCCCGGCGGTGGTCGGCCTGGGGCCGGATTTCTCGACGCTGGCCGAAGGCAAAACCATCGCTCTCAACGGCGAAAGCGGCGATGTCTGGCTCGACCCGCCCGCCGACAAAGTAGCGGAAATCAAAAGCCAACGCGAAACCTGGCTGGCCGAGCGAGATGCGGCCCGCGAAGCCGCGCTAGCTCCGGCCATCACCCAAGATGGGCAGCAGATTGAAATTGTAGCCAACATCGGCGGGCTAAACGATGCCAAGAGTGCACTGGAAAACGGCGCGGAAGGCGTCGGGTTGCTCCGCACCGAATTTCTGTATTTGGATCGCAGCGAAGCCCCCACCGAGGATGAGCAGTTTGAAATTTACCAGGCCATCGCCGATATAATGGAAGAGCGTCCGCTGATCGTTCGCACGCTCGACATCGGCGGCGACAAACCGCTGCCCTATATGAATTTGGAAAGCGAAGTCAACCCCTTCTTAGGCTGGCGCGGCATTCGCATCTGTCTCGATTGGCCCGATATGTTCAAAGATCAATTACGGGCTATTTTACGGGCCAGTGCCGGCCATCAGCTCAAAATTATGTTCCCGATGGTTTCTACGCTAAGCGAACTGCAAGCGGCTAAGCGAATTTTGGCCGAGGTACAAGACGAGCTGCGCCAGGCCGAAATTGCCTTTGACGAAGCGATGGAAATCGGCATCATGATTGAAGTCCCGGCGGCGGTGGCGATAGCCGATCAACTGGCCGCCGAGGTCGATTTCTTTAGCATCGGCACCAATGATTTAAGCCAGTACACGATGGCCAGCGACCGGACTAATGCCAAGGTCGCCGCGTTAGCCGACACCTTCCAGCCTTCCATCCTGCGCCTCATCCGGCGCACTATCGAAGCAGCCCATGCCGCCGACAAGTGGGTCGGCTTGTGTGGTGAGTTTGCCGCCAATCCGTTGGCTGTGCCGATTTTACTGGGCTTTGAGCTGGATGAATTCAGCATGAGTTCGCCGGCCATCCCGAAGGTAAAGCAAGCCATCAAACAGCTAACCACCGAACAGGCGAAATCTATCGCCACGGCTGTAGTCGATCTCGAGTCGGCACAAGATGTGCGCGAATATGTTAAACAAGCACTCGCTGCAGGGGATGTGTAAAGCTAAAAAAACGAAAATATGTTGCTTCTCTTATTATTATGAAGCAGCTTATTGCATAAAGTGGCAAAGCCACAACCAAAGATCAGGACGCAGATTTTCGCAGATAAACGCTGATAAAAATTAAAATCTGAGAAAATTAGCGTTCATCTGTGTCCAAGAATTTTCGCGGACAACGCAAATTTGTGGCTGTAAGTACTACGCACTACCGGCAATTGAGGAAATAATTTAATCTACAGTAGCCAATGCTTGATGAACTACCTAAACCCTAACCATAGAAAGATGAGGATTACGTAATCGTTCAAGGAGGAAATGATCAATGAAGAAATCCACGGAAGTATTAGTTATCGGTGGGGGCGTAACCGGCTGTGGTGTGCTGTTTGATCTGGCCCAACGCGGCTTCAAATGCATACTTTTAGAGCGGGGCGGCCTGTCGATGGGAACATCCGGCCGATTTCACGGCTTGCTGCACAGTGGCGGTCGCTATGTAACCAACGACCCCGATGCGGCCCGTGAGTGCATCGAAGAAAATATGATTCTGCGGAAAGTGATGCCTCACGCCATCGAAGATACCGGCGGACTGTTTGTAACCACTCCCTGGGATCCACCTGAATTTGCCGACAAATTCTACCAGGCTTGCCTCAACGTCGGCATCCCGGTTGAAGAAATCTCTATAAGTGAATGTCTGCGGCGCGAACCGCTGCTCAACCCCGACATCTCACGCGCTTTCACCGTACCCGACGGCAGCGTTGAAACCTGGGAAGCGTGCCAAACGCTTACCGAAAATGCCGCTGCCTATGGGGCGGAAACGCTCACTTACCACCAAGTCGTTGATATTCTGGTTGAGAACAATAAAGTTGTTGGTGCCGTAGCGAAAAACACCGTTAATGGCGAAGAAGTCACCATCGAAGCCGATTTGGTCGTTAGTGCCGCCGGGGCATGGGGTGGCAAAATTGCCGCTATGGCCGGCTGCGATGTCACCGTCTATGCCGGAAAAGGCACGATGATTGCTATGAATTACCGGATGGTCAACACCGTCGTCAATCGCTGTCTGCCGCCGGATGATGGGGATATTCTGGTACCGATTGGTTCTGTAGCGGTTATCGGCACGACCTCGGTTCGGGTTGAAAATCCCGACAGCTACGCCATCGAAGATTGGGAAATTAAGCTGATGATGGACGAAGGGGAGAAACTGGTTCCCTCGTTCAAGAAGTTCCGGGCCTTACGCGCCTGGGCCGGTGTTCGACCGCTCTATCAGGAAAAGAGCGCCGGAATGGATTTACGCGACGTTACCCGTAAGTATGCTTTGCTCGACCATACGCCGCATGACGGCGTCGATAATTTTGTGACGATTACCGGCGGCAAATGGACGACCTACCGCATGATGGCTGAAGACACGGTTGATCTCGTTTGTAAGAAGCTCGGTACGGAACGCCCTTGCCGCACCGCCGAAACCACGCTCGATCCGCCGCACGGTCAGCAGAAATTCTTCAAGCTCACCCAACGTTTGGAAAAATTGGAAAAAGGTGAGCTAGACGGCCAGTTGATCTGCGAGTGCGAGATTGTTACGCGCCCTCAGATTGAAGAAAATTTAAAAGACAACGATTGGAACATCATCAACGATTTGCGCCGTGACCTGCGGGTGGGCATGGGGCCGTGTCAAGGCGGCTTCTGCACCTATCGAGTAGCCGGTATTATGCACGATAACAAAAACCTATCGGCCAAACAAACAAACAAAGCCCTGGTCGATTTCTTGCAAGAGCGCTGGAAAGGGATGCGCACCGTTTTGTGGGGCCGCCACCTGCGCCAGATGAAATTAGATGAAGGCATTTACATGGGGCTGCTGGGCCTGGATAAACTGCCCAACGAACTCAGCGGCAACGACCAGGCCCGCATCGGTGAGGTTGAAACCGAAGGCTTCTATGAAATTGAACCAGACGCTGCCGAACTATCGACGGCGGCAAAATAGAGGGGGATAGATTATTATGAGTAGATATGACGTTGTGGTCATCGGTGCCGGTTTGGCCGGTTTAACAACCGCCTGCCAGTTGGCCCAGGCTCAGAAAAAAGTACTTTTGGTTTCTACCGGAGGCGGGGCGTTGCTGTTGGCTTCCGGCTGTATCGACGTGCTGGGTTTTCAACCGGCTACGTCCAAGCAGCCGGTTACCGACCCGCTGGGCAAGCTGGATGCCTTCTTAGCCGAAGCGCCTGACCATCCTTATAACATTGTCGGCAAAGCCAACGTGCAAACCGGCATCGAAACCTTTTGGGAAATTATTCATAACAGTACCGCGCTGGAATATTGGGGCGCGGCCGACAAAAACTGGCTGCTGCCCAGCGCTGCCGGAGCCGTCCACCCGACCTGTCTCGCCCCCACTTCATTGGCCAACGGTGAGCTAACCAAGGGCGGCAAGATGCTCATTGTCGGTTTTCGTGAGCTGCGCGATTTTTATCCGGCCCTGATTACCCAAAACTTAAACGAGCAGGACCTGGGAGTTGAAGCCGCCAGCTCTGTTATCAACGCGCCTGAACCGCTGGCGAAAAATATGAACATCACGCCGCTCGAACTGGCTAAAGCCTTTGAACGCAGCGATTTTCGACGCAAAGTTGTGCAGTCCCTGCAAGGACAAAGCAAACAGTTCAACCGCATCGGTTTCCCAGCTGTGCTTGGCCTCAAGCAACACGCCGAAGTTCTGGCCGATTTGGAACGCATGCTTGGCAAAACGGTCTTCGAAATCAGCACTCTGCCGCCATCCGTGCCGGGGCGACGGTTGTTTGAGGGCTTGAAGGCCAGCTTCCTGCAAGCCGGCGGACGATTGATTATCGGCAGTAAAGTTGTCGAGGGTCTCATCGAAAATGGCCGGGTCAGCCAAATTCAAATGGAGACCGCCAACCGCTTAAGGCCGCTAACCGCTGAAAATTACGTGCTGGCAACCGGCGGTATTTATGGCGGCGGCATCCAAACCGATTTGGACGGCCAGGTCTGGGAGCCGATCTTCGGCCTGCCGGTCGAGTCTGACTCAAATCGGCACACCTGGTTTTCGGAGCGATTTTTATCAAACGCCGGGCAGCCGGTCTCGCAATATGGTATTCAGGTTAATGAAAAACTCAACCCGGTCGACAGCAACAAGACGCCCATTGCCGAAAACCTGTTTATCGCCGGCGCAACCATCGCCGGGGCCGACTGGACGCGCGGCCGCACCGGCGACGGCCTGGCCCTAGCCACGGCGGCAACTATTACTAAACAGATAGCATAAAGAGCGGTCAGCCTTCAGCTATCAACCTTCAGCTTTTCTAAAAAGATATGTTTGGGGTATTGACTTCGTTTTTTTTTAACTTCATCTACTGCTCAAACAAAAAAGCTGATAGCTGACGGCTAACGGCTGACTGCTTGCGTATAGCCTCATCAGGAGATGAATATGACTACAAATACAGTGACAGATACACCCGTGGATGACGTAACGCTCTCGCTTTGGCATCAGGTGCAGAACTCGGCCGATTACTGCGTTAAGTGTAACATCTGCACCTCATTTTGCCCTGTTTCCAACGTAACCGATCTCTTCCCCGGCCCCAAATATGTGGGGCCGCAAGCGCAGCGTTTTCGCAACCCGAAAGAGCTGTCGGTTGATGACAGCCTGGATTATTGCAGCGGCTGTGGCATCTGCTCGATGGTTTGCCCCCACGATGTTAAAGTTATGGAGATGAATGCCAAAGGGCGCTACAAACTGTACCAAGATAAAAAAGATATTCCCATTCGCAACCGGATGTTAGGTCGCTCGGAACTTTTGGGCCAACTTAGCAGCCCGGTGGCACCCATTGCTAACTTCTTTTTGAATAATCCGCTGGTTCGCATTCTGGTTGAGAAGATCGTCGGCGTCCATCGCAAGGCACCGCTGCCCGGCTTTTCTTTTGAAACATTCCGGGGTTGGTTCAACGGCGTTCACAAAAAATCGCCCAATTACAAACCGTCAACCGACAAGCGTGTGGTTTACTACCACGGTTGCAGCACCAACTACTACGAGCCGCACGTCGGCAAGGCAGCGGTGGCCGTGTTGGAACACAACGGCTATGAAGTGGTTATTCCTGAGCAAGTTTGCTGCGGTCTGCCGATGCTTTCCAACGCCGAGTTCGATGCGGCCCGCAAAAACGCCTGCACCAACGTTGAGTCGCTGGTGAAGTACGCCAGAGCCGGTTACAAAATCGTCGGCACCTCGACCAGTTGTACGCTATCGCTCAAGTCCGATTATTTACACATTCTGGACTATAACACCGAAGAATCGCGCCTGGTATCGCAGCAAACCTACGACATCTGCGAGTTTCTGCTCGATTTGTATGATGCCGGCGAACTCAAGACCGATTTCAACCCGGTTAATATTACGGTGCCTTACCACTCCCCCTGTCAGCTCAAAGCTCACAATATGGGGCTACCGGCCATCGATTTGATGGAACTCATTCCGGGAGTCAACATTAATCACGTGCAGGCCGAGTGTTGCGGCATTGCCGGGACGTATGGTTACAAAAAGGAAAAATACCAAATCGGTATGGATGTCGGTAAACCGGTTTTCGATCAAGTTAAACAAATCAACGGCTCTCTGGCCGTGTGTGACAGCGAAACCTGTCGCTGGCAGATTAAAGGCGCGACCGGCGCAAAAATGATCCATCCGGTCGAGCTGATGGCAAAAGCTTACGGGTTGATATAAATAGAAACAAGCGGTCAGCTATCTGCATTTAGCCGTTAGCTGACCGCTCGATGCCGGAATATTGTCTAAATTACGGATACGTCACCTCCAATCTATATGAATCTTCTGTACTCGAAGCCGTCGCGGTCGGAGAGATATAGATATAATATTTACCGGCCGCAGTGATACCTTGAATAGTCTCGTCAGTAGATCCACTATTGTATGAAGTTCCTACAAGTTGACCAGCGCTGTTGAACAGTTCTAAATCATAATTGGTACCGCTCGGCAGGCTGCTTAGGGAAATAGTAATATAGCCGCCGGATGTGGTAAAGTGATAAATATCACCATCACCATCGGTTTCTATGTAAGCAAAATATGAAGTTCCGGAAGTTAACGGACCATAAGCCTGGCTAATATCGTCATTTGGTTCGTACACGGCCTCTCTATAGGGTTCGCTTTGAATAAGGATGGGAAGATAGGCCTTACTAAACATTGAGCCAGCAACTGCGCTGCCTAGCCCCACAGCCGCCCAGGCGTTTTGAACCTGATTACAATCTGCGTTGACAATACCAAACGTTCCCATTAAATCCGTACAAGATTGTATTGTCGAAATGCGAATATCATTAAAGCCGGATAGAGGCGACAGATAGTGATTTAAGGCCCGGTAAAAAATTTGCTCTGTTTTTGCTAAGCCAATACCCGTGACCGGAACACCACTAAACGTTCCGCCGTTGACCATAAGATAAGCAGATTTGTTAGGGATGCCGCTATTAATATGAACCCCGCCGCTGTCATCAACCCAACCCAGTTCATTGTAATCATCCATATGGGCCGGTTGATTATATAGCGTCGGGTCGGCCATATTGCGAAAAACCGTGTTTAAGTCTTCGCCTAGATCCCAGTCGTTAAAATTACCGGTCGAGCGCTGCTGCGCGAATACACCAAAAATGTCAGACATCGATTCGTTGAGCGCGCCTTGCTCAAACTGGTAAATCAACCCGGCGCTGTATTCCGTAACGGCGTGCGTAAATTCGTGAATGACAACATCCTCAGCTTTAGCAAAATGATTATAACCGCTGCCCCCGGCCCCGAAAACCATCTGGGTGCCATTCCAAAAAGCATTAAAGGCCGCATTATTACATACGCCAACCGTACCAAACGTCACGCTGGTCATAATTGTGGCTCCGGCCCCGTTATAGCTGTCGCGGCCAAACTGTGACATAAAATAATCGTAGGCGTTGCCGGTATAGATAAAAGCGTCTTGGGCCGAACCGGCCGATAAACTGCCGCCTGTTCCTTCTGTTGCCACGGACGCTCCCGGCAAACTAAAGCTTGAGCATGCTCCGTTGGCATCATAAATTTCTCGATTTTTGGCGTGGGGCAGGTTATTAAAGTGGTAGACGATGGCCCCTGTATGGGCATCGACAAAATAGAGCCAGCGGCCGGGCGGACTATCGGTTGAAAGTTGGACGAGCCAGGTTAAAGCCGCCGGTTCGACACGGTAGGTCATAACCACCAACTCTACATCGGTGGAGAGTGTGGCGGCCTGGGTCGTGCCCAGATGATGGCGAGCAATGGCTTCTGCCTGCGAGGCGTTGCGTTGTGGGATAGGATCGAGCACGATTCCCGGCTGGTAATGGCCATTGACAGCCGTCATTTGTCCGTTTTTGCTATGTACCAGCAGTTGTGCACCCCATACCGGCACGCCTTCATACATTTGCTGGAAACGGAGGTGATCCCCATTAGATTGAACTGTGTTAATCAATGATAGTTCTGTTTGCGGGGTTTCCATGTGAAAAAGATCGCCATAGCGCTGAAAAAACGTATATGCTTGATCGACCTGGTTTGAGGGATCTTGTACGGCCAAATCCTCAGGAAAACGACCGCGAATGAAGGTTGGGACGCCGGTCGCGGCGTCCCAATCGATATCCGGCTCGGCCCCGGCGTCATTGGCAAAGTTGCGAACGGCGTCCCACTTGTTGGGCGGTGGATTGGCGGCATAGGTTGGGGAATTGGCCGTAATCAGCAGCAAAATGAATAAAAGAAATACGAGAAGGTTTTTTTTTCGGGTGTAGCTCAACATGCTTCGGTTCATCTCCTGGATGGCTTGTCGCTGAATAAGACAACGTGTGCGTACGCAAAAGTTCGATTTTGTTGCACAAATTGGAACTTGGCGCGACGGGGCAACCCAAAATAAGAACAATTTAGCAAATTGTCTGGTACGCTACGTAAGTTCTATAATTGTAGTTCTGGGTAAGGAAGTTGCGTTACTCAATACGACGTACAATAAATATCGACCATCGTATAATAAAGATGAAGCTAAACTAACAGCCATTGGTCCTGTTTTACTCGTCACCATCGCTTTCTTGTTACATTTGAAACGGAATAACTTTACAAGTACAATGCGACAACGTTCACCGTGCTTATCCGTCTCTAAGATACCCGTATCGCTAGCGTACGCACGTGATGACAACCTAAATTTTTTTGAGGAGAATTTTATGCCTTACACGCCCATTTTAGCCACACTTGGCTATGTCATGTCACCCGACGGCCAACAGGTCTTGCTTATCCATCGCAATACGCGGGCCGATGACCATCACTTGGGCAAATATAACGGCTTGGGCGGCAAATTAGAGCCGGACGAGGATATTGTAGCCGGCCTCAAGCGCGAAATCTGCGAGGAAGCCGGCATCGCGTGCGAAGCCGTTGAACTAAGCGGAACCATTAGTTGGCCCGGCTTCGGAAAACAGGGCGAGGACTGGTTTGGCTTTATTTTCAAAATTACGCGCTACAGCGGCATACCGTTTACTGAAAATCCCGAAGGAACGTTGGCCTGGGTGTCGATTGATCAGGTATTGGATTTACCGTTGTGGGAAGGCGATCACTATTTCTTGCCGCTGGTTTTTAGTGACGATCCGCGCCAGTTTCATGGCGTCATGCCGTATAAAGACGGTAAGCCGGTGGGCTGGTCGGTGAGTTTGATCTAAGTCGCTTGTCGCAAAACGACACCTGTACATCGCTTAGTTTTTGTGCCGAACAAGGGCGAATTGTTGCCCACACATCCGTTCCTTTATCTTCAAGCGGTTGTTGTTGCTAATAAAGAAGGCTCTTTTGGAACTTAAGGGGTTAACAGGATTGTAAAACGAAAAACGTAAAACGTAATTCCTTTTTACGCATCACG
>JAGRBZ010000326.1 GCA_020433805.1 Anaerolineae bacterium
CGTTTCCTCTTTTCTGCTTTTGGGTAACTATGCCTCCGCTTTGCTCATCCGTCAATCTCTTTCTGGCCGACTACTAGAGACTGGAGACTGAATAACAAATTGTGTTGACATTTGCAAACCTATCCGGTGATGTCATTTCGAGCGACCCATTCGGCTACGCTCAGGGCAGGCTATAGGAGCGAGAAATCCCCTACAACGCTCATTTGCAATCAGAGATCAGGGGGATTTCTCCTCGCAAGCTCGTCGAAATGACACAGAAACCCGAATTGCAACAGATCCTAATCTCTAATTACCAGTTACCAATTACCATTAATGCGTTACTTTGAAATTTCTGAACTCGCCGGTGGCATCTTGATATCGTGTTTCGACATTCTCCACGCGAGCCGGGCGTTCGCCGTGGCGACACCAGGCGACGGCGTCGCGAACCGCCGCTTCAGGCCCTTCAAACACCGCTTCGACTCGCCCATCCCACAAATTTTTGACCCAGCCGGTCAACCCCAATTCCTGGGCTTTGTGGCGCGTATTCCATCGAAAGCCCACGCCCTGAACTAAGCCTGAAATATAAACGTGCGCTCGAATATGGGTTTGGTCGCTCATAGAAACCTCCTTGGGGGTGGATAGTTGGATGGTTGGTTTGATGGTTAGTTGGTTGGTCGACTTTCACCAAACCATCAAACCAACTAACTATCTTCCCGCAAACCATCAAAAAACGCGATCATACGCTGCATAAAAAGCTGGTCACTATCACCATTTAAAGTGTGGGGTTGGCCTGGATAAGTAAAGCATTGTACTGCCTTACCCAACGTTTGCAAATCATCACACAGGTCCAGCGACCATTGCAGCGGGACAGTGCCGTCGTTTTCGCCGTGGTGAATGCTAACCGGCGTATCGATGCGAGCCAGATAGAATATAGGCGAGATGCGCTCCAAATCTTCGTCCGGCACGTCGAGTTCCTCCTGGCCGCGGCTGCCGCCCGACCATTCCAAAATCTTCTCGAAATTCTGCCGTTCGTCGCCACTCATAGCGCCGTATAACACAGCGGCTTGCAGATCGGCGCTGACGGTGATGGTTCGCAGCGTGATGCCACCGCCCATACTGTGGCCCATCATGCCGATGAACGACGCATAAGCCTGTTCCAACGGCCCCGGCTGCCCGGCTTGAGCGCGAATAATGGCGACCAGGTTGAGCGCATCGACCGCGTGGCTGGCCCGGAAAAGCTCAGGGCCGGGATCAGACAGCGGCCAGTTGCGATAGTTGGGATGAAAAACGAGATAGCCCGCCCGTGCCAACGCATCGGCATAGCGCGTGGTGTAGGCGATAGTGTTGTATTGCTCCGGCGCGATGTAGCCGTGCATTACAATGGCGACCGGAAAGGGTCCGTCGCCGGTCGGCACGTTCAGAAAGCCATAGAGCATCAAGCCCTCGCTGGGGTAGCGGATCAGGTAGCGAGTGAAGGCCTCATTGCTGCCCATCGTCTCGACAATTTCGATCTCGCCACCACCGTAGCTGCGTTCGGCCAAATCGGCGATGGTTAGGCCGACGTAAGGGTCGGGGGTCGGTGTGAGTGTGGGGGTGTCGGTAGGCTGGGGTGTGGGCGTATTCGTCGGTTCCGGCGTAGCGGTGTTTGTCGGTTGCGGTGTTGGAGAGAGGGTCGGTTCGGATGTTGGGGAGTTGGTGGGTGGAGGAGAAGGTGTGGCGGTCGGGGCTGTGGTGATTGATTGAGAATTGCAGGCGCTTAACAGCAAGATGATGAGCAGGGCGGCAAAGCCATTTATGATTGATGTTTTGTTCATAGACAATCGAACCCTTTGGAGTTTATGAAGTTCATAGAGTTTAAAGAGATAGAGAATGAGGTTGACGCTTTGAATAGCGTCTTCTCTTTCCTATATACGTTGGGTACTTTCGTAATCCATGATACACGGGGCCATTACAGCGAGGCTAATATTTGCTGGCACAGTTTGGCCGAAATCCAAATATCGGGCCGAAGTCCGATTTCTGTTAGTGTCTTGAAGTTTTCGCCGCGCTTATAGCCAACTGATTTAAGAACACGGATGCGCAGGATTAACGGATTTTCACCCTCTGTTTTTTGATCCCTTAATCCTGCCAATCATGTTCTTAATAATGGCGAAAAACGAATGACACTAACGATTTCTTGTAACAATACAAGCTGTGGGCGTAAACGGTGGACGACGTCACCCTAACTCTTCCTGTACCGTCTGGTCGCTAAAAGGCGGTTCCATACCCCGCGCATAGGCATACCGGGCCAATTCCGACGGTGAAATCTCGGCTTGCCGCGCCGCTGCTCCAAAGGAAATTGTGCCTTGGCTGTACTGTTCTAGAGCGCGTTCGATTTTAAACTGGCGTAAACCACGTTCTAAAATATCCAAAAGAAATTCTTGGCTAACGGCATTTAATTCTTGGGCCAGCGGCGTTGGTAGGTTTAAAGTTATTGTTTCAGCAGTCATCATAACTCTCCGCAGTTTTTAGTAGTAGAATTATATGTTTTCGTATGGATGTTGCCAAGTGAAATGTGTTGAAGCGTGTATAGAGTTTGTGGAGTTAAGGAGTTTGTGAAGTTGTCGAGTCGGGGAAGTTGAGGCTGAATGGGTAGATCCGTCGTCGGCTGAAGCACTGACCCACTGATTGAACTGAATGCACTGAAAAGCGACTGTTTGTCAGTGTCTTCATAAAAATTCAGTGATTCAGTGGTTCAAAAAAGCGTGCAATGGATGATGAGCGCCCGTTGCTGTCGTCAAATTTGTAACGAGTCTGTTAGCCCATATAAAGAGCACGCTATATACGAAGGCAGATTGCTATCTACCAAGGGGAAACTGATATCTACCGAGGGGAACCGCAATTATACCAAGTTTTATACCATTTTTACCGTATTTTCTTCGTACCGCCAGGGTAGATCGCCATTATACCGGGGTAGCAATCATATCATACCAGGATAGAGCCAATATATACCAGGGTAGCAGCCATCCATACCGGGGTAACAGCAATGTCTACCAGAGTAGAAATGATATCTACCAAGGTAGACGTCATAGTATACCGGGGTAGAAGCGATATCTACCAGGGTAGAGGACAGGTATACCAGGTTTGATCTCATTTTACCCTCGTTTTCTTTTGGATCACCTAAAGATATTGACTTATGCCCCCACGCAGGAATCACCCTTTTTTCAAACGGAGCAGGATCACCAAACGTGGGAGGCATATCATCTTTAGATGCTCCCGATATTCTCCTGGCAAGGATCGCAACGTTTCGGGACAAAACAACAACGGATGAAGAAAACAACGGATTTTGCCGTTTCTTATCCGTTTTTTTCATAATCGGGGTGATTTTTCCGCAAGCTATTGCGCTTCGGCAAAGAGGTTATCTAACTTAGCCAGGGCTATGGCACGTTGGGCCTTATAGAAGGGTAATTCATCCACGTGATCGTAGCGGAAGTGAGCATCCTCAGATGCGGAGCGGCTTGGCCCCCACACGTTCGCATCTGAGGATGCTCCGCTCATCGACTACCGGCCAATCTCCAAAGAGTATAAATAGAGCGAGGGTACTCCCGATTTTGTTTGCCACATGCCGAACCTTGGACTATACTAAGCCCGGTAACTATAGAAATTTCGTAACCGAGTCTCTTTAGACGGGTACAAGGGGGTGAGACCAGTCGGATTGATACTGCTAAAGCATATTGTTATCTATCGACTGGTCTCACTCCCCTTTTTTGAGTCTTTTGAGTGAGACAAACTGAAGTTTGTCCTACGCTGCTTTTTTGGCTCAAAAACAGTTGAATATCATTACTTATAGTAGAAAGAGGAGGCACATTATGAGTATTATTGCAGAAGTCATCGGGCGAGAAATTCTCGACTCGCGTGGCAACCCCACGGTTGAAGCGGAAGTTATCCTGGAAGACGGTTCAATAGGCCGGGCCGCTGTTCCTTCCGGGGCTTCAACCGGCATTCACGAAGCGCTGGAACTGCGCGACGGCGATAGCGGTCGCTATTTGGGCAAAGGTGTTGAGCAAGCCGTTGATAACATCAACGAAACCATTGCCCCGGCCTTGATCACCATGGACGCACTGGCTCAAGAAGAAGTCGACAGCTACATGCTGGAATTGGACGGCACCGAAAACAAAAGCAAGCTGGGTGCCAACGCCATTTTGGCCGTGAGCCTGGCTTTGGCGAAAGCAGGCGCAGCCAGCACCATGCAGCCGCTCTATCGCTATCTGGGCGGGGTTAGCGCCAAAACGCTGCCCGTGCCGATGATGAACATTCTCAACGGTGGTGCCCACACCGGCTGGCAAACCACCGACTTCCAAGAATTTATGGTTATGCCCGTTGGGGCCGACAGCTTCCGCGAGGGGCTGCGCTGGGGTGCTGAAATTTACCACGCACTCAAGAAAGTGTTGAAGTCCAAAGGCTACAACACCAACACCGGCGACGAAGGTGGTTTTGCTCCGGCGCTGGAAAAAGGCAATAACGAAGCGCTCGACGTCATTATGCAAGCCATCAACGATGCCGGTTTCACCCCTGGCGATCAAATCAAAATCGCCCTTGACCCGGCTACATCCGAACTGTATGAAGACGGCGCGTACAAGCTGCGCATCGAAAACAAAACCCTGTCGAGCGAAGATATGGTTAAGCTGTGGGCCGGCTGGGCCGACAACTATCCGATCATTTCCATCGAAGATGGTTTGGCCGAAGATGACTGGGACGGCTGGGTCGCCCTGACCGAAACCCTTGGCGACCGGGTGCAGTTGGTGGGTGATGACCTGCTGGTGACCAACGTCAAGCGCCTCGAAAAATCAATTGGTCTGGGCGCATCGAACAGTATTTTGATCAAACTCAACCAAATCGGCTCACTGAGCGAAACCATCGCCGCTATCGAAATGGCCAAACGGGCCGGCATGACGGCGGTTATCTCGCACCGCTCCGGTGAAACCGAAGATACGACCATCGCCGACCTGGCCGTGGCGATGAATGCCGGCCAGATCAAAACCGGCGCTCCGGCTCGCTCTGACCGCGTGGCCAAATACAACCAACTCCTGCGGATTGAAGAGGAATTGGGTGACGCGGCCGTCTATCCCGGCGATAGCGCATTCTACAACGTCATGTAACCTTTTGTGACACTTCAAAAGGGCTTTGAGAGTATCTCGAAGCCCTTTTCATTTTTCCTTTTTTCGTTCCTCGTTGACGCCCTACCTTCAATCGAGTATACTTGAATTCAGGATCAGTACACCTATCGTCAGGACACGAGGCTGGCCTTACGTCTCGACATTCACCTCACCATTTCAGCATTCTAGCTGGGGTACAGCGCACTATGATAACCTCCACAGATGAACGCTATGTATTAGAAAAAAAGCTCGGCGAAGGCGGCATGGGCGAAGTGTGGTTGGCGACCGACACCCTGCTCAAACGGCCCGTTGCCGTAAAATTTCTCCAGGTTACCGACAATACGATCTTCAAAGATCTGTTTTTGTCAGAGGCCCGCACGTTAGCCAGCCTCCAGCATCCGAATATCACCCTGATTTACGATGCTGTCTTTGAAGAGCACGATAACCGCTTCTACATTATGATGGAGTATGTTGAGGGCAAGTCGCTGAGCGAGCTTATTGCCGAATCAGACGGGCCGTTACCCCTCGATGTCATCATCGATTTTACCATCGGTATTTTAGAAGCGCTGACGTATGCCCACGCCCGCGATGTGGTGCATCGCGATATCAAGCCCGAAAATATCATCATCAAAAATAACGTGGTCAAACTAACAGATTTTGGTCTGGCTACGCTGATGTCGCTGCTGGCCGAAAAAGGCGACAACTACATCTTTGGCACGCCATCGTATATGCCGCCGGAGCAAATTGCCGGCGAGGGCATCGACGGGCGCACGGATTTGTACGCGCTGGGCGTCACCTTGTTTGAAATGGTAACCGGTGGTCATCTGCCCTTCAGTTACGAAAACCGTCACGATATTATGATGGCCCATATCGAAGAAGAACCGCCGTCGGTGCGCCAGTTTGAACCGTCGGTGCCGATTATGCTCGAACGCATCATCGACAAACTGCTGGCCAAACATTCTGATGATCGCTATCCGTCGGCTGAAGCGGTGCTCGATCTGTTCAAATCGATGCAGGCCCGCCAAAAATTCACGCAGCGCTACATGCAGTGGCTCGACCCCGACGCCCGTCCGCTTTTTAATCGCAAAGAAGAGTTGGCTGAAATAGAAAGCGGCTGGCAGGAGACATTGCATAATTTGACTCCGCAGCTTTTGGTTGTGCAAGGTGATATGGGCATCGGCAAAAGTCGTCTCATTGCCGAATTTTTGGGCAACAGCGTCATCGACAAAGGCCGGGTGGCTATTGCCGGTCGATGTGATGAAACGGGCGCGGCCTACACGCCCTTTAGCCAAATTTTAGCCACCATTTTTGATCAGGGGTTGGTCAGTCCTTCTTTCATCGAAACCAAAATCGATACCATCACTGACCAAATGCCCAGCCTGGCTCCACTGCTCAACATCGAAGCCCCCCAGCCGGAGAAAAAGTCCGGATCGTCTTTTGATGGGTTGTGGAAAACGCTCAGCGACCGGGTACCCGACAAAGGTCTGGAAGCCCCCATAAAATCGCAGTGGCAATTTTTTGCCGCCGTCGCCGGCATTTTTGTCGAGTTGGGGCCAACCGCCCTCTATCTCGATGATGCCGACTTTATGGATGAGTCGAGTGCGGCCTTGCTCCGTTTCCTCATCCGACAGGGCAGCTTTCCCCTCTTTATCATCGCCGAAATTAGCGAGGAAGCGGCTTCGACCGCGTGGCTGAACAGTCTAAATGATGGCGAGAAGGCTATTCTTAGCCTAAAGCCGCTGCCCGCAACCGTGATTCAAGATTACTTAACCAACTACCTCGGCCAACCTGTTTCTAAAGCCATAGCCAATATTGTAGAAAAACGCGCCCGAGGTATTCCTTTTTATATTGAAGAGTTCACCCGCCAGCTTATCGATAGCGGGGATTTTTATTTAAGCGAAGAAGGCGACTGGCGCTACAACCCCCCGGATGACAGCACCTCATTTACAGCCGATTTAGTCTCGCCTTTCCTGCAAAGTGCCATGACCCGACGCCTGGAAAAAATCTCCGAGGAGAGCCAGCATCTCCTGGCACGAGCGGCTCTGATAGAGCCTGGCCCTGAATTTTACATAGACATTTGGGTCGAACTGCTGGGCGGCGAGGACATGCGAGACAAAGCCCAGGCAGCCCTCGATGAAGCCATGCAACGGCGGCTGTTGCGAGATTTAGGCAACCACCAATACGCCTTCCGGCCCGCCGATATCGCTACCGCCCTGGCCAGTACCATCCCGCCGGAGGAACGGCGCAAACTACATCGGCAAACCGCCGAAATCTTGATCGAAAATCAGTCTGATCCGCTGCTCATCGGCTATCACTTTGAGCAAAGCGGGCTGGCGACCGAGTCGGCCCACTATTTGGAAGCCGCCGGAGCCAGCGCCCTGGCGGCCAACGCTGTCCATCAGGCTATCGATTGCTACCGGCGGGCGATGGAATTGGTCGAAACCTGGACAGGCTATATGGCTCTGGGCAACCTTTACCGGCAGCAAGGCAACCTGGTTGAGTCGCTCAATGCCTCGCAGCGCGCTTTAGAACTGGCCCGTGGCGAGAAAGACATTCATCAGGAAGCGCAAAGCCTCAACGATCTGGCCTTCACCTCCTGGCTGTCTGACAAGTACCGGCCCGCCGCCGAATTTGCTACGGCCGTATCAAAACTTGATGGCGCTTCGCTCACAGAACGGGCCACGGCCCAGTCACATCTCGGTATGATCTCCTTACGGCTGGGTCTGCTCGATGAAGCGGAAAGCCGATGCCGCAAAGCCGTCGAACTGTTGCTGAGCAGTAACGATAAAGCCCGGCTGGCCGGCGCGTACAGCCGCTTAGGGCTGGTTTATTTGCTCAAGGGCCAATTTGCCGAAGCGACCAAACTCACCCACCAATCGCTCGATATCCGGCGCACGTTTGATGATCGCTGGGGCGAGGGCTACTGTTTGGTCACGTTAGGCTCCATCGAAGCCGATCAAGGTCATTTCGACGAAGCTACTCGCTACTTCGATCAGGCTCAAGAACGCTTCACCACCCTTGAGAGCAACGATGGATTGATGACCGTTTCTATCGAACGGGGGCGCTCCCATCTGCTGCAAAAGCAGGCCGAGGCGGCCTTGCCGCTGATCAAGCAGGCCTATACGCTGGCGCAAGAGCTGCACAAGCAAAACGCTTCCGGATTGGGAGACATCGCGCTGCTGCTGGCCCAAACCCATCTGGCGCTTAAAGCCATCGAGCCGGCGATCCAGGCAGCCGATGAAGGCTTGAAACTGATTGAAGGCACGCAAAGTCGCTTTCACAATGCAGTTTGCCTGGCAACCTTAGCCGGAGTCTATGCGGCGCGGCAGCAACATAAAGCGGCTGATGATGTGTATAAAAAAGCCATTACCCTGTTTGAACAGATTGGAACGCCGGCCGGCTTACTGCGCACCAAACTGGCTTATGCCGATTTCTTAGCCGCCCAAAACGATGCTGCGCTTGCCGCGTCGATGGAACAAGAAACCCGTGCAGCAGCGGCGAAAATCGGCCTGTTTTTGTAAGAAAAAAGTAACAGCTCAGGCCATGTCATTTCGAGGCGTTTTTTGCCGAGAAATCCCCTAAATGGTCGGTTACCAACCGTGTCCTGAGGGATTTCTCACTCCTTCGTCGTTCGAAATGACATGACGGTTGAGTAGTAACAATACAAAAAAGATATAAAAAGTTGTGTAGAACCGGGGCAAGGGTGCCTATTTCCCCCCTAACAGGTTGTCACCTGACGCTTTCGGCGTTAATATTCCCCAGTACATGTTTACAAGCGTTCAGCCTTTAGCTATCCGCTATCCGCTTTTTCTTATTTTGCTCAATTTTAAAAGATAAAGCCGATACGGCTGGTTTAAGCTTTGCCAAAATTGAAGGCTGAAAACAGTTACTAAGAAACTGTCCACGATTAACTTTTCGGTTTGAGAAATTAGAGACTGGAGATTGTTTAATCTCTAATTACCAGTCTCCAATCTCCTCATACAGGTAAGTTATTGATGGACGAGTCCTAATCACTTACCATTTTCATTAAGAATAAAATTATAGGGAGAAGAGTTTATGGAAATTATGCGTTCCAGCGGTATTCTGCTGCATCCTACCTCATTTCCGGGGCCGCACGGCATCGGCGATTTAGGGGAGGCGGCTTACAAATTTATTGATTATCTGGTCGAGGCCAAACAATCGTTGTGGCAAGTTTTGCCGCTTGGCCCTACCGGCTACGGCGACTCACCGTATGCCTCGTTTTCATCGTTTGCCGGCAATCCGCTCTTGATCAACTTGAATAAGCTGGTCGAGCAGGGCGATCTCGATGCCTCTGATCTTGACGATGTGCCGGACTTTCCTGTCGACACCGTTGACTATGGTTGGGTCATCTATTGGAAAATTCCGCTTCTGGAAAAAGCCGCCCAAAACTTCCTCGAAAACGCCGACGAGTCTCGCAAGGTCGACTTTGAAGCCTTTTGCGGTGAGCAAGCCGTCTGGCTCGATGACTACGCCCTGTTTATGGCCGTCAAAGAGCATTTCGATGCCAAAGCCAAAGAAGAAGAGGTTTTTGGCGCAATGTGGAGCAA
>JAGRBZ010000327.1 GCA_020433805.1 Anaerolineae bacterium
CGCCTGTTCCCATCATCGGCCAACCTAAACCGAACCCCGTACCAAATCCCATAGTGATGATGCCTGCCGCAAATCCCGCTGCCTGGGCGCGAGGCGCACGCCAGGCCTCAAATCGAACGCTACCGGCTTCAGAGTCGGTTGATCGTTCAGCCCTTCGACTTGCTGTCAGAAACCCAACCAACAAGGCCGGCCTGAGAAGATTACTGATGTTCTGCACTGTATTGCCCGGCGCAAGATTTCCGGTCTCCAAAATATCGAGCACGTGGGTGATCGTTGCTCCGACGCTAAACACGGTCACAGCCACAGCGGTTGCTTCACGGAAGCCGTCGCGTCGCCCCATCGCCATAATGCCCAAAATCCCAAGGGCCAGATTGGCAAACCCGACTTCCAGTTGGAAAGGGTTTCCGCTGGGCCAGCCGATGGATGCAGCAACCAAATCTGACATAAAAACATGCCCGAAGAAGCCGCTAAGTCCATTTGCAGCTACCCCTAACCCCAATAGATACAGCAAGACGATTTCAAGTTTGCGCTCGCGGCTCCAGACAGTTTTGTCTAATGCGATATGCATACCGGCGATCAGTATCGGTAAGACCGTAAATATAAAAATCCGCAGCAAGGCCACGCTCATTTATCATTCTCCCTCTGCTCTAAAAATCTCGCCACGCGTCCCGTCCGGCCTCAGAGTATACAAGCCTGCTAACGCCCAAAATCAGGCAATTAATTCCTCACCCTTGCCTGTCTCACCCATAACCGTCAAAAATCGATGTTCAATGTCTGCCAGCAATGGTTCTCTATCCTTTCCTTGCAAAGGGATTTGTCCCCCAGCCATCGTGCCATGTCCACCGGCTTTACCGGGCGAGACAATGAGTTGTTGAATGATTTTGCCTGCATGTTGTTGGCTCGTCGGTTCGGTACGCAACGAGATATGCAGCGTGTCTCCGTGTTGTCCCAGGCAAAGCGCCGCATGGGCACCCTGCAAGCGGATAAGGATGTCCGCCATTTCAGCCGTAAAGTCGGGTTGTGTTATCAAGCCAAGACGCGTTATGGTTACGCGCCCAAACACGCGCGTTGCATTTAACCCTCGACTAAAAGATTGGAAATACGCACGGCTCAAACCAGCCAGTTCTACCCTGGTCAATTCCTGCTGGTCCAAGTTATGGAGCAATTCTAAAAAGGTTACTTCATCAGCCGGTGAAGCACCCCGCGAAAGGCTGCGGGTGTCAGTCTTAAGCCCATAAAACATCGCAGTAGCCAAGATTGGGTCGGGTTGAATCCCGGCAGCTTCCAGATATTGGGCTACCATTGTAACGGTTGACCCCATCTCTGTACGAATATCGGAATACGCTACCGCATGGACCGTTTCCCGAACCGGGTAATGGTGATCAATCACAATGTGCCTCGGGTGGACGGTGTTGAGACGATTGTTCCCGGCTCCCGGTTGTGTATCAACCTGGGCTATTGCGGTATAGTCCTTAAAATCAGGTATTACATCGCTATGTTCCCATTCCGGGGTTAAACGTTTAAGTACGGCTTGGTTCTCGGCACGGGCAACCAAGCCACTGTAAACCAGTCGCCCGGTGATCCCCCAAGCTTCTCGAAACAAAGTTGCCAACGCCTTGCCCGAAGCCAATGCATCCGGGTCAGGGTTATCGTGCGTCAAGATGAGCACCGGCCCGGTTCCTGCAATCGAGCGCAATTTGTCTAAGTGGGTTTGTTTAATCGGATTTGTCAATTCAATCGTAAAGTTGTTCATTGGATGTTTTTTCGCAGCAAAATTCTAAATAACAGTGAACTTACGCATACAATTCACCGGCCAAATATTTCAGCCCTGTATCACAGATAACGGTGACAACCGTATGTCCCGGCCCTAGCTCCTGGCCTAATTGCAGTGCTCCAACAACGTTCAGCCCGGTCGAGGTTCCGGCAAATAATCCTTCTTCGCGCGCTAGCCGTCGCGCCATCTGCCGGGCTTCGCCTTCATCAATCGCTCTGGCCTCGTCATAGTAATCCTTATCGAGCAGCGGCGGTACAAAGCCAACGCCGATCCCCTCCACGTGATGTGCTCCCCCTGTTCCGGTCGTAATCACCGGTGACGTGGCCGGTTCCAAGGCAACGATCTTGGTTTTATGCCCCTCTTCTCGTAACGCACGGGCCACCCCCATCAACATCCCGGCTGTGCCCACCCCGCCACAAAAGGCATCAATTGGTCGATTGAGTTGGCTTACCAATTCATAGCCAATCTGAGCATACCCTTTGAGCGAGTCGCGATTGTTGAACTGATCGGTTGGGTAAGCGCCTTCTTCCCGGGCAATGGCTTTGGCGCGCTCAATGAGGCGCGGTATTAAGTCCGGGGTGATTTTCCCGCCTTGGCTGGGAAGAAGCTCCAATTCTGCACCAAAGGCCCGCATTGTTGCCAGCTTCTCTTGAGCATAGGCATCTGAGGAGACGACCCTAAAGCGATATCCTTTGGCAGCACAGACAAAGGCCAGCGATGAGCCGGTACTCCCGCCGGTGTATTCCACAACCGTCATGCCGGGGCGTAACTCGTCCCGTTTTTCCGCCTCCTCTATCATCGCCAGGGCCATCCGATCTTTGTAGGAACCGGTTGGATTATAAAACTCTAACTTGACAAGGATATCGGCACAATTGTCGGGAACAACCTTGTTCAATTGAACAAGCGGCGTATTACCAATGGCGTACAACATTGAAGGGGGCAATTGCTCTAATTTATCGGTCATTTTTCCTCTCTTTTGCGTTGGGGAATAGAAGGTTGGCTTACCACCTTTACCCAATTATCCCATGACTCAGTGGATCCAATTTTCGAGGAGCCGGCATCCTCAGATGCGGCTGCGTTCGGCATCTGAGGATGCCTCACTCCTCAAATTTCGATCTACTGTGACTACGTTCACTCACCTTTTTCAACTGCTACACACTGATTATCGATACACTGTAACGTAACCTGCGGGCAAGCCATATCACACACCGGCCCGCGATAATCGGTACACATTGCCTTATAGGCCTGTTCAACCTTGGCCGCATGCTGTTTATTGATAGGTGTACCACATTCGCAAGAGCTACAATCGGTCCACGCCAGCACGCAATCCTGGGCAGAGACACACATTTTATCATTGTCATCGATGACGATCTGATGTTGTTGGCGAGGAGGATCACTCCCCGGCCATATACCCCACGTTGAGCAAGCCTCCAGTCCCAATACGCTCAGCATCATGATGGAAGCCAGAACAATAAATTGAAGAACTCGTGACATGACTTCGTATTCTATAAATTATAAAGCTGTTTAGCTAGTGTATGGGTTTCCATTCCCGGCAGCCACATTTATGCATCTTGGCTCTCATCCTTCAAAATTATTTCTCGGAGATTACGGCCGAATAGCCTTCAACAAGACCAGCGCCAAAGCAAAAGCCACACCCCCTAACACCCAGCCCCATATCCATCGCAAGTCGGTGGGCAGCGGGGGCGGCGTGGCAGCGACAACCGGCTCAAGGCGATAGGTCAATAACCGGCCGTCTCGATTACCGGCTATAAAGTCGGCTTCCGTATCTTCGACATTCCACGCCTCCAGATATTCCTGCCAGGCCGGGCTTTTGCCCTGTATTGTGCGATACACTTCGCTTAACTCTGCGGCATCCAGGGATTGTACAGCACGAACGCTAATTGCAGAAGTTCGCGCCGTTTGCACCGTCGCCAGCGGCTGGGTGGCGAGGTTGCGCGCCCAATCGGACTGGTGTCCCCAGCCGCTGCCGATATAAAAGCAGTTGTCGATCTGACCGTGCTCTAACATGGTATGGCGCGGCAGACCACTTTTTCGACCGGTGGTGGTTAGAACCAAAAAGTTGGCCGGCAACAGACGTCCCAAACCCATTCGCCATAGATAAAGCGGAAGTTTGAAAACGAAACGACGCCAGCCCACGCGGGGATAGCTCATCCAAGGGTGTTCTTTTTGTCGAGGTTGAAAGCTCATAATTAAGGTATTCTCCGCGCTAAGAAGTCCAGATAGCGTTCAAAAAGCGCTTGGGCATCCTGTTTGAATAACCGGATACGTTTGGTGTGGTGTAGCATCAACAAGCCGACGGCGTGGGCAAAAATAGCCGTTGTCTCGGCCACGGCATCTGCCTCCTTTAGGCCCAGGTTGATGAGCATCTCTTGGATGGGCAGAAGCGTGGCTTGCAACTGGTCGTTTAGCTGCTGATTCAATTGCGGCGTTAAACCGCGCGGTTGGGCACCGTTGAATAGGTAGAAGCCTAAGTCCATATCCTGGGGGTTATCCTGATAAAACCGAAAGAAAGCCATGGCCCTGGCTCGCAACAAGGCGGGGGCGGCTTGCTCGGCCGCATCGCCATCGGCGTTATCAACCGCTTCCTTGAGACGCTCCAGCGACTCGCTCAGTAAGGCCGCATAGATTTCCTCACGATTATTAAAATAATTGTAGATAGCCCCCGGCGAGTAGCCCGCCCGCTTGGCGATTTCACGCAGACTGGCCCCTTCCAGCCCCAATTCGAAGAAGACTGAGCGGGCTGCGTCGAGAATCAGGGCACGACGGGCTTCGTTGAGAGTTGTCTCTCGCAGCGCACGGGGGGTAGCATGCGCGTTTTCTTTTGAAGAATCTTGTGATGACTTCGCCATATGAATTGCTGATGCTTTTTAAGTAAGATGCGTAACAAGCCCTTGGCCACCACGGCCTCCAGTCAGTGGCTTAGGCTCAAGGATACCCAGGCCAGGCTAAATCGTCAAACCAGGTACGGGATTGCACCATGAGGTAGTGAGTACGGTATCACGCGCGCGCTCAGGCGACGTAGATTTAACCCTTTCCGTTTTTGACAAACGCGCACAAATATTTTATATTTTTCTTTGTATGAACGCTGTTCAATAAAATAAACATCGTTATATAACAAAGGAGTTGTGGAACTATGAAAACGTTTACAAATGTTGATACCAGCCGGTTGATGAACGGGCAGGATTACCGTGACTCTCTGCGTAAGGTCAAACCTACGGTCTATGTCGACGGTCAGTTGATTGAGTCAGTGGCCGATGCACCCTCGCTCCAGCCGGGGATTAATGCTCTAGCCGTTACGTACGACTTCGCGCATAATCCGGCCAAAGCGCCGTTGATGACGGCGGTTCAATCAACCAGTGGCAAAACCGTTAACCGTATGCTCTATATCAATGAAGCGGCGGGTGATTTGCTCAACAAGCTGGAAGCGGTGCGCCTTCTCTGCCAGGAGACCGGCTGCGCCCAGCGTTATCTGGCCCACGATGCGCTCAACGGCATCGGTCAAGTTGTCGCCAAAATGGATGATGCCAAGGGCTGTACGGAACATCGCGCCCGCTTTGCAGCCTATCTGCAACGGGTTCAGGATGAAGACTTGACGTTAGGCATCGCCATGACCGATGCCAAAGGCGACCGCAGCAAGCGACCCCACCAACAGCTTAACCCGGATGTCTATCTCCACATCGTTGAGCGCAACGGTAAAGGCATCGTCATTTCCGGCACCAAAGCCATTGTGACGGCTGCGCCCTATGTCCATGAGTTCCTGGTGATGCCCTCCCGCAACATGGCCGAAGCGGATGCTGATTTTGCGGTCTGCTGCGCCGTGCCGGTCGATGCACCGGGGATCACCATTGTCGCTCGCCCGGCCGGACGGCCCGGCGAAAAGCCCGAACATGGCGCTCCGCTGTTCTCGCGTCGCTATGGGCAATCGACAGGGGTGGTGATTTTTGACAAGGTGTTTGTGCCGTGGGAACGGGTGTTTGTAGCGGGTGAATGGGCCTATTCCGGCGATGTCACCTACAACTACGCAACCCACCATCGCCATAGCTGCATTGGGGCACGGGCCGGCTTTGGCGATCTGCTGATTGGGGCCGGAGCGCTGATGTGCGAAGCCAACGGCCTTGACCCCGACCGCAAGGCTAACCTGCGCGACCCGATGGTGGAGCTTATCAAAATTACCGAAGGCTTCTATGCCTGCGGCGTGGCCGCCAGTGTCTATGCGGTGCAAGACCCGTACGCGAAGAGTTTTATGCCCGAACCGGTTTTTTCCAATATCGGCAAATTACTGCTCGCCACCCAAATTTACGATATGCACCGCTTGGCCCACGAAGTCTCGGGCGGCTTGATCGTCGCGCTGCCAGGTCCCGATGAAGATCACAATCCGGCCACAGCGGCAACCCTGGCCGAAGTGCTGCGAGCTAACCCTGATGTCCCCTACGACAAGCGGATCGAGGTTGCCCGCTTCCTTGAAGATTTGACGGCATCGTATCAAGCTGGCTGGTATTCGCTGATCAGCCTGCATGGCGGAGGCTCGCCGGCGGCCATGAAGCAGGAAATTTGGCGCAACTACCCTGTCGGCGATAAGGTCGATTTGGTGGAACGGTTGTTAGATCGGGGCGTATTGGCCGACGAAGACCGCCCCATGTCGCGCAACAAACAGCCGGGCCGGTGCTGTGCAGCGGGTTGCAGCCATCCCGGGCAGGCGATGATGGTGCCTTTATCAACACCGGATGCTGATTGCTCCGGCTAGCCGCTAGCCCATCAACTCATCGGCGGCTGTAAAGCCACTCTCCAACGCTCCGTGTACGGTCGAGGCACACTCACGGCTGGTTGCCTCGCCGGCAAAGAACAACACGCGCTCTATGGGGGCCACCAATTGGTCGCGCAGGCCTGCCCCGCCAACGGGTACGTAGGAGTAGCTCATCTTGGTATAGGGATCGGAGGACCAGGCTACGAGCAAGCCGGTTTCCAGATGATGGTGCAGATTTTTCAAACCAAACATCTGCTCAAGATGGCGTATTCCCTCCCTGATAGCCCCTTCTTCGCCCAAAGCCATGAAGCGTTTGGCCGCCTGACCACCCATATACCCGGTTAGTAGGGGGGCTTCATTTGTACGGCCCAGGCCGGGTCGCCACCAGATTTGGCTGTCGAGTGTTGTAAATAGAGCCGGTGATATTTCAGGCCAGAATCTCTTCTTAAACTTGAGAATAAGTTTGTTGACATGGCCCGATCCCAGCCCATTGATTGCTGCTTGTTTACCGGCAGGCAGCACCGGATCGAACGTTACATCGCCCGCTTGCAGCACGGCCAGAGGCAGCGTTACCACTGCGCATTGTGCTTCAAACGTCTCGCCTGTGCGCGTATAGGCCGTTACTCCGTTCGCATCCCACCGAATGCGTTTGATAGGTTTGTTCAGTCGCACATCTAACCCTGCGGCTAGTTGTTCCATAAGACGGCTGTAGCCTTCAACAAGGCGATATTCGTTTTCTCCATCATGAACGCGGAGCCATTCCAACCAGCCATAGATACCCAATTGTTCCGGCTCCGCCGTCATGTCGGCGGTGAAACGGTTGTGCAACAGCGTCTGCATGCCTTCCGGCATCTTATCTGCGCCCAGTATCTCCGTTATGCTACCGTCAGATCGGCCCGCGTTACCCCACGCCTCGGCTACTTCGTCGACATAGGTTAACCAAAATACCTCCTCGGCATAGGGTAGCGCAAAGAATGCCTCCGGCCCGAGCAACTGCTCATCCATATAGACGCTGATCTGCTCCCAGGGTACTTTGTCAAGCGTATGTAAACCATACGCACGCACAAGAGACCAGGTGATGGCCTTATCGCCGTGGATAAACTCAGCGCCCAACTCGACCGGGTGGGGTGCCAAATCGTGATTCGTCCAAATCCGGCCGCCAATCCGATTACGTGCTTCCAGCAGGAGCACATCATATCCGCCTTGGTGCAGCCTGCGCCCGGCGGCCAATCCCGCTGCGCCGGCTCCTATCACCAGTACACGTACGTTGCCTTTTTCAGCTCGTCTCGTGTTCAAGGTACTCTCCTTTCAGATAGAGCACTGTTTGAGTTTATGAGATGGGGTTGCAAACAAGTGGGTTAGAGGGTGTAAATGAAACAATCAAGTGGCGGTCGATCCGTTATCTTGTTCCGTCTGCTCAAATGATACAAGCAACTTTCGCAACAAATCGGTTAACGTCTCGCGTTCGTCCATAGTCAGCGCATGCAGTATTTGATCCTCGTTGGCAAGGTGGGCCGGATAAGCTTTGTCCATAAGGGCTATCCCTTTCTCCGTCAACGTCACTAAAATACCACGGCGATCGTCAGGGTTAGGAGAACGTTGGATGAGACCTTCGTTTTCTAATCTATCCAATCGATTTGTCATCGCTCCGGAAGAAAGCATGAGCGTATTAAACAATTGCGTGGGCGTTAGCTGGTAAGGGTGACCCGAACGGCGCAGCGAGGCCAGCACATCAAACTCGCCCCCATTCAGACCGAATTGAGAATAGTTTTGTTGCAGCAACGGGTCAAGATGGCGCGAAATGCGCGATATTCGTCCGATGACGCCCATTGGCGATGTATCCAAATCGGGCTTTTCTTTTGACCATTGGGCTTGAATAAAATCAACGTGATCGTTTTCCATAACTTCTATCATAGCAAAAAAATGTCTCGACGTCAAGATACTTGACATGTAGACAAAAGTGCTGTATAGTAAATTTACCTTTATATCAAGATACTTTATATCAATAAACTTAACCCAAAGCTATAATAAAGGATGGCGTCATGGATAAGGGACTCTATACCAGCAGTGCTGTCGTCTCAGGTGGGTTACTGGCTGTTATGATTTTTATTAACAGCCAGTTAGCCCACTATACCTCGCCGGTCTTATCTTCGCTGATTGCCCACTTTGTAGGGATATTCGGGAGTTGGGTCATCTGGAAGCTCCTATCAAACTCTCCAAAGCTGTTCCCCTACGCCTCCGATGCGCCACTTTGGTCTTACTTCGGCGGAATTGGGGGAGCGATGATTGTTGTGATTGCTAATATCACGGTCAATTCAACAATCGGGCTTATTGGCAGCCTATCGCTTATGATCTTAGGGCAAACCGCTTTTGCTATTCTATTCGATGTTAAGGGCTGGTTGGGGATGACAAAAAGAGAATTATTTCTAAAAGATTATCTGCAAATCCCATGTATTGTAGCCGGTTCGATACTCATTATTTTTTACGGAGGATGATATGATCACGTCTTTAATGATTGTTCTGGCCTTGTTTAACGGCCTCTTGATTGTTACCAATAGGGTGTTCAATGCCCGGTTAGGCTTACATATTTCGGGGGCCGGAGCAGCTTTTTGGAATCACCTTGTCGGCTTCTTTTTCTTGGCAGTTGTCACATCATTTCTTACCGGCATAAGCGGTAATGGCATAGGGCAAATCCCTTTTTACCTCTTCTTGGGGGGGATGATTGGGGCCGGTTACGTGGCAATCAACAGCTTTGTGATGCCCCGCATCGGTACCACCAAAGCGACGGTTTTGGTGATTGCCGGCCAAGTGGTTCTGGGCACGATGATTGATGTTTACACCGGAAAAGTTTCGAACATTACGATGACGGTTGTCGGCATAGGGCTTGTTATTGTGGGGATGTGGATTGGCAATAGTAAGAAGATAAATAACAATGAAGCCTACAAGCCCCGAAAAGAGCGGGCAGAAGTCTCTGTAACGGCGAGTCTACCTCAATGTTAGTAAACCTAATCAATCAGCCCATAACGCAGCACCATAACGGCGGCATGGGCCTGTGCCCTCAAACCTACTACTAGAAATATCGAAAATCGTTAGTGTCATTAGTTTTTCGCCACAACGATTCATAAAAAGTAGTGCGTATT
>JAGRBZ010000328.1 GCA_020433805.1 Anaerolineae bacterium
GAATCTTGCCGTTGCATTGGGCCATGCTTAATTCTTCTCGGTCCATGCTTAATTTTTCATGGTTCATGGCACTTTTGCAAAGGTCCATGGTAGTTTTTCAATGGTTCATGGCACTTTTTCGGTGGTCCATGCTCCAAAATAGGGGGTACGTCTTAATTTTTCTCAACAAAAGGGTGAATTGGTAACTGGTAATTGGTAATTGGTAATTGGTAATTGGTAATTGGAGACTGGTAATTGGAGATTGGAGATTGAATAACCAATACCTATTTACTAATTACCTAAATACAGATGCAGAAGTTATTGTATTCACGATCCTAAAGTGAAATGGCGGGGCCTAAAGTACTTTAGTACCTAAAATTTTAATGACTTTTGGCCCATAAAATTAAGTACCTTTTGCCCTAGACAAAGGTTTGACACTTGTTGTAAGCTAGAGTTCACATAAAAACGACCTAAGTTGCGGCCTGGGAGAGCTGACAGGTTTTCAAACAAACCTTGGCCCGGCCAAATATTCCGAACGGCCCCGATTTTCTCGAACCACTATCGCCAAAACCTGTCAGCTCTTGCTCGTAGCACGGGGACAACTTACACCAATTTTTAGAAACCAGGGTTTTTAGCGGTAAAAAGAAACGTCTTTTGCCCCAAAAGGTTATCAATTAGAGATCAAAACCCTGGTTTCTTATCGTAGAGACAATGTACACCAAAAACTCCAGAGGGTATTATGAAACTAAACCAACTCCAACTCCAGAAAAAAGTAAAAATCTATGTTACCAGCGGCAAACGGCCCGAAGCCCAAGCCGTTATTAACCCGACCGGTTATCATGAGGAAAAATTGAATGAGGGTGAAACCCTGCTCGATCGCTGGCTGGCGCTCAAAGCCAATGCCGATAAACTTCGCGAGGAACAAAAGGGGGCGACCCAGGCCGAAAAACAGGCCCGTAAAACGGCGGCGGCAGAAGTGAGCAGCTTGAAAGAGGCGGTGCGAGTTTTATGGGGGCAGGACGAGACCATGCTGGCCCGCTTTGCGATGACGCCCTATCAATATGGCAATCGTAACGGTAAAAGCCCAGCCCCGGACAATAGCGACTCTAACGGCAGTAAGGCTGAAAGCACGGCTGAAACCCCAACCGAAACCAACGGCTCTAAACCCCGCAGCGACCAGCCCACAACAACCGCCGAGCGCATTGCCTATTGGCACATGGTCTATGCCGTGTTTCCAAAGTTGAGTGAAGAGCAGCAGGCCCAGTTGGCCGGTGTCGGCTGGAATGCGCAGCGCGTTGCCGCCGGCGCGAATCTGGTGGATGTCTATGCCAAAAGAGATGAACTTCAGGACCGCAAAATAAAACAGCGGCAACAGGCCCGCGCAGCCGCAACAGAGGCCGAAAAGGAACTGCGTACCTGGTACGGCCAGGCCCGCCGCCTAACCCGTTCAGCCATCCGCCGCTCCTTACCCCCGGAAAAGCGCCAAGCCATGGAAGAGCTTTTGGGGCTGTAGGTGAGAATGGAGAATAGTGAATGGAGAATGGAGAATGGAGAAATTGATTTGTTCCCACGCTCTGCGTGGGAATACATACCCTATCCGCCTATGGGCAGAAGTCGCTACAAATTCATCGATCCAACCCAACCCCATTTTATGACCTGTACCGTCTTACATTGGATACCTGTTTTCACCCGCCAGGAAACAGTATCCACCCTGCTTGACTCGCTTCAATTCCTTATTGATGATGGCCTTACGCTGTATGCCTACGTTATTCTTGAAAATCATATGCACTTAGTAGCTCAAAGTCCCCAACTTGATCGAGACATCGCCCGCTTTAAGTCTTATACGGCCAGCAGCATTATTCAATATTTGGAGAAAAAGCGCGTCAAAATAATTCTGGACCAACTGGCCTTCTATAAGAAAGCGCATAAGCGAGATCGTACCTATCAGTTTTGGCAAGAGGGTGTTCATCCCCAATGGGTTCAAGGTCGGGGGGTGATGCAGCAAAAGGTGGATTATATCCATCAAAATCCAGTGGAACGAGGCTATGTTGATAAGCCGGAGCATTGGCGCTATTCGAGTGCTCGAAATTATGCGGGCAGGGTGGGTCTGATTGAGGTTTGTACGGAGTGGTGAACAAGCTGACGAGCTGCGTATGCATTCCCACGCAGAGCGTGGGGAACGAAACAAAACCAACCGACCATTCCCACGCAGAGCGTGGGGAACGAACCCAATTGTCGAACTCAGGTTAACTAACTAACCACCCAACTAACCACCCACCCAACTAACTAACCAACCAACCAACTAACCACTACCCCCACCCACCGCCGCCATGGCCTTGGCTAACAGCGCTGTGCGGGGTACAACGCTGCTCAGTTCGATGTATTCTGCCGGGCTGTGATCGAGGCCGCCGATGGGGCCTAGCCCATCGAGAATGGGCACGCCTTCAGCGGCGACGTAGCTGGCGTCCGATGCGCCGCCGGTCATTGCACCTTTAACCCTAAAGCCGAGCGAGGCCGCTAGCTGTTGAACTAACTGCTCCAACTCAGCGATAGCCGGGGTGCGCTCCATAATGGGCGAGTTGGCGGTCGGTTCGTGCCGCACGTCGAAGTGGACACCATCGAGCGGTTGGCTAAAAAGATCGTGCACCGCTTGCTCGGTGGCCTCCAAATCAACCTGCCGGAAGGCCCGCAGATCGATGCGGATGGTGGCTTGGTCGGCGACAACGTTTGGCTCGGTACCGCCGTGGAAGCTGCCGACGTTGACGGTTACGCCCGGTCGAAAGTCGTTCAATTGGGCCAGGGCATCCACTTTGCGGGCCAGGGCCACCACGGCATTCCGCCCCTTTTCCGGCTCAACCCCGGCGTGGGCGGCGCGACCAATGGCGGTGATGGTATACCAGCGCAGCCCCTTGCGGGCCACCACAATATCACCGTTTTCGCGGGCGGCTTCCAGCGAAAAGGCGACATCAACCTGGCGGCTGATCTTTTGCAAAAAGGGTATCGAGTAGCGGGGGTGCGTCTCTTCGTCCGATACCACTAAGTAATACAGCGCTCCAAAATCCTCGAAACCTTCGGCCAGTAAGGCTTCAACGGCGTATAGTCCGGTCAATAGCCCGGCTTTCATATCGCACGTACCCGGCCCCAGCAGCATATCGCCTTCAATGGTTATCGGTCGGTGGCTGACGATGCCGGTGGGGTAGATAATGTCGCTGTGGCCCAGCAGCAAAATCTTTTTCTGCCCCCGGCCCTGTCGGATGCCCAGTAAATTATCGCCGACGACCGGTTGCCGATCATACGTTACCGCAAAGCCCAGCGTTTTGAGGCGGGCTTCCAGCCAGGCATTTATGGCCTCGATGCCGCTTTTGCTCCGACCGCCGGTGTCGATAGCCACCAGTTCACGGAGGTCGGCTACATAGCGGTTGAAATGATGAGTCAGATAGGCTACAAAGGGATCGGTCATGGCAGCGCCTGATTCTGATGCCCCAAATAGGCCTCAATTACCGCCGGATGGTTGCGCACTTCCTGGGGCGTGCCTTCGGCAATGGTGCGGCCTTCGTTCAGCACGTGAATTTGATCGCACAGGCGCATAATCAACCGCAGGTCGTGGTCGATAACCAGCATGCCGCAGCCGTACTCTTTATCGCTGCGCACGCCCTGAATAACACTTAGCAAATCTTCCGACTCACTCTCATTCAAACCGGCTGCCGGTTCGTCGAGCAGCAATATCTTGGGCCGTGTCCCCAATGCGCGCGCAATTTCCAACCGGCGCTGGATGCCGTAGGGCAGTGATCCGGCCGGGGTCGAGGCCCATTCGGTTAGGCCAAACCGTTCAAGCAGATCGGCTACCCTGTGGTCGATGGCTCCGCGCTCAACCGTCATCACCCCGGCCTCAACATTTTCGCTGACCGTCAGTCGCTTAAAAAGGCGAATGGTTTGAAAGGTGCGGGCGATGCCTAAGCGGGCGATGCGGTCGGAGGCGAGCGCGGTAATGTTGGTATCGCTGAGCCACACTTCGCCGCTGTCGGGCGGCAAGACGCCGCTTATCACGTTAAGCAGCGTGGTTTTGCCGGAACCGTTTGGCCCGATTAAGCCCCAAATAATACCGGTCGGCACCGTCAGGCTTACTTTTGAAAGCGCTTGTAAGCCACTAAAACTTTTTGAGATGTTGATGACGCGTACGTCACTCAATGCCGGTGAGTCGGCCATCAGCCTTTGCCTCCTACTTCGCGCTGATCAAGCAATCCTTCCGGTCGAAAGATAAGAATAACCATAATCAACACCGCTACCGCCAACTGCACCAACCCCGGCAGCTCGGGTATTGTCAACGGGCCAAGATCGAAGCCGCCTTCAAGGTCGCGCAGCAGTTCGCTGACCACGGTCACCACCGCCGCGCCGGTTATCGCCCCGCTAACCGAACCCAACCCGCCAATAACCAGCATCGACAACAGCGTGAAGGTTTCGACAAAGTAAAACTGGTCGGGGCCAAAGGCTAAAATGTTTTGCGCCCACAGCGCTCCGGCACCGCCCATCAGCGCTCCGCTGACCAGCCAGCCGATCAACCGCACGCGAAAAAGATTGATGCCGATGGTCTGCGCCGCCAGCGGATCTTCACGCGAGGCTTGCAGATACAGGCCGGTCGGACTGGCCTTAAAAAGTAGCGCCAGCCCGCTAATGACGATAATGCCGACCAGGGCTGACCATAGCGTAATGCTGCGCGGTATCCCGTACAGGCCGGTTGTGCCGCGAGTCACTTCCTCCCAGTTGGAAAAGACGGCGTGCATCATCACCAGCAGGGCGAGCGTCGCCATCGCCATCGCCTGCTCCTGCATGCGGGCCAGAGCCAGGCCGGTAAACAGCGCGAAAAGCAGCGCCACCAACGCTCCCCCCAGCGTGGCCGACAGCAGACCGGTTTCGACCAACATCAGAAGGTCGGGCAGCATTGGCAGCGCCCGCTCTTTGACGTTAGGTGGGATAGTCAGCAGCGCAGCAGTGTAGGCCCCCACGCCGAAAAAGGCCACGTGTCCAAAAGAGACAATACCGGAATTGCCGACAAATACCTGCAGAGCAACGACCAGGGTGCAGAGAATAAAGAAGTTCGTGGCGATGCGAATGATATTGGTATCGCCTAGCGCTGATAATCCGCCACCAACCACCAGCAGCGTAATACTCAAGATAAGCCAGGTGCGCCCGCTGGAACGCAAACGGCGATATGACCAGTTGCCCATTAGACGCGCTCCCCGCTTTGGGTGGAAATAAGACCCTGGGGCCGGACGTACAGAATAATCACCACCGCAATCAAGGCGAAGGCTTCAGTGAAGGGGCGAAATTCGTTGGGCAGGAGAACTTCCAGCCCAATTTCCAAAAAGGCCAGCACAAATCCGCCCAGAACCGCGCCCCACAAGTTACCCAGCCCGCCGATAACCACGGCGATAAAGGCTTTGAGAATCGGAACGAAACCCATATCCGGCGTTACGGTGCCGCGCCGCGCCACCCACAGCACTCCGGCCACCCCGGCTAAAAAACCGGAGATAGCAAAGGCCAGCGCGATAACCCGATTGGCCCGAATACCCATCAACCGGGCCACCTCAAAATCGAGCGCGGCAGCCCGGATAGCCAGCCCCCAGGAGGTGCGCTGCAAAAAGGCCGCCAGTAGCCCCAGCGATACCAGCCCCACGCCCAGCGTAATCATCGGCAGCACGCCCACTTGAAAGGTGCCGAAGCGCCACACTTCGTCGAAGACATTGGGCACCGGTACGCCTTGGGGGCGAGGCGAAACCAGTTGGCGAATTAAATTTTGGATGATCACCGCCACGGCAAAGGATGAGAAAAGCAGCGTGACAAACGGTGCGCGGCGCAGCGGTCGGAAGGCGATCTGCTCGATCAGCATCGAGGCCAGCGTGGCAAAGAGTACGCCGGCAATCGCGGCGGTGACAAAAGAGGTTTGGGCCGCTACCAGCCAAAACATCACGTAGCCGGTAACCGTCACCAGTTCGCCAAAGGCAAAGTTGAGCATGCCCAACACGCTAAAAACCATCGCCAGCCCCAGGGCCAGCAGGGCGTAAATGCTGCCCAGGCTGAGCGCGTTGATAAATTGTTGGGTGAGTAGTTCAGGGGTCATGCGTCTCCCAAATAGGCTTGTTCCAAATCAAGCCCGCCTTGTTGAAATTCCAGCGCGTCGCCTTCCGCTTGAACCTTGCCCGAAGCCAGTACATAAGCCCGGTCCGAAATTTCCAGCGCCTGATGGGCATTTTGCTCTACCAGAACGATAGTTAGCCCATTATCGCGCAGGTGCTGGATCAGTTCTAAAATATCGTGAACCAACAAGGGCGCTAAGCCCAACGACGGCTCATCGAGCAGCATGAGTTGGGGCTGGCTCATTAGGGCACGGGCAATGGCCAGCATTTGCTGCTGCCCGCCCGAGAGCGTACCGCCCAGTTGAGCGTGGCGCTCGAACAAAATAGGAAACTGCTCAAACACAAACGCCAGGTTTTCTTCAACTTCCCGCTTGTTGCGTTTCAAATAGGCTCCCGCTCGCAAATTTTCCAGCACCGTTAGTCGGGAAAAGATGCGTCGCCCTTCCGGCACCAGCGCGATACCGGCCGCCAGGTTATCCTCCGGCGACCGCCCCTCGATACGCGTCGATTGATAGGTGATCTCACCCCGTTGCGGGCGCAGCAAGCCAACAATGGTGCGTAGCAAGGTACTCTTGCCCGCCCCATTCGGCCCCAAGACCGATACGATTTCTCCTGTTTCAACGCTGAGGGAGATGCCGTGGAGAACTTCCACCGGCCCGTAATTTACGACCAGATCGCGAATGTGTAGCAATGTTTTGTCCTAAAAAGGGGGTAGGGATTAGGTAGTAGGGAGTAGGGGGAAGAAGTTCCTTCGCCAGACCTGACAGGTTTCCAACGGTTTCGTACGGCGTATGATGAGCCACAAATGGGCTTCTATTTACGCCAAAACGTACCGTACAAAACCTGTCAGGTCTTTCCTGACATCGCGTTTGCAGAGGTTTCCCCCTTAATCCCTAATCCCTACCCCTTACCCCTTACTGTCTACGGTTCAGGAATATAATCCGGCAGCACCTGATCGACAAAAATCAGCTCGCCGTTTTCCACTTTCACCAGCGTAACGGCCTTGTCAGAGCGGCGGGTGTCGGGGTTCATCGAGATGGTGCCGGTTACGCCTTCGAAGTCGGAAATTTGCTTGAGACCTTCCATAATATCAGCCGGTTCAGCCGAGCCGGCGGTTTCGATAGCATCTTTGACCATGTAGATTTCATCATAGCCTACGCCGTAAGCCACCGAGTCGGGGGCTGTGCCGGTGGTTTCTTCGTACAGCGTGAAGAATGCACCCAGCGCATTGTCTGCGCTAGGGAAGGCGTGGGTGGTGAAGACCATCCCTTCAACCGCCTCACCCGCATCCAGCAGCGAGGCATCGTGGTTGCCGTCGGTTGAGATCAGCGGCGTTTCAACTCCCGCCGAGCGCAGTTGGCGAACGAAGATGGGCGTATCGGGAATAAACATGGCGGTGAAAAGAACATCGGGCGCTTCCGGCAGTCCGGCAATCGATGTCGCCAGCGCCGAGTAGTCTCCGGCATCGATACGATACTGCTCTTCGCCGATGACCTGGCCCCCGAGTTGCTCGAAGCTTTCGGTGAAGTAGTCGATCATATTATCGGTATAGGGAATCTCAGTTGAGCGAATGGCAAATGCGGTGCGGTAGCCTTGCTCATAGGCATATTGTGCCGCCAGCGCCCCCTGGATGGTATCGCTCATCACCAGTTGGAAAGCGCAGTCACCGGCATCGCCGACCAGCGTGGGGGCCGTGCCGTCGCCGGTAGAAATCGGAATGCCCTGGCCGCAGGCAACCGTCGCCTGGGCCAAAAACGCATCGCCGGTGGTGCCGATAATATAAGCCACGTCGCCTTCGCTCAGCGCTTCTTCCAAAAGCTGAAGGCTCAAAGCCTGATCATTTTTGCCGTCGCTCGTAATCAACTCTAGCGGGCGACCTAACACGCCACCGGCAGCGTTGATCTCCTCAACGGCAAACTCTGCGCCGTTACGAACCGGCAGGTCGTAGAATGAGTATACATCGCTAAAGTCGCCCACATAAGCGATTTTGATGGGATCGCCGCCGGCCTCTTCCGCCGGGGCTTCTTCCTCGGTGGCTTCTGCTACAATTTCGGCCTCGGTGGTTTCTGCTTCTTCGGTCACTTCCGGTTCAGCCACTTCACCTTCCGGTTCCGGGGTTGAAGCCGATTGGCAGGCCGTTACCAGCGTGAAAATGAATAGAACCAATAGCCAGTTTTTCCAATTGCGCGTTGTCATTTTCTCCTCCATAGAATAATTTGTGGTGATTAGATACATCAATCACTAAATTTGATGCAACAACTACTTGTTTGAAGAACAGGAGGTGGGAGATAGAACGATGCTAAGGTGCCATCTCACCCTTTTTCTCTTCTTCTCTCTCTACCATTACGTGGTTTCTCTCAGGCCAGGCCATGTACCCGGAGAACATTACGGGCGAGGATATTATGCCCAATTACCTCAGCTTCTTGGGTGGTCATAAAATCGCGTTCGACGGCGCTACCGAGCACACGCTCCAGTGCGGCCCGACCTTCCTTGGCCGAAATCCATAGAATCTCCGGCTCTGAGGCTTCGTCGGAGCCGTACAGAATTTTGTTGGTCGGTACGGCACCAATGACCTGGGTCAAAACACGATCCATATCCAGCATACCCCAAGGGAAGTAAAGCGACAACTCCAGGTAGGCCAATGGGTACAGCGACGCCAGATAGGTTGCTTCCCCTAACCAAGGAAAGCCGCTATGGATCAAAACCGTGGGGTGATCGGCAAAGCGGGTGAGCAACGGCCCTAAATTGCTGGGTCGGGCGTGGGTCAACACGACATCGGTGTCGCCCGCCCCGGAGTGAATATGAACCGGGCGCTCATATTTTTTGGCAATTTCAAACGTCACGTTCAACAGGTGATCGCGCAGCGCTTTACTGGTATCGCGTCCTTCGCGCCAGCCAGCGGCTTGCCAGCGTTTGTACGAGGCCTCTACCTCATCGCGGCTGGGGTCGCCAACATCTAGCCCGGTGCGGTACGCGATAATCGATTTGAAGGCCACGCAGCGCGGCTCTTGGGCGGCACTTTCCAACTCGGCTTGAAAAGCCGCTTCGAGATCGGCGGCACTCCGGGTCTGTTGCCGGGCCGCCTCGATCATCGGCTCGATGCGAGCCACGCGGTGAATGGTGATGCCGGTCAGATCTTGCATCACCAGTTGATCGACTTTGGGTAGGGGGAAGCCATCGTCAACAAACAAGGCGCTCAAATTAGCATCGGCCATCAAGCCCGAAATGTAGGCTTGCGGATCGGCTTTCAGCGTCGTGTGCCGGGTTGGCAGCAGCGCCTCCGGCGAGCAATCCAGATACTCGGCCAAGCGGCGGCGGGTGAGCATCGCCATGAGGGTGTGATCGGTCATAGCCGAGACGGCATCGGCTAAGGCCGGGTTTACGCCGGTCGCCGAACCGAAACACATGCCCATGACCGTAATCCGGTCGAGAAACCCTTCGGGCGGCTCGGCTACCAGCTTGTCGGCCTGAAAACCGTGTGAGTGAGCATCGACAATAGGGGCTTGGCTTAAATTAATTTTCATCCGTACCTCCAGCGGAGC
>JAGRBZ010000032.1 GCA_020433805.1 Anaerolineae bacterium
TTGATTTGCTCCTTATAGGGATCCAAGATCCGCTCTTTATTTTTGCTGCCTCTGGGCCGGCCTAATTGTACCCCGTTGGCTTTAGCTGCGGCCAGGCCTTGCTTGGTTCTCACGGAGATGAAATCCCGTTCTGTTTCGGCAAAGTAACTATAGATGGCCAGCAGTAATTTTCCGTGCGGTCCCGTGGTCGACAGCTCGGGTTGGCGGACGAAAACAATTTCGACATCTCGTTCGCTCAACTCCGTAATGATGTTTAAGACTTCCATCATATTCCGTCCCAATCGGCTGAGTTCTGCGACCAACAAAAGATCGTTTTTATTCAATCTGGACAGCAACTCGTCGATACGTCGCTCTTTCCGACTCTTGCGGGACGAGATCTCGACCTCAATGAATTCCTCGATCATCAACTGATGCTGTTGAGCATACTCCAATAATAGATGTCGCTGTTTAGCCGCGTCCTGCTTGTCAGTGCTAACTCGAATGTAGCCGATAACCGCCATAGTTCCTCACTTATATAAAAAGGTCTGTTTTCTACTATTTTTACACTATTTTCACTATATAAGTCAACCCTTTTTATATATCTTATCGCGAGAAAATAACGGTCGTTTTTGTATTTAATACATCTTCTTGCTTAATGGTATTAAAGGCTGATTGTCTGTTCAGGATAGGTATGATAAAATTAACCAAACGAAAAAGACCCCCGGTCGCCAAACCATAAGAGGGGTCTTTAATGTGTTTATGACCAGGGATCGTCCCCAGTCCGTTAATAAATTTAACGGTATACTAGCATAGAGACGCCAACGGGTCAAGTTGGCGTTTTTTATTAAACCAGACTCTTGTACCTGCTGCCACTCAAGGATGAGAAAATGCGTACCCGCTTAATAGAAACTATTCGCACCATTTCCGCCGATCGCCACAAGCTCGTGATTTTGTTGGGCCAGTTTGGGATCGGCAAGACCGGTATTCTTAGGGATGTCGCTACTGAGATCGACGGCAAGTACGTCAATTTGAATTTGGAATTAACAGAGCGACTCCTGACGTTACCACGCCGCAAATATGACGATGGCGTAACCGCCCACAAACTCATCGATGAACTCTGCGATGAACTTTCCCCCGACCACGAACCGCTCCTCATTGACAACATAGAGATTCTATTTTCACCCGAACTGGGCAAACTCAATCCCATTGATACGTTCAAACGAATTTCACGCCAACGACCGGTGGTGCTGGCGCTTCCGGCCCGCCGAGTTGGCAATCATGCTGAATATGCTACTATTGGCCAAGCTGACCACCTAAAGATGTCGTTAGCTGAATTTGTGTATCTTGAAATGGATAGCAACGATACCTAATGCAACGTATGAAGAACCAGGGAGATACAGGGAACACTGATTGAAAGAACGATAGGTAAAAATCTTCGTGCCCTGTATGTCTCTTTAATTAGTTATTGCTGAGGAAATCAACCGTAATGACAAGCTTTATCCGCGACCTGATCCACTTTGAAGAGGTTGAGGAAGTTATCAAGCTCCGTAAGGCTGAACAAGCGCAAGAGGTTGTAGAAAAGTATGTAATCTCTGAAGGCTTGCAGCGTAATCTGCTTTACATGTTTGAGCTTTTATCAGGCGTAACCCATAAATCGTTTAATGTGGTCGGTAACTATGGCACCGGCAAGAGCCACCTATTGGCTTTCATGGCTGCGTTGCTGGAACATCCTGAACTGCGCTCACACGTGAGCGATGTCGATGTCAGAGCCGCAGCCGAACAACTAAAGCGGCGCTATCTGGTCGTCAAATTTGAACTGGGTGCCGCTGCCGAAGTTTCTCTGCGTAAGATTTTCTTTGATCAGGTCTATACTCAACTTCTGGAAGAGCACGATATTGAAGTGAAGCAGATTAACCTGAGCGAAGACTATGACAATAAGAAGAATGTGCTCGACATCCTGGCCGACATCAAAAGTGAAGACCCCGAAGCGGGTCTGGTAGTAATCGTCGATGAGATTTCAGATTTTCTGAAGCAGAAGTCAAAGCAGGAGATGTCTTACGATCTGGCCCTGTTGCGCGAACTAGGCGAAGTTAGCCAAGAGAGCGATTTTCTTTACATTGGGGCTATGCAGGAGCACGTTTTTAGCGATGCCCGCTACGTAGACCAGGCTGAGAGTATTGCCAGGGTCAGTCAACGTTTTGTAACGGTGACCATCACGAAAGAGGATGTGGCTCAGGTCTTGACCAATCGAGTGGTGCGGAAAGATGGCGACCAGCGGCTGCAACTACAAAATCTCTTAACCGATCATAAGCAATATTTTACTAATCTGGTTGAGCAGCTTGACCGTTATGTGAATTTGTTTCCGATCCATCCCTACGTGATCGACATTTTTGAACAACTGCCCTATTTTGAGAATCGGGGCATCATTGGCTTTGCGGTTAGCAATGTGAAACCCATTCTGAGCGAACCGGCTCCCCACTTCATTACTTACGACCGGGTTTTCGACCTCATCAACCAGACTCACGAAATTCGCAACCTGCCCGATGTCAACCGCGTGGTCAACGTCATCCAAACCCTTCAATCGAAGGTGGATTTGTTGGACGCTCGTTACCGAGATGATGCCAAGAAGCTTATCAAAGCCTTGGCCGTGCTCAGACTGTTGGGTGGGGACAAGGATAATGGGGCCACCTCCCAGGAATTGGCCAACACTCTCTTTATCACCCCTCCGGGCCGGTTGATTGTAGAACCGGAGATGGCTCGGGACAATATCGAGCGGATCATGAAAAACATTCGCGAGGTTACAGTTGGCCAGTACATTAACTATGCTCAAAACCGCTACTACCTGGACCTGGAAAAGATTGATGACTACGACGCCATAATCGAGAAGAAGGCCCAAGCTGTGGTTGGCAAGGATGAAGTCAATCTGGCCTTCCGCCAGATCATCGAGGCCGAATTGGGCTTTAAGGAGCAAAAGCCCCTGATGGCCGGCTTGAGCATCTACGATGATACGGCTCCGTGGCCATCGCACCGGGCGTTTCGACCGGGGGTGTTGGTGATCGGATTGCGTACCGACGGGGCCAACGTCAGCTGGGGCGATTACCGCTTCGTCTTGCAAGGCCCGCTGGCGACGGGTGTGGTTGGCCAGACGCGTCAAGATGAAGTTGTGCTGGCTGTAAATTTCAACGATGAACTGACCGGTTTGTTGACTCGTGCTCACGCCACCGAACTGCTGGCGCGGGAAGGCATTCACAAGAAAGTGATGACCAAGTTGCAAAAAGAGGCAGAAGAAAATTTCTTAGGCAACTATTTGGTCCAGCTTCTGAAGAGCGGCTATGCCGTACAAGGCGGACATCAAACACCGTTGAGCGATTTACCGGCCAGTCGTCCGCTGAACACGCTTTCCGATGTTGTGGATCATGTAAAAGGGGCACTGCTTGACCCATATTTTGCCGACACGTATCCCAACTACCCTTCCTTCCGCACGCTGATTACGGCTACTAACCTATCCAGTGAAGTTGCCCGCGCTCTGCAAGCCTTGACCCGCATGACCACACAGCAGATTGATCTGAACAGCCGAGGTTATCTGGAGAGCTTTGGGGCTATCAAAGATGGCCAATTCAGCGCCAGCCACTCCCCGGCTTGTACCCTTATTTTAGATCGGGTTACCACCAATGACGCCGCCGGTAAAGTCACGGCCGTTGACGACCTGCTACGCGAGTTTGCCCGGCCCCCTTGGGGGTTGCCCCAGGAGATGGTTTATCTGCTTCTGGGTACGCTGATTTTTAACGGATACCTTATTTTTGTGCGGCAAGGTGGTGCCCGGCTGCACGCCGGCGATGTGGGACCACTGCTTAAACAGGGCTTGGAAATTTTTGATGAGATCCGCTATTTGGAGCGAGATAAAGATATCGATGCCGAGGGGGCCACGGCCATCTTCACTCTATTGAATTTGCAGCCCGGCCTGGTGCGCGATAAAGACAGCCGCACCGAGGCGGTAAAAGAACTGCGCGAGCAAGGACAAACTCTAAAACGCGACCTGGCCTCGGTCCGAACCGGCATTCAGACGATTTTGAACGAGTCGCTCAATTTTCCGGAGCTACCCTGGCCACAGATTCAGACGCTCCAGGGCCAGTTGGCCTGGTTGGATCAACCGCTCGATCAATTTGCCTCGACGAGTACGGTGTCGGCGTTGGGGAAACTGGATACCAGTCCTGGTTTTCGTCAAACTCTGCAAGAGCGGCTGGCCGATTTAGACACCCTGAACGGCTTTCTAACCGATTGGAATGACGGCTTGGGCAAGGGTTTGAAGCATCTGACCGAAGCCATGACCACCTTAAACCCACTGGAGCCGCTGGCTACAGGCACCGAGGTAACCACCTTCACCGATCTACGGCGGATTGCCGCCGACAGTCAAGCCATTTATTCCGACTCTCAAAAACTGCTCAAGGCTGACCAACGCCGTCCGCTGAAAGGCAAACTGGACCAATTTCAGCAAAAGTACAAACGGCTTTATTACGGCATGCACGAGCGAATTGTAGGCAATCAAGCCCCTTGGGATAAAATCGCCACTTTGCGTCAAGAAGTCGGCTACCAGGCCCTGAACCGGTTGAAGAGCTTGCCCTTTATCTCCGGGGCCGAATTTAACCTGCTGGCGCTGGAGCTGCAAACGCTGGAACAGTACCGCTGTCGCGAGTTTAACGCCGAGGTGCTGGACAGTTTTGTTGCTTGTCCCTACTGTCGCTTTCCCGACAAAGCTGCTTCGGTAGCCAATCTACCCACGCGTTTACAAGCGGTTGAAAAGCGTCTGGCGGAATTACTTGATCGCTGGCAGGAACAACTTTTCAAAGAGCTGCCCGATCTTTCAGACCGACTCTCGCTGCTCACCCCAGCTCGGCGAGATTTGATACAAGCGCTACAGGCCGACAGCAAACTACCTGAAACGATCTCCGATGCGTTGTTGGCCGCCTTGCAGGAGTTAGCCAGCGACTTACAGCCAATTGATCTGGATTTGACTGACCTGGCTCAGACGCTGCTCAAGCAAGGCAGCGCTTTAACTGTCACCGACTTTCGGACCGCGCTGGATGATTATTTAAGTGCGCGACTCAAAGATCACGACCCTGATTTAGTGCGGATCAAGATAGTTTTACCCGATAGTGGCACCTGATATATTAGAGGGAAGTATGACCCAAAACAATGATGTGAAGCAACTAATTGCCAGCCATCAACGACGTTTGCATAAACTCAAAGAGCTACAGGCGTTGGCAGGTGCTTCTGTTGACCCCAGAATTCTAATCGAAATAGAGGATATCGAGACAAAAATTGAGGAACTACAAGCAGCATTAGATATTGCGGATAATACTCAGACCATTTCGCTAAGGCCGCCTTCTCCCGTAAAATCGATCGACCAACCTGACCAATTGACGCCTTTTGTGGTTGGACCACCGATTATGCATCCTCGCTACTTCTTTGGGCGGGAGCGGGAATTGAAACGCCTTTTCAACCTCTGGAAGCGTCGTCCCTTGCAGAATGCCGCTATTATTGGGAACCGACGTAGCGGCAAAACGTCGTTGCTATTTTATCTTAAACATATTACTACAACGCCCATAGAACAACTACGCGTCGGTCAACGAACTGACTGGTTGTCAGAGCCAGAACGCTATAATTGGATTTATGTAGATTTTCAAGACCCTCGTCTTGGCAACCCGGAAATGTTGTTGCGTTACTTGTTAAGTTGTATGGGGCTATCCGCGCCTACGCCATGCAGCTTGGGCCGTTTTTTGGATGTTACCAGCTATAACATACACGTTCCCACGGTGATCATCCTCGATGAGATTGGCTTGGCTTTGCAACGCTATCCTGAACTTGATGATACTTTTTGGGAGGGCTTACGCGCCCTGGCCACCTATCAGGTTAGCGGTAATTTGGCTTTTGTCTTGGCGGCTCACGAGGCACCCGATCAATTAGCCCATCAGAGTGGGTTCGGTTCTCCTTTTTTTAATATTTTTGGCTATACCACCCGGTTGGGACCGTTAAAGGAGGCGGAGGCTTGTGAGTTGATTGCTAGCTCGCCGATACCTTTTTCCACTGACGATACAGAGTGGATTTTAACCCAGAGTGAAGGCTGGCCAATCTTGCTGCAAACCCTTTGTCGGGAACGGCTTATTACTTTAGAAGAAGGTGAAGTTGATGAAGCCTGGCGAGAAGACGGACTGGAACAGATGCAACCATTTCAACATTTACTGGACTGAAATGTCAATATGTTGAATTTGTCATTAGGTTTTTAACGCATGAATAAACTCAAAAATCCGGCTAATGACGCCCAAATAACCCTTTCAGACCCTACCTCTGCCAACCCCAATGCCTATACGGATGCCCCCAAACTTCACCCCAACCCGCTCGTAGGGAGCCTGCAATTACTGTTTTGGATTTTCTTTCATCCCTCAGCCTGGGGAAGTCACATTGCTCGTATTGATCCAACCCTGCGCTCTGATTTTACCCTGGCCGAACTGAGCAGGTCACAATGGCGTAATCCTGCGTTGCACTGGTTGCTTATTCAAAAACTTGCTGTCTGGCCTCTCGCTGTCGGTGTTTTAGTTGGGCTGTTACTGTCGAGAAGTGGATCATTGGATGTGATGCTAGGGGGTACCACTTACATTGTAACCATTAGTGTGGTATTTAGTCTGGTAGTAGGGTCCTTAGTTGGGGTGGTGACCGGTGTCATTGGTGGTGTGGCACTTGGTTTAGCCTTTGGTATTATCGGTAGCTTAACGGGCATTATGTCTACTGGTTTTGCGGTTGGGACAGCTATAGGGCTGGCAGGTAGTATAAGCGTTGTTTTAGCCCGTCAGAAGTCAGCTTATTCATTGACTTTACAAATTGGGGGGGCCATAGGAGGAGTACTAATCGCCAGTATAATTGTCCTTGGCCTAGGCAGAGTAACGGATTTTGTGTTCATTGACCCAGCAAAGGGTGTGACAATTGATTTATTATTTGATGCACTGGCCAACATAGCCGGAGGCGCAGTGGTTGGTGTGTTAGTAGGATGGAGCCGTGGTGAATCTTTCAGTCGGGTAACTGGAGGAATGGTTGGTGGTATTGCCGGATTAGTTGCCTCTCTTTTATACGCTGTAGCCCTTGCCATAGCCCCCAAAACAGGTATAGCGGCCGGTATTATTATAGGAGTGTTGCTAAGCATTTCATTTGCTATATCCTATACCTTGGCCAAACAAATTGCTGGGCCTTGGGCTGGCGCTGTAGCAGGCGCTTTGGGGAGCGCCGGGACTTATCAATTAACTTATTTACGCAGCGAACCATTTTGGCTTTTTTTACCTATTTTGTTGGGGGTTTTACTAGGCTTGACTCAAATGTGGTGGCGACCAATACTCTTGTATCCGTTTATCGTCACCTGGAATTTCTTTATCTACCGTGCTGACAAACTGCGAGCCAATTCAATTCCGAGTCTGCTACGGCGACATTCCGCGTTTTGGGATGAGTATCAATATTTACCTTTATTTGGTTTAGAGGAGCATGTTCTTTTAGCCATAGAACGCAATCCAGTCGAGGGTCAAGCCGCCCTTCACTATCTGACTAACCATCGCCACCAACGTTGGGCAGCTCAGGCCGTGCAGATCGAATTGGACGCCCGTCGGTTGGAGAGTTGTGCTGACGTAAAGGCCATTAGTGAAGCTCACCGGAGTCTGGCTGCGGGTGAATTAACCGGCCCGGCCAGTGCCTTACTGCGCAGCTTCAGCCGCCACAGTCAGGATGTCGAGGCCGCACTTCGCCAGGAGAGTAGATACAACCAACGTCTGGCCCTCAGCGCCGTTGAGGATCGTCTGGACAGTTTGCTGCGAGAGTTAACGCGCAGTAGCGAACCTTACGCCGAGCGTTTTCGGCCCATTGCCACCTCTTGGCGACAGACCGTGGCCGGCTATATCCAGGAGTTAGCTGAAGCGGTCGAAGCGCGACAGGAGATCGACTCACCCTATATTATTGGCGTACCGCTAACCGAACAGCAAGAGATCTTTGTTGGGCGAACCGATGTTACCGCCCAGATCGAGCAATTACTGCTCGATCGCCGCCGCCCACCGTTGCTACTTTATGGCCAGCGGCGGATGGGTAAAACTTCTCTGCTTAACAACCTGGGACGATTGCTGCCCAGCACAATTGTACCCTTGTTTGTGGATTTACAGGGAGCCTCGCGAGCAGATGACCATGGCGGCTTACTTTATAGTATCGCCCGCAACATCGTTAAATCAGCCGAACTGCGGCGAAATCTAACATTACCCACCCTAAGCTGGGAAATGCTGGGCAAGAATCCCTTCCTTAGCTTTGATGACTGGCTTGACCAAGTTGAAAAGGCGCTCGACGACCAGGGGCAATATACGGCCTTATTGGCTTTAGACGAATTTGAAACGCTCGACCACGCCATCACCAAAGGCCAATTTGACGAAGAAAAAGTTCTCGGCACGCTGCGCAACTTGATCCAGCATCGGTCTCGTTTCAAAATGCTGTTGGCCGGCTCACACACCTTAGAAGAGTTACAGCGGTGGGCCAGTTATCTAATCAACGTTCAAGTTATTCATCTGGGTTGTTTGCACGAAACCGAAGCTCGCCAACTCATTGAGCGGCCTGTTGACGATTTTGCCCTACGCTATGAACCAGACGCCGGCCAGCGGGTGATGACCTTGACCCGAGGCCATCCGTTCTTGGTGCAATTACTCTGTGCCGAGATTGTTGCTCTTAAGAATGAGCAATCGCCTGCGGTGCGTCGATTGGCCTGCCTATCCGATGTGGAGGCAGCGATACCGGAAGCGCTGAGTAGCGGCAGTTTTTTCTTTGCCGATATTCAACGTAACCAGATCGATCCGACCGGCCTGGCCGTATTACGTTGTTTAGCTGCTCAAGGGGAAGGCGCTGTCGTAGACCAAACGACGTTGACCGATCGAATACAAGCGAACCCGGATACGGTAGACTGTGCCTTGGAGTTATTGACCCAGCGGGAGCTTATTGAACCGGTTGAGAGCGGCTATCGCTTCCAAGTGGAGCTTATCCGGCGCTGGTTTATCTAGAAAAACAAGAAAACGCTCAACTTCTATACCTCTGTGTTAAAAAATTAAAGGAGCGATTGATGCCCCAAGACAACCTAGACCCCCTCCGCCACATCGAAGGCTTCCCTATTGGCGAGGACGAAGACCTGCACGCCCTGAGCGACCCGCCCCACTACACCGCCTACCCCAACCCCCACCTGGCCGAGTTTATCGAGAAGTGGGGCACGCCTTATGACGAAGCCACCGACGACTACCACCGCGAACCCTATGTGGCTGATGTCAGCGAGGGCAAAAACGACCCGATTTATAACGCCCACAGCTACCACACCAAAGTGCCGTACAAAGCCATCATCCCCTTCATCGAGCACTACACCGAGCCGGGTGACATTGTCTTTGATGGTTTTTGCGGCACCGGCATGACCGGGGTGGCCGCCCAGATGGTGGGCCGACGAGCGGTTTTGTGCGATCTCTCGCCAGCCGCCACGTTTATTGCCTACAACTACAACACGCCGGTAGACGTAAAAGCCTTCGAACGTGAGGCAAAACGGATATTAAAAGAAGTCGAGGCCGAGTGCGGCTGGATGTACGAAACCAAACACACTGATGGCCGCACAGGGCGCATCAACTACACAGTATGGAGCGATGTTTTTATTTGCCCCTACTGTGAGGGCGAGATTGTCTTTTGGGAGGCCGCGGTTATCGATGGGCGCGTTCAAAATGAGTTTTCCTGTCCAGGTTGCAGTGCAAGCCTGAAAAAGCGAGAACTAAATCGGGCGACTGAAAAATTTTGGGATAGTGCATTAAACGCCGAATTTGAACGCGCCCGACAGCAGCCAGTTCTCATCAACTATTCCCTACCAAATTCAAAAGAAAAATACGAAAAACAACCTGATAGAAATGACTTGGCAATTGTTAAGAAAGTTGAGTCAAGCGAAATTCCTTACTGGTATCCAACCATCCGTATTGACCGAGATATTGATCTTTGGTACGAGCGTGACTATCGTTCCTTGGGTATTTACGCCATTCACCACCTATATTTCAAACGTAATCTGTGGATGACAGCTTTTTTGTGGAACCGTGTTCGTCAAGTGGAAGATATACGTTTGCGCAATCACTTACTTTTCTGGCTCCAGTCGGTGACAATGGGTTTTTCAAAACTTAACCGTTATTTAAAGAATGCCTTTTCTCAAGTTAATCGAATTCTGAGTGGTACTTTGTACGTTGGTTCAACGCTTTCAGAAGTAAGCCCCTGGTATGCCCTCACCGGAAAAATTAAACGAATTGGCGGAGCGCCGGGGCTATCAGACCTCGGTGAAGCAACTATTACCCTTCAAACCACAGCTAATATTCCTATCCTGTCAGATGGTCTGATTGATTACATTTTTACTGACCCTCCCTTCGGCAGCAACATCATTTACTCCGATTTAAGTATCATCTGGGAGTCTTGGCTCCGAATATTCACAAATACCGACCATGAAGCCGTAGTCCATCGCCGTAAAAAAGAGGGTAACTCGTTGGATGACTACCGCCGAATGATGACTGCTGCCTTCGCCGAAATGTACCGTATTCTCAAACCGGGCCGTTGGATTACCGTCGTCTTTCACAACTCCCGCGCTTCGGTCTGGAACGCCATTCAGGAAGCCTTAGCCAAAGCCGGTTTTTTGGTGGCCCAGGTTACAGTAATGGACAAACAGCAAGGCTCGTTCAAGCAGGTCACCGCCGCTGGGGCGGTCAAGAATGATCTGGTCATTAACGCTTACAAACCCCGCAGTAGTTTTACCCAAAGCTTCACCTCCAAGGCTGGGCAGGGGCTAGAAGCAGAGTTTGTCCGCCAGCATCTTGAGCAGTTACCCAAAACAGCCAATATCGAGCGGAGTAAAGAGATGCTCTACTCCAAATATTTGGCTTACTACGTCCAGCACGGCTACCAGGTCGCCTACAACGGCGAGCAGTTTTACCGGGTCTTGCCGCAATGGGGCTTCATTGAAGAGGATGGCTACTGGTTCAGCGATGAGAGCCAGCTTGAAAGCTACCAACAAGCCCTGGCCGCGGCCGAGCGGGAAGCCGTTCCCCAGCCGCCGCTTTTTGTCTTTGACGAACGCAGCGCCATCCAATGGCTCAAACATTTTCTGCACCACCACCCTTCCACCCTCAGCGAAATTCAGCCCGATTATCTCAAAGCCCTACAAACCTCCGCCGACCTCATCCCCGACCTGCGCGACCTGCTGGCCGAAAACTTCGGCCAACCGGATCGCCAGGGTCGCTACCACTGGCCCAACCCCCAACTCCAAGCTGAATTAGACGAAGCTCGTCACAACCGCTTACTCCGCCTCTTCAATGATTACCTCTCGCAAGCCCAGGCCGGCAAGCGCTTGAAGGAGGTTCGCAAAGAAGCCCTCGTCACCGGCTTCACCGAAGCCTATCGCGACGGTCGCTTCCGCGATATTTTGACCGTCGGCCACAAGCTCCACAAGCGGCTGCTAGAGGACAACCCCGATCTGTTCGATTTTGTCGATATTGCGGAGGCGAAGGTTGAGTAGCGTAATTGGCGGATCCAACAAACAAGATATTGAACAGTTGATTAAAAATCACAATCGGCGGCTGCAACTGCTTAAGGAGCAAAAAGCGCTTCAAGGGTATTCCACCGATCCTAAAGTTACATTAGAAATAGAAGACATCGAGCAAGAATTGAAGCGGCTACACGACGAATATGATCGGTTACGAGCAGCAGAGAAAGGCGAATTACCCCCTGAAGCTGAACTAAAATTACTTATGGAGGGCAATCTAGCCGATTATTCTAACGCGAAGCATCAAGAAACCATCGCCTGGCTATCTGCTCATTATAACCTTCCGGCCAATAACATTAAGATACTTCAGACAGTACCTGCAAATAGCTTCTTTTTGTTTATTGCCGTCCCAACAGCCTTGTTAGATGATTTCTTGGCCGATTATGAGCAAGACCCATCTCTCGCCCAAGAATCAAAAATCCAGAACATAGAAGTCGTGCATCGTGAGCGTCCTCTTTTAACATCTCAAGAAATACTTCTGGAATTGGAAAACATCGAGATCCGGCTGGATGAAGTAGCAACAAAATTGATAGTCGAAGAGGATAGGCACCACATTGCGGAGAACCATCGAAATATTATTAATGTTGGTGATATGGTTCAATTGTCCAATGGGCAAACCGCTCGTGTAATCAATATTACCAATTTATTTGGTCAATCCTACGCCGATGTCTTTGTAGAACCGAACGGTCCTACTCAGCGGGTTCCGGTCAGTAACCTTCGTCCGATCAGCGACCCATTGGCGGCATTTGGCGCAGGGCAGATCACCCCGGCTCCGCTCTTTATGGCTCGGCTGGCCGCCTTGCAGCTCAAAGCGATGCTCACCCAACAGGGTGTGCTCTCGGCGGCCAACTTTCGGATCACCCCGCTGCCGCACCAGGTGCTGGCGGTGGATTTTGTCATGAACCTGCTCCGGCCGCGGGCGCTCATCGCCGACGAGGTTGGCCTGGGTAAAACCATTGAAGCAGCGCTCATCTATGAGGAGTTTAAGCTGCGCGGCCAGGCCCGGCGAGCCATCATTATTACCCCCAGCGGCTTGAGACACCAGTGGCAAGATGAACTGGCCCAAAAATTCGGCGAAAAATTTGTTATTTACGACCGGGCCATGGTCAATGCCCTACGAGAAATCCACGGCAGCGAAACGAATCTGTGGCGGCAGAACGATCAGATTATCACCAGCCTGGATTTTATCAAGCCTCAACGCCTACGGCCTGGTCTATCGGAACGAGAGCGCGAGCGCCGCGAAATCCACAATCGACGCATCTTTCAGGACATTATCGAAGCCGGCTGGGATGTGGCCATCGTTGACGAAGCCCACAAGCTCAGCAAGCAAGCCGACGGCACCGAAACCGCCCGCTACCAGGTTGGCGAAGATCTGGCCCAGGCTGTGCCGACCTTTTTATTACTCAGCGCGACCCCCCATCAGGGCGATGCTGCCCGTTTCTTGCACCTGCTGAATCTGGTCGATCCTTATGCGTTCAACCAGGTAACCGACTTGCAGCCGGATCGGGTTAGTACAGTCGTTTGGCGCACCCGCAAGCGAGCTGCCGTTGACGCCCAGGGCCGTCGCCTCTTCAAACAGCGCGTAACCGACATCTACCCGGTTGACCGCTCCGGTCCCGACCACGCTCTGGAGCGGCAGCTTTACGATGAAGTGACCGATTACGTGAGCGAGAATTACAATCGCGCGATGGGCCGCGGCGACCGGGCCTTTGGGTTCCTCATGCTGCTCTTTCAGCGAATGGTCACCAGCAGCAGCCAGGCTATTTACGACTCGCTCAGCAAGCGATTGGAGAAACTGGTGGCGGTACAAACGTCGCTGGCCTCAAAAGCCGGAGAGCAAAACGGTTACGGCTCACGTTCTACGATTTACGACGAAGATGAAACCGCCGATGAAGACGCTCAGGCCGTTGTCGACAATCTTATTGCCAGCTCCGGTGTGGTCAACGAGGAGGAGCTTACCCACGAGATTGCTATTATTCGAAAACTACTCGATCTGGCTGATCAAGCTAAAGTCAGTCCCGATGCCAAAATGGTGGCTCTGCTCAACATCATCGATGAGGTCTGCCGGCGTGAGGGTAACCCGCAGACCAAATTCCTCATTTTTACCGAGTTTGTGGCCACGCAGCAGGCCATTGTCCAGACCTTAACCAACCTGGGGTACAAGGTTGAACGAATCTATGGGGGGCAGAAGATGGAGGACCGGATTGCCGCCCGGCAGCGCTTTGCTGACGAGGCCCAGTTCTTGGTCTCAACGGATGCCGGTGGCGAGGGCATCAACCTGCAATTTTGTCACGTTATGGTCAATTATGACCTACCCTGGAACCCGATGAAGCTAGAGCAGCGCATTGGCCGTCTGGATCGCATTGGCCAGACTCACGATGTACTGGTCCTAAACCTGCTCATTCAGGACACCGCCGAGCAGCGGGTGCGCGAAGTTCTTGAAACCAAACTCGACCTTATTCGCCAGCAGTACGGCGACGATAAGCTGGCCGATATTCTCTCCACGCTGCAAGATGAGTTCCATTTTGATCGGCTTTATATGGATGCCTTACTCAAACGCCAGGCCGAGGCGCAGGCGTTAGATCGCCTGGCCGAACAGATTTTTGAGCGGGCCAAAGAGATTTTGGAAAAGGACGACCTGCTCCTGCCCCAGACCCAGGCCGAAGTGGAGCAGTATCGCCAGCGGCTGGTTGAAGTTTCACAGGAGCGAGTCAAAGCCATGTTAAGTGGTTACCTGACCGGCCACGGTGAGACACTCAACGAGTATACCCGTCGCTCCGGGACTTACTACTTTGATTTACCTGGCGACCAGGATGGTGCTAAAAGTCGCTATTCCAACATCGTCTTTGATCGGGAGCAAGCCGTCGCCGATGACGGGCTGACGTACCTCCATCTCAACCACCCGGTCATCCAGGAAATTCTGGCCCAACTCGCTAACGATCAAACGCCTGCCGCCGCCCAACTCCGGGTACCTGCCGATGCTCTTCCCTCAAATTTACCCCATCCCCCTGATCTCTTTCTATGGGCTATTTACCGTCTGCGGATGACCAACCACGATGACGTCGATCAGCAGGAACTTATTTCGATTGCCATAGATGGTGCCGGGAAAAATCATAAACGTCTGGGCCAAGCGCTGCTAAAATTACCGTCAACTCAAGTCGAAGCCACATTCATCCCGCCTTCAGCCATGGACCTCCCGTTATTGGCCGCTCAAGCCCGTCAGTTAGCTGAGGCCCAAGCCGGCGACCGTTTTAGCGAAACGCAACTGGCCCACGCGGAAAAATTGACCACCCAGCGGTCCAATATTGAACGCTACTACAAACAGCAGGAAATCGCCGTTTCACAGATAGCCATTGAAAACATTCGCCAAGCCAAACATCGTGAACTGTTGGAACGTCGCCACAATGATCTAACAGCGCTCGATCGGCGACAGACATTGGTGCCGGAGTTATCGCTGGTGGGGCTGGCGGTGGTCCAAACAAAAAACGGTGACCGGAGATAAACAATGGCCAGAATGTATCCACAATGGATTTCGAAAAGTGAACGCGAAAATAATCCCGGCCGCCGAGCGGAGTATCTGGTATACGACCGTTTGGCCGAACAATTAGGTGATGATTGGCTGGTGCTTTACAGCCAGGCCATCAAGTGGACGCATGACCATGGCGTTAGTGATCGAGAAGCTGACTTTATTGTAGCTCACCCCAAGTTGGGCGTCGTTATGGTGGAAGTTAAAGGCGGCAGCATCGAGCGGAAGGGAGGCCAGTGGTATAGTACACCGCTGGGTCAGCTTGACCGTCCCAAGGCTCACCAAAAGAGGATATTTTCTAAATGGATAACTCTATCTTCGTGGGCAGGACAGCCCAATTGGATGAACTGAATAACCATTGGCGCGAGGCCTTCCATAAAAAACAAGGCAAGGTAATTTTTCTGGTAGGCGAAGCCGGAATCGGTAAGACTAGTCTGGTCGAACAATTTAGCCAGAGCGTGTTGAAAAAATACTCAGGCGTGCAATATGCCTACGCCCAATGTGATCAGGTAGCCGGCGATATTTCACCTTATGCGCCCTTTGTGCAAATCCTTAATAGTCTGACCGAACAAGCCGCAAAAAAAGGCGATAATTGGTTTGTGTCCTATATGCGTGAGGTTGGCCCGGATGTGCTGGGCATGGTTCCGGTCGCTGGTTCACTTCTGACCGCCGCCGCCAAAAGTGTCGACTTTGTCTGGCAGCGGCGGAAAAAAAGCCGGGCTAATGAGGCTGACCGCAGCCAGTTTGGCCAACAAGATTTATTCCAGCAGTTTACGGATACATTTCGCAACATCGCGACCAACAAGAATCCGCTACTGTTGTGTATCGATGACTGGCATTGGGCCGACACAAGCTCGACCAATTTGCTCTTTCACTTGGCTCGCCAGTTGAGCGACGTGCAGCTATTAATGATAGCTACCTACCGCCCACATGATGCTGAAGCCCGCGAGCACCCCATCCTGAACGTCAAAACCGAGATGGAGCGTTACAGTCTATGCGCCAGCCTGGAACTCGATTTTCTCAGCCGGGTCGAGGTGGAGAGCTATCTGGCCCAGCGATTTCCTAAAGCTCAATTTACGCCGGACTTTATTGATTGGCTACTAAAGACCACCAGCGGCAACGCCCTATTCACCGTGGAATATCTAAACTTGCTACTCAAAGAGGGGCGGCTAACGCCGGAGGGCGAACTGACCGGAGAATTATCTGACCTAGCCCCACCGACCAACGTGGAAGCGGTCATCCGTGCCCGGCTGGGCTACCTCGATCGGGATGCACGGGAAATGCTAGCTTACGGTAGTGTAGAGGGGGAGCAGTTTACTACGCTGGTGCTGAGCCGCCTACTGGGCATCAAGGCGCTATCGCTTCTCCGAAGGCTACGGGCTATTGAGGAAACCCACCATCTGATTACCAGTCTGGGTCAGCAAAATATTTACGAGCAGAAAACCACCGTTTATCGCTTTATTCATACGCTCATTTATCGCACCCTACACAATATGCTGGAAACGGAAGAGCATATTGAAATTAGCCGGTTGTTGTTGGAATTGTTTACTGAGATTTATAAGTCAGCAGATGAAAAAGCACAATCTGGCTTATTACCACATTTGATAATACATGCGATTTCTTCAAACGATTATACAGTTGTAGTAAAAAGAGCGATTGAAGCAGCTTCTTTGGCTAATGATAATTATGCTCACGAAGAAGTATTGAAATACTGCCAGATCGGGCTCAACGCTCTAAGTAAGTTATCAGATACCAATCAAAGCATGATTGTTCTTCAACTTGATCTCTTGACTCTCAAAGCTACAACTGAGGATACTATAAGTAATTGGGAACGGTCGTTAGAAACTTATCAACGAGCTGAAATTGTTGCCCGGTCAAATAGGTCTTTGCAAAATTTATCTAATATTCTTAGTCGCATTGGTTCGGCCCTACGACATCTGAATAGATATGACGAGGCGTTGAAGTATTTTCAAGAAGGGGCATCAGTTGCAGAACAACATAATTTAAATTCTGACTCGGCTTGGGCTTACCAAGGTATAGGAGATATTCATTGGCGACTTGGAAATTACGAGGAAGCTCTGGAATGGTATCAAAAAACACTTACAATTCGACATAATTTAAAGGATGATGCTAGCATCGCTTTTTCCTATAATTCGCTTGCGAATGTAAAGAGGAAACAAGGGAAATTTGAGGAAGCATTAGATGCGTATTGGCAATCGGCCAAAATAAATAAAAATTTAGACAACAAGCATAGATTAGCCTGGAATTATAAAAATATTGGCCTTATTTATATGGAACAGGGTAGAAATGATGAAGCACTTAATCTTTTTGAAGAAGCCCTGATTATCTGGGAGGATTTAAGATTTACACGAGGCCAGGCTGCTGTTGCTTCTGGTATAGGTGATGTGTACAAAAGTCTTGGAGATAGAAAATCAGCTTTAAGCTGGTACCAACGATCAGAAAGACTTAATCAACAGATAAACTATCAACTTGGGCTTGGTTGGAACTACAATAGTTTAGGACTTATATATTATGATTATGAAAACTATGTTGAGGCCCAAACATTGTTCGAGAAGGCCCTCAATATTTGGCAGGAAGCAGGAATCAGACACGAAATAGGTGTGTCATTTTATAACATTGCTTCGACGTGGGAGGTCTTGGGTAATTACCCGCAAGCCATCAACCACTACCGCCAAGCCCTAACTATTCGAGAAGAATTAGGCAACCCCAAAGACATCGCCGAAACCCGCCAGCGCATCGCCGAAGTCGAATCCAAAATGAATGCCGAAACGTAAAATGGACAAGCCAATGTCACGCACCGAAGATATCAGCCAACTGATTACCAATCACCATCGCCGTTTGCAGAAGCTGAAAGAGAAGCAGGCTCTGTATGGCCTGGAAACGCCGGTTCATCTCGAAATCGAGATCGAAGATATCGAGACGGTGCTGGCCAACTTGCAGGCTGAACAGACACTATCGACCGAGCGGGGCGCAGCGACGGGCAGCCCGCCTAAAGCGTTATCTCCTTCAGTTCCTTCGCAGCCATTGGGCCGGGCGGTGCTTTTTGTGGGCCGGCAAACGCAGTTGGAAGCACTCAGCGCTTATTGGGAGTCAACTATTCATCATAACCAGGGGCAAGTCATCTTCCTGACCGGCGAGGCTGGCATCGGCAAAACCACTCTGGCTCAGGAATTCAGTCGAAGGGTACTGGAGCGCTATCCTCAGGCTCGCTATGCCGCAGCCCAAAGTGACCAAGTGGCCGGCGATATCTCACCCTACGCCCCTTTCATTCAGATCCTCAACAGCCTGACCGAACAGGCCGTCCGCCGGGGCAATAATTGGACAACCGAGTACCTCCGCGAGGTCGGTCCTGATATTTTGGAGATGATCCCTGTGGCCGGACCGCTGCTGGCGGCTACGGTTAAAACGGTCGATTTTGTCTGGCGGCGGCAACGAGCAGCACGACTTGGCGATGCGGATCGAAGTCAATTTGGCCAGCAGGATATCTTCCAACAGTTCACCGATACAATCCGCAACATTGCCCGCAACAAAAATCCACTGCTGCTCTTCATCGACGATTGGCACTGGGCCGACACAAGTTCCACCAACCTGCTGTTTCACCTGGCCCGGCAGCTCCACGACGCACCGGTACTACTATTAGCCAGCTACCGGCCTCACGACGCCCAGGTGCGGGAGCATCCCATCCTCACTATTCAGGCTGAGTTGACTCGCTATCAGCTTTGTCACGATCTGCCCCTCGATTTTCTCAGTCGCCCGGAGGTCGAACAGTACTTGGCCCACCGTTTCCCCACCTCTAAGTTTGAGGCCCATTTTATAGATGAGCTACTCAAGATCACTAGCGGCAATGCTTTATTCATCAGCGAATATCTCAACTTGTTGGTCAATGAAGGACGATTAACCCCAGATGGTCAATTCACCGGCGACCTCAGCCAGCTCTCACCTCCGGAGAATGTAGAGGCCGTCATCCGTACCCGGCTGGGCTACTTGGATCGGGAGACACGAGACATGCTGGCTTATGGCAGTGTAGAGGGGGAGCAGTTCACTACGCTGGTGTTGAGCCATTTGCTGGAGGTTAAACCGCTATTGCTTATCCGTAAGCTGAGGGCTATTGAGGAAACCCATGACTTGATTGCCAGCTTGGGTCAGCAGAGCATTTATGACCATCAAACAACTGTTTATCGCTTTGTTCACACGCTGATTTATCGTACCCTGTACAATTTGTTGGAAGAACAGGAACGGATTGAAATTAATAGGCTGTTATTGGAATTATTGGGGACAATTTATGAGCGAGCTGATGCCATCACTCAGGCCCGCTTAGCCCCAGAGTTAATGGCCCATGCCGCCGAGGCGGAAAATTATCTAGCCCAAGCTCGCTATGCTTTAGTTGCTGCCGAAGAAGCAGCCAAAAATCATGCCCATGCCGAGGCTGTGAAACAGTATTCAACTGGGTTACACGCTTTAGACAAACTACATAAGTCTACATTCGAAGCTGATGTATTACGATTAGATCTATTAGTAGGTCAGGGGCAAGTAGAGGATTTTTCTGGCGCACAGCAACAAGCTGTTGCAACTTTCCGTCAAGCTGAAGTTATAGCCAGGTCACGTGCAGATCAAGCAAAAGTCGTACAGATCTTAAATAATCTAGGGCCGGTACTCCGTCATTTGGGCAACTATGGTCAGGCCCAACACTGTTACGAAGAATCAGTCTTTCTCGCTGAACAATTGGGAGACCAAGCAGGACTAGCCAGAGCTTATCATAATCTCGGTTACGCATATGCTTACGGTAGATCGGAACAATATGTTCAAGCTCTGGAATGCTATCAAAAATCTCTGACTATATTGGAACTTCTGGGTGACAAAGCGGGCATTGCCCGAGCTTATGATAGAATAGGACGCATTTACAGAAGTCTGAATGAGTATAAACAGGCCTTGAATTGGCTATATCAAGCTGTTGAAATTAATAAAAAACTAGATAACAAGAGTCAATTAGCTCGGAATTATAATAGCATCGGGGTTTGTTATACTGATTTAGGCGATTACCAGACGGCTATAAACTGGTGTAAAAAAGCCTTAATTATCTGGCAACAAATAGGTTACCGGCGAGGTGAGGCACTTGCAGGTAAACGAATCAGCATTATTTATGACAAGCAAGGTGACTATGAGCAGGCTTTGAAATGGTGTCAAGAAGCATTAGCTATCCAAAAGAATTTGGATGACCGACCAGGTATGGCCTGGTCTTATGATGGCATCGCCCGAGCCTATTTAGGGAAAAATGATAGCAAGCGAGCCATCGAAGCATACCTTCAAGCTATAATCATCAACCAAGAGATGAACGATAAAATCCATTTAGCATGGAATTATTATCGAATAGGCTTGATCTATCAAAACTTAGAAAAATATACTGAGGCTTACCAGTACTATCAAAAGGCTATAGTTATCCGGGAAAACTTGGGTAACAAAAAACATATTATTGAAACCCACCAGCGTATCGCCGAAATCGAATCCGAACTGGCTAAGTCTGACAAGAAAGAATAAATCATAGGTGCAGGTTGTTTCTATAACATTTTGACCTGGAGCGTAAGCCACCTAAATTGCTACTGAAAGATAATTAGGAATTGTTTAATTTTATGGATATTGCGGAGATGAAAGTAGAGAACTAAACAATGAAAATGCCAATTGATGCCCGGCTTAACATTATCCGCCAAAACCTCACCGATCGCTACAAACAGGGCTTTCCCATCATCAAGGAGTTGGTTCAAAACGCTGATGACTCCCATGCCACAGACCTACATATGGGCTGGATCAACAGGCTGCCGGGGTTACAACATCCATTACTCAAGGGGCCAGCCATATTTGTGCTCAATAACGGCACCTTTGACAAGAACGACATCGATGCTCTCGACTCTATTGGGCTGAGCAGCAAATCGGGCAGTAAATTGGCAGTGGGTAAATTTGGCCTGGGGCTAAAAAGTATTTTTCACCTGTGTGAGGCTTTTTTCTACCTGGCCAACAGTGATAAAATTCCAGCGCCGGTGGCTCACATCGTAAATCCGTGGGCCGACGATCACGGCCACGACAAATTTCATGATGATTGGGACAATTTTTTTGAGACAGATCAGGCAATCATCACCAATCATTTAAAAATGCTAATGGATACGGACCATTATTTTTACCTCTGGATTCCACTGCGCCGTGAAGCGCAGTTGGGCAAACATCACCCGATCAGAACCCATTACCCCGGAGACACAAACGACCCTAAACTATTTTTCTATGATGATCTGCCCACTCAACTGGCTACGTTAATTCCGTTGTTGCGCTCACTCAAAAAAATTACCGGCTGGGTCAGTAATAACGGCACTACAAATTCCACAGAACCAACATTTATCGTAGAGTTGACCGGCAGCACCCGCCGACGCTATCCAGCCATTCCTGACCCGAATAAAGGGCGGCATCTTCTGCTCAACGGCAGTAACACGGTTACAATTGCCTCGCTGGAGAAGCCCCATATCCATCATTACAGCGGAATAGAAGCATGGAACACCGAGGACATCTTTACCAACCTGCAAGCGCTGGAGCATTGGCCCGTATCAGGCCGTACCGATCCCGACACCGGCGAGTACAAAGATCATAAAGACAAGGCCGACCCGCATAGTGCGGTTTGTTTTATCAAGCATCCGGCTCCCAAAAATAATGGGCGCTTAACCATCAAAACCTCCGTGTTCTTGCCGGTCGACAAACCCGAATTTGAGTCCAACGTCAATACCGGCGGCTCAAATTATCTACTTACCCTGCATGGTTATTTTTTTCTGGATGCCGGGCGTTCTTCCATCGACGGACTGCCGCCAAACGGATCATCCACTGTACCCACCAATGAGCATGAGCTGCGCATCTTGTGGAACAGCCTCATTGCCCGGCGAGGGATTTTGCCGCTGGTGCTTCCGGCGCTCGATCAGTTTGTGCGCGAATCGAACCTGAACAATATCGAAACAGAACTGTTGACAACCGCTTTGCAGAAATCAACGCTGTTCAGCGAGAGAGCTTATCGAGATCATCTCTGTGGTCAGCACCAATGGGTGTGCTGTGTATCAAAAACCGGTGACGAAAGTTGCGCTGAAAGCTGGCAACTGCTGTATAGAGACGAGCCGGTTTTTGTGTTAACGAAACCGCCTGAATCCGACCTAATCCGTCCCTTTAAGGTTTTTCCGGCGATGGAATACATCAAACATCTAGCTCGGGCCGATCGCCCTCGACTGTCTAAAGAAAACCACCCCACCCCGTGGGGGCCAAAGCTAGCAACATTGATGGACAGCGTCCAGGCCAAACAAGTTTTTTCCGAGAGAGGTTTGTTAACTTACCTGGTTGAATTTCTAGAAGCCAATGCCGGACAACTAACGGCAGCTGGCATCACAGCTTTAAAAAAGCTAATCCGGCGGGTATTTCAGAGCCTGACACCGGCTGAACTGCGTAAAAATAAGAGCCTGGTGACCCGATTTTCAAGTTTGCTGCCACCCGGCAGCTGGATTGCGCTGCATTTTGGCCGGGATGACAACCTGCGTAAGTCAACCAGCTTTGATCTGGTAATCGCTGCACTAACTCGACTCGATCTGAAAATTCTACTGATCCCGGATGACCTCGCGCCGGACGACACCGGCTCATCGGCAGGATTTACCCCAGCCGATGCCAAGCAGCTACTAAATCGGCTGGCGGAGCCGGATCAAGATTGGTTGGCAGACCCAACTTTTGATACCGTGCGCCAAGAGTTGGTATTGAAAATCATCGATGCCGTCCACCCAGGTCAACGTGACGAGGTGCTGTCTTATTGTCAACAGCAAGATTTACAGGTATTCAAAGCCCACGATTGCAGCCTCGATAGGGAAGTGTCGGTTGGACTGGCCGAGTTAAAACAAACCGCTCAGGAAAACATCCTCTTTAAAAATGCGGTTCCGCCCACCCCCTACTTGCTGCTGGCTCCGTCTCTGCAAAAAGCATTAAGAAATAGCCGGGTCCTGGTTGTATCATCCACCCTTTCCAATCTGGTCTCAGAGCAAATAGATACCTGCACGGCCAACGCCTGTCTTAACACATTAGCTAGTCGCCCCCGCTTGAGTCCGCCCGAAGATCGGGCCGAGTTACTGCGGGCGCTGCTCAAACAGTTCGACAATATGACCGCGCCCACCACATTTCAGGGGCTTCGATATCTTTTGCATGGGCAGGCTCACGCCTATACCGACGATGGCGATTTGTGGTTGATCAGTGGGGCCGGTCAAACTAACAAAATCTGGCAGCGGATTGCTAATTATCTATTGGCCAAAGATGGGCAAACGTGGCGGCTAGTCAGCGATACCCATTTAACCGGTAATATCAACCCTAATCAATTAAGACGGTTAAATGTTCAATCTATCAATCAAAATACTCTGAATGATTGGCTAAGCACTTATCGAGGGCAACTCAGTGAGTTGTCTTTTCCCGACAAGGCGGAACGGGAGCAGTTATTACGCTACTTAAGTGTGCCGGCGCTGAAAAAATTAAAAGTCCACGAAACAGTTGATGGCGATATCGTTCTGATAGAAGGGGGACGCACGTACCTTGAAGGCAATTTTGATATTGGCCAGGCGCTAAGGGAAAAGATAATTCTTCTCCGCCGCCACTCTGATCCGGAGATCTGGGCCAAACAAGGCAAGTTGGTTGGGCAATTAACGGCTCAAAGCGCCATTGAAATTGCACTCAAAGACAAGATGCCGCAACGGTATTGGGATGTTATTATGAATGCGCTAAAAAGCATTGGAACCCTCCCAGGTTTTCTCACTAAACGCCTACAGGAAATAGCCTGGCTGCCCCTTGCAACCATGCGTAACATTAAACCTACTCAAGTGATTCATATCCCTAAATTAGAAGAGGAAATTGAAGCCTTTGTGGCTAACTCCAATCAAGGTTGGGTCAGTATTCTCGATCTTGATCCGGCTGTGGTGGATCATCCGGCATTTGCGGTTGTTGCCAAGTATATTTTTATCCCCCAGACCGACGCACTAAAAAAATTAGGCGAGATCATTGCTGAAAAAGAAGAATACAGAGTTGGGAATCTCGATCTAAATCAGTTTGACACCAACAATCTGCGAGGTTTCATCAATACTTTCTTTGACAACAAGCAGGTGATGCCAATAGCGGCCTGGATGAAAGGCGTCGAGCCGCGTCTTCCTCTGCAACGCTGTCTGACAGATTTACTTCCCCCCTTAACCTTAGATATATCCCCAGAAAGAATGATCGCCATTCTTGATTTTCTAGCAAAAGAACATAAAGGCTCAAAATCTCAAACAACTCTGCAATTTCACCGACGCTATCTGTCCATTGCCGTTGAAATGCCTGCATTTGCCTCTCAAATTTTGCCGGTCATCACGCTCTTAAATCAAAACGGGCAATGGACATCCACCTCACAACTTTGTTTCGAGGCTTCTGGGATTGATGAAGCGAATCTGTTGGATACCGAGCAAGGCAAAATCATAAACCCCGATACTAACCTTCCCAGCAAAGACTCGACTAGTTCATCTCCAAGCCAACAACAGAAAAATATCATCAACCGCGATACCTGGCAGGTCGACGTGGAGGCCAGTGCAGGCCGATTGAAGGAATATTTTACTGACTGGGAACCCTTTGTTGATTTTGAAATTATTGGCACCTTTCTGAGCTATTTGGGTCACGATGATTCTCTGGTGAAGCTGGCTGAAAACTATCTTGATCGGACCAGCCGCAAAATCGATCAAATTAGAGACATGTTCAAATGGATACCCCGTGAACAAATCAACCCGACTACTGGCAAGGTTGGCGGCTATGGCCAAAATGCTCATGACACTATTCGTAACCATCGCTTCATCATCGATACTATTGAAGTTGGCGTTAAAATCCGTCGGGTAACCGCTTTAACCGGCCAGCTCTTTGAAGCAAAACTGAGCAGTGAGAGTAGGCTTTTCAAAGACCCGGAAAGTACCATTTTTGTTGGAGATTTCCGAACTCTCCGCGATAAACAATCAGGCTACCAGATCAACCGTATTGGTCTCCGCAAATTGAACATTCAACCCCAGCATAGGGATAAACTACCCAAACTTCTCAAGCGCTCAACTCAAAAAATATTGAAAGATTTTTACTGGCAGGCCGTTCCCAATTTTGATGACGCCTGGGCCGACATCGAACACAGTGAACAGCTAGATATAGAGACTGCTCAAGAGATTTTAATTGAGTCAGCCTTTTTCTACCTGCCCCAATACGGCCTCCGCACAGATCCCCATATTTCAACTCTTCTGCGGCGATGGCGAGAAGCGCATAATCGGCTTATTGGGGACAAGCGGATACGCCGGGTTGGAAGTACACTCTCAACAAAATCAATGGCTGAGAAAGATCAATTGATTGTTCAGGATGAATTAAAAGAATGTATTGAAGATAAGCCGGAGGTCAGGCAAGCAATCCTTACGGCAGTGCGGACAAAGATCGGCAGCCAGTTCCAGTACCAGCGTGCCTCGGTCTTATTTGAACTGTTCCAAAATGCTGATGATGCTGTCTCGGAGTTAGAGCAGTTGTATCAGGGCGAACAGTCTTTAACGGAGCGAAATCGGCGAATTGAGGTGGTGTTTGACAATGACAAGCTTGTCTTCAGGCATTGGGGTCGCTCGGTTAATCAGGTTTATGCCGGCTCAACAAATGGACGTAACTTGGGATACGGCGACGATTTAACTAAAATGTTGACCATGCAAGACTCAGACAAGTTAGTCCATGCCAATTCAGGAATAGCCGTAACCGGTAAGTTTGGCCTCGGTTTTAAAAGCGTGTTCCTCATTTCCGACAGCCCAAATGTCGTCAGCGGCAGGTTAGGCTTCAAAATAATCGGGGGTATTTATCCGTTAGATCTCCCAGCAGAAGATATCGTCCGTTTAAGAAATACGCTAGGCGTTGACTCCGGAAAAGCTGGAACTGTTTTCGAACTACCTTTTGGCAAAACCTTGTCACCAGCGGTCAATCTTGATGAGGTAACTAATGATTTTCAAGAACTAATCCATATCGTGTTAGTGTTTGCCAAAGCTATCAAACAATGTGAAATCACGGATGAAAAACAACGTACTCACAAAGCAAATTGGAGCCAAGAAACAGTTCTGGATCTACCGGGCATATACCTTGATGCCTGGCTTCCAGTTACACAAATCTCCAAAACGGAAGCAGCAGCGCTGGTATTGGAGTCTAACCAGGGAGCTTTGTTACTGAAACTTGGTACGGAAGGTATCCAGTCATTGCCAAACTCAATACCTACTATCTGGGTCACTGTTCCCACTCAGGAGAAGCATAAGGTTGGCTTTGCCTTGAACGGCCTGTTTGATCTTGATATTGGCCGGGCCCAACTGGCCAGAAATTCATCCCATAACCGGACGTTGGCAGATCGTATTGGCGAAAAGTTGGGTGGTCAGCTCTACGCCCTGTTTAATGCGCTTGAACAAGATAAGAATTGGGCACAGTTGCAAGCGCAATTTAAAGAAAAAGCCGGAATTGAGCTGTCCGTAGATCGGTATCAATTTTGGCATTCGCTATGGCAACAATTGGCTGTCACGCTTTACAAAAAGGAGGAAAATGAAGCCATAGCATTATTGCGTGCGGCGTTTGGCTTTGCATCCCATCAGTCTAGCAGTGACATCAATCCACCTCGCGGAGTGGTTCGGCTAATTTTCGAGTGTAATGCCTTGCCAACCGAACTCTGGCACAGGTTTAAGACCTTGACCCGCCTAGACAAAATCAAATACGTTGCACAAGGCACACTCGACACCGAAGATGTATTTTGTCAGGTCATACAGTGGCCTTCATTCGAAGAGAGTACGGGCAGGATAAAATCAGGAGAAATTATCTCCGAACGGGTTGAGCGTGTTATCAAAAAACTGGTACCACTAAAGCTGAAATATGAGACGTTGACACTAAAACAGGTGATCGGTTGGGAAGTAGGCCGTAATTACAACGTACCCCCCGAAATTGCTGTTAGATTAGGCGAAATGATTAAGCCTGACTTTATGGTCAAATTATCAAAAGAAAAGCCGACCGAGCACGAAGAACTACGAGACGAAAACGGTCCTCTTGCCAAATCTCACTTCAAATGCCGCGATGGGCATTTCCATCCAGCAAGTGAAATTATAATTCTCTATCCTAATCCAAACAGTGATGAGCGGGATGAAACACTGCGAGCACACTTTGCCCCAGACTCAAAGGTTTTGGCTAAGGAGTATGGAAACAATAGTATTGCACTAGGTTTTTTTAGGGTGTGTCGTCAAGAAATGCGTGCTCGCGTAAAAGAGGAATTGGCTGAGTGGGCACTCTTTGCCCCACAGGCCAAACGAAAAGCTGTGTTAGATTATCTACTGCATGGCATCCATGCTAAGCCACTCGCCACGGCTCTGACAACAGATCCAGAGATCAAAACCAACTTCAAAGACTCTTGGCTATCACATCTTTCCCAACATCTTGAGCCATTGAGTCAGTTCACAGTGGATGAACAGAGTGAGTTGCTGGGGCGTTTGAAGCTGGTATCCAAATCTCAATCTGAACCAGAAGGCACAAAGAAAAGGATCCAAGAACCGGCTGACAAGGTTTTGAAGAGAGTCTATGCCTGGTGGGAGCAGAAACAGGCAACTTACATCAAGAAATATGAGACTGAAGTCTACCCACACGGCCAGCCACCGGTATTGAGACATGACTTTGATCCAGACTCCATTGATGACCGGAAGAATTGGCTTACACTACTCTTACTGGGCAGCTTCTACACGATGGGGCGCACTATTCCTCAGCAACATCGCAGCTTTTTAGAATTGTGCCAACATCCAGATCGAAATCCTGTTTGGTTCGATGTTTTTTCCGCACCAGAGCAAGACTCTGAGCAATGGATAGAAACCTTAAGGCAATATATTGACGCCCAGGTTCAAGAAGCTGAATTTTATCAGTGGATGAAACAGTTTGTCAGTATTTTTCATTTATCGCATTGGATGACGGAATATGTTGAAGGCTTTCTGGCTGTAAATCGAATCAAAAGAGATTTTGAGTTACGGGAAATAACAAACTTGCGTACCAGTCCAACTTTTCAACATGGCGGTATCGAGGCGCCGCCGATTACACGTCCGTTAGGGATAGGTGCGAATTTCGTCTTACGTGAAATGATCCGTTTGAGAGTCATCAATTCGGAGTACGCTTACAAACATTGTTACGTACCGACGGAAAAGATCCGAAACTTTTTTGTCGATCTGGGATGCCACCAAACTGATTGTACCTCCCCGCAGGTATACAGTTTTCTAATAGAAAAATTGGGTCCAGACAAGGCGACTTTCAATTTAACCTTTGACATTCCATTCCATTACTGGCTTCAAAACAAAGGAAACTAACATTTATGAGTAAAGCTGATCCCTCTTTCGTTTCAGGAGACCTAGTTTTTAGTGACCAATTTGGGATGGGGACTGTTCGGCTAGATGAAGGGTTAACCGTGTTGGTGCGATTTGACCATGGCGTAGAAGAATGCGAAAAATCAACATTACGACAGGTATCAACTCCACTTCAGGCTATCAAACAACAAGAATGGAATGTTCCTCTTGAAGTGATCACTCGAACACAAGCCGAAGCAATTCAGTCGGTAAACGACAGTTGGGGCGTTTTTTCCCTGTCCCGCATTGCCCTCCTGCCGCACCAATTATGGGTTTGTCGCCAAGTCTTGGAACGTTGGCCAACCCGCTGGCTTGTCGCCGATGACGTTGGCTTAGGAAAGACAATTGAAGCCGGGTTAATTCTGTCCCCCCTGATTGCTCGTAGCACCGTAAAGCGCGCCCTGATTATCTGTCCTGCATCACTCATTGAACAGTGGCAAGAAAGGCTCCGTGAAATGTTTGATCTTCGCTTTACCAGATATACCAGCGGTGCCGACACAGAGAAAGCAGATTTTTGGAATACAAATCATCAGGTTATCGCCTCGATACAAACCTTGCGTCTGGATCAAAACGGCCGTCACAATCGACTATTACAAAGCGTTCGGTGGGATATGGTGCTAGTCGATGAAGCACACCATCTCAATGCAGATGAAAAAAGTGGACCAACGCTGGGGTACAAACTTCTTGAACGGATGGTTGAAAACGATGTTCTTACTTCAATGGTGTTTTTTACCGGCACCCCCCATCGAGGCAAAAACTTTGGCTTTTTGTCACTACTCCACTTACTCCGGCCCGACATGTTTGATTCTCAACAACCAATGCGTGACCAATTACATAAATTAAGGGAGGTTATGATTCGCAATAACAAGCAAAACGTTACCGACCTGAACGGAAAGCGTTTATTCAAACGTCCTCTTGTAAGGTCAGAAACATATTACTACTCACCAGCCGAAGAGCGATTTTATCAGATGCTGACTGAGTTTATTGTTACTGGTAAAGCCTATGCCTCGACCTTGTCATCGCAGGACGATCAAGCGGGGCGAGCAGTTATGCTGGTGTTGATTTCTATGCAAAAGTTAGCCTCAAGTTCAGTCGCTGCCATTCGTCGAGCATTGGGAGGTCGACTGTCCCGAATAGGACAGACCAGACAAACTCTTAACAAATTACAAAATCGCCTAGCCAAGTACGAAGAGTTAGAAGATCTGGGAGATAATGACCAACTTAGCGCGTTAGAGGAACAGTTTGCTGAATTATCTACCGAACTACGTCTAATGGAAGATGAGGAGTCTCGACTTAAAGAACTGGTCACGGCAGCAGATCAGGTGGGCGAAGAAACGAAAATTAAAAAATTAATCAAAATTGTTAAAGAGCAATTTTCAGAACGCCCCATTCTCTTTTTTACCGAATACAAAGCAACACAGTCACTTTTAATGTCGGCATTGATCTCAGAGTTCGGTGACGATTGTGTAACCTTTATCAATGGTGAACACAAAGCCGAAAACGTGATTAACAGTTACGGAAAAAGCTGTTCTATTTCTGAGGATAGAGAAACTGCTGCCAGAAAATTTAATGACGGTCAGGTTCAGTATCTAGTGTCAACTGAAGCTGGTGGGGAAGGAATCGATTTGCAAGAGCGATGTCATACGCTTATTCATGTTGATCTCCCCTGGAATCCAATGCGGTTGCACCAACGAGTAGGTCGCCTAAATCGCTATGGACAAACCAAACAAGTAGAAGTTGTAACTTTGAGAAATCCAGCTACCGTCGAATCGATCATTTGGGAAAAGCTAAATACCAAAATTCATCAAATTAATCTGGCATTAGATCAAGTAATGGATGATCCGGAAGACCTGCTTCAATTAATCTTGGGTATGACTCCGAATTCTATTTTTCGTGAGATATTCTCAAATGCCTCAAATGTTAAAAGGGATTCCCTTACAAACTGGTTTGATGAAAAAACTGCTCAGTTTGGTGGCAAGGATGTTGTGGATACTGTTCGAGATTTGGTGGGCAATTGTGCCAGTTTTGACTTTCAGCAAATTTCAGAGCAAATCCCTAGATTGGATCTTCCTGACCTAAAACCATTTTTTTTGTCTATGTTATTTCTCAACAAACGCCATATACGTCAAGAGAATGGTGAAATTTCGTTCATTACCCCAGAGGCATGGCTATCAGATCCAGCCATCCGCACTCGATATAAAGGGCTGGTGTTTGATCGTACTGACCGGTTAAAGAAAGCAAACCAAGTACTAGGCGTCGGGCATAAACTTCTTGACCAGGCGATTTCACAGGCCAAAGAAAGTTCTGCTTGTATAACTGTCTTACCAGAAAAAATCTTAGAAAAACCTTTATTTGTTTATCGTATTACGGATCGAGTCACAACAGAAACAGGGACAGTTCGTGCTGTTATTGTTGGTTTGCAACTAATGCAACCAACAGGAGAAATTTCATTACTCCAGGATTGGAAGCTACTCGACAAACTCAATATACTATCGGAGACTCCTGGATTAAAACGGTCCAATGTGTCATCTCCTCCTATCGACTTCAGTTCTGTTGTTCAGTTAATTGAGGAAGCCAGCCAATATCTTAAGGAACAGCTTGCAGAATTAGATCTACCATTCAAAATACCGGACTTCGAACTGAGAGCTATTTATTGGATGGCCTCAGAAAGCCAAGAATAAATAAGGAGGAAACGTGCCTTACACCTGGCAACAAAACATTTTAGCCCACTTCAAACCAAAAAAAGCGCCGATGCTGCTGGTTGTTGATCCGGATAACCTTCTGCGTGATGACGCTTTATTGGCCGACATCCAAAACAGCAATTACGACATCCTGGAACTGGCCGACGAAGTAACCTTTCGTAACATATTTGAGCGCACTTACCGCAGCCGTTGGGATAACGGTGAAGGCCGACATCTGGTGGTCGTGGTACATACGACCAATGGTGCCCGCCACATCCCTTATGATCTCCGCCAGAAGGCTCGGCTAATCGAATTGAGCGTGGGCAACTTGTTTACCCAACTCAACGCCATCACCGTCCGAGACCTGGACAACGTCTATTACGGTGAGCTATACCCGGCTCACCAACAGCTAGTCGCCCGCAAAGAGTTGCTACGAGGAGAACGGCAGACCATCGAATTCATCTTGCGGGTCGTCTTTGATTTGGAGCCAACGGCCAGCGGCAATCCGGCTCGCTGGGTCGAATTCCTCATCGACAAACATTACAGCGCTCGCGAACTGCCTCCGGCCCTCGAAGAATACCTGGTCCAGAATTTGCTACCCGGTGTGGCCTACGTGGGGTTACGTCCTGAGTTTCTAACCGATGCCGCTACGTTTTACGGCTGGCTGGGCGAGCAGTGGGCCGCTTACGTGGCTGATCTCTCCACCGGTGGTCAGACAACGTCTGCCGCCCTGGATTTTGCAGATAACCGGCTGCGCCCGCTGTTGGGTTACCTCTTTTCCGAAGGTTTGATTGACCGCGCCCCGGCCTCGCCGTCGCTACCGGCGGGGCATGACTGGATGGCTATCGGCTTGACTACCGTGCGAAAAGGAATGACCGCCTGGCAGGAAACGCACGTAGTCAAGGAAGTCGGAGCGCAGGCCATCTACAATCTCAAGACCCGGATCAATCGCTTCCGAACGATGGATACCGTCAACCGCCCCAAACCTACCACCGATGTCCGCGAATGGCTCAATCTAGCTGCAGAGTGGGCCGAAATCGTCTACCAGACCAACAGCCTCCCTCAGTCTGATTATCAGCAGGTGCAGGCTGAACTGAAGGCTGCCCGCCAAACTATCGACACCCATTTCTGGAACTTTGTTCTGGAGCGTTACGGGGCAGTTTCCTACTATCAGGATAATAAAGGCCCTATTAGTCTAATGGCCGTCAACCAATGGTTAAGCCAAAAGGTCGACGGCAAAGCAAAACTGGCCTTACTTTGCTTTGATGGTTTGGCCATGGACCAATGGTTTCTTCTTAAAGACTTTTTGCAGACGGTTGTACCTGGTTTGGTTTTTTACGAAAATCGAACTTACGCATTGACACCCACCATCACGCCGATTTCACGTCAGGCACTATTTGCCGGACGGCCGCCTACCGCCTTTGCCGAAACTATTGGTACAACGACAGAGGATGCCGCCCGTTGGCAAGCATATTGGGTTAACCACAATATCCCAGAGCGTCGAGTAGCTCACGTTGCAGTCAAGGTGAACGGCCAAGGGTTGAATGATCTTCTGTCCGTAGCTGAGAGCAAGAATCGTCGGTTGGGAGTGTTAGTCAATCTCTTCGATGATGTGATGCACACGGTTAAAGATATGCCTGCTGAAGCCGACAAGCGTGTCTATTACGACACGCTGCGCAGCCATTTAAAGAACGGACGCTTGGCTAAACTGTTTGATATTTTACTCAATCATGACTACCGGCTCTTTATTACGGCTGATCATGGTAATATCGCTGGTGTCGGCAGTGGTCTAAAACCGCCCAAGGCTCTTATCGAAAGCTACGCACGTCGGGTGGCTATCTTTGATAAGGCGAGCTTAGCCGACGACTACGCTCGGACTCACAATCTACGCCGTTTGCCGCTCAAAACGCTACCCCCACTCGTCCAGCCGGTCTACCTGCCCGGCAACCTCCTGTTTGATATGGCAGGCGCAACCAGAATTTCCCATGGTGGGCTATCATTGGAAGAGTTAGTGGTCCCGTTTGTCGAGGTCTCACGCCCATGATTGGTCTCGACTTTCCCGTCAAACCCGAATGGATTCACGACGTCCACGACCTGTGGGAACCGCACCAGCCTATCGGTGATCTAATCCAAGCCGCCCTGGGACAGACGATGCAAGAGTTGGGGGGCGAAAAAACTCGTCGCAATAGCCTGGGTATCATCCTACGCTACTTTGTGACCACAGAAGGTGACGGCAACGCACGTCGTACTGCGGCCAAAGATGTATGGGTGAGTTATAGTCGGGCCTATCCGATTTCAACGATGGCTCCCGCCTATTTGGCTCATCTCATCGCCCAAAATAACGTTGCCCAAGAAATCAGCCGCTTTTTGGTCGGTCGCTACGCACCTGGGGATGATTTTTCCAGCCGAGAACTGCGCCGACACGTTAGCGCGATTTTCGGCCAGCGTAAAGTAGTCACTAATGCTGCCAGCGCTTTTCTTAGAAGTCTGGAAGCTTTTGGCGTTCTCAGATCCGGCCAGCGCAGAGCCGAATATCAATTTGTCGAAAAACTGCAAATAGAACAAGATGTCTTTCCGCTAATTGTATGGACCTGGTGGCAGACCCATCAGTCGCCGCAAATTAATACAGAAAGCTTTGCCGAAGAACCTAGCTTGGCTTTTTTACAAGCAGGCGACCTTACTGCTTACTGGTCCACGTATCAATCAACCCTATGGTCCATTGATGAACGGTTAGACGGTCACCGGGCGACACTAAAGTATGTCAAAGTAGAATTTTTTCAAGAGGCGTTGTCCCAGTTACTGCCAAATGCAACGTGACTCCATGGCACAAAACAAGCGCACCATATGGGCGATCGGGTGGGCCTAATATCTATACAAATTACATCAACTCGTGACATTATTAGGTAACCGGCTAGCTTACAGACATGAGAAACAGGAGCAAACTCAATGAATAACTCATACGCGCTGCGTCACATCTCAATCCGAGTACCGTGGCATGATAATGGTTGGAACGGCACCGTCTGCGCGACTCCCAAACTGAATGGAGCCTGCCTAAAGCCGCGTATCGCTGAAAATCGCCAAGATGAGTCCGGAGAGACACTAGCAGGCCGTTTAATAAAAGACCTACATGAAGGTCAGTGGCCGGTCTTAGTAATCTTGTTAATTCTGTCCATTCCACGATTAATTAAGCGTAGTATTACCTACCACCAATAGCGTTATCTTCTTATAAAGGGGTTTTTGGGCAAATTGCAACATCGATCTTCCCAGGCCAAGTGTTGCTCATGATAAGCCTAGTAGTATGACAATGTTCTTTTGTCGGATAGATTCCCGTAATTAACCGAGGTTTTATCCGGCAAACTTTATTTGCTAAACTACTAGGGTTACGAATGACAATCATCTGCCACAGCCATTACCTCTGGGGCAGGTCATCCCAATCATAGGATAGCAGTACAGATCCAACCCATGGCGTCGTTCCATACGAAGTTCTTTACTATGTCAGAAATGAATTCGGTCGATTATAGAGTTCGACCGCCTCAGGAAAACTACTGATCGTAGGTGATATCGCTGCTAATGAACAAGCATCCTGAGTAGCGGAGCGTATCGAAGGGTGCTTGTTCATTAGCGATGGTGTAATCCTATGCTTCAAGGATTATGGATTGCTCGAAAGAAAAGCTTTAGCGCCGGTGTTTATGATCAAATGCAACCCTTAAAGGTCAAAAAAGTTCGTTCATGTTTTTATTCTTTTGAAGAGCAATCGGCGATGTTCTTCATACAACCCCTTCAATACCCCAAAATCGTATCAACCAGCGCCTCGGTCTCATAGTGGGGCGTGCCGTAGCCGAGGCGTACCAGAGCGCGGACTCGGGCCAGCTTGTCGGGAATCTGCTCCGGCTGCTCGATGAGTTGGTTGCGCCGCACCGCGTCGTGATAGCGGCGAGCGGCCCGGTAGCCAGCCCAGTCCGCTTCCGGCAACGTCTTTAGCCACTGCTTGCGGGCTTCGTCGGAGTCCAGCTGCCGCAGCCGTTCGACCTGGCGGAGGGAGTCCCCGCCGGGATGGGGCGGCAGCGGGTCCGGTTCGCCGCGTCGTGCGGTGCGCAGTTCTACGGCCGGGTCGGGAATGGGTGGGTCGGCGTAGGTGTGGAGAGTGCAGACCGGTTGAGGCGAGCCGTTAACCATGGGCCGGACGTAACAGCGGAAATTGGCCAGGGTGGTCAAATCCTCGACGGCAGAGAGTTCCGGTAGCCACTTGAGGAATTTTGGCGCGTCGGCCGCTTCGGCCCGGAAGACCACTTTGGTACCGGTGTTGTTGGCGACCGAGTTGGTCAGGTCGCCCAACTGGCCCAAATGCTGGTGAGCCAGGGTCAAGCTGGCCCCCATCTTGCGGGCTTGCTCCAGAATATCGGCAAACTCCTGCCCGCTCTGGCCGACAAAAGTCTGGAACTCATCGACGCAGATAGCTGCCTGCCGCCGCTCAGCTTCGGGGATATCCATGCGGCTCATGACTGCGCCAAAGAGTTTGTACATCATCATCGCTCCAACGAAGGTGCGGTTACCGGCCCCCATCCGGCCGTCGAGCTGAACCAGAATGACCTTGCCGGTATCAAGCGCCTGGCGAAAGTTGACCGTGCTGCGCGGTTGGGCCACAATCCGGCGAACAACCGAGTTGCGCAGGAAGGCGTTAATGCGCCGGCGGGGGACAGAGAACATAGCGTCCAGTTCACGATCTTTTTTCTGTTCTAGCGCCTGCCAGTAGGGTTGGCCGATCGGGTCATCGAGGTTGTAGGTCAAGTCGTAGCGATAATCGGGGTCGGTCAAAAGTTTGAAGAGATGGACCATGGTCGCCTCAGACTGGCCGCTGATGACAGCTAGCAGCGCATTCTCCAAAATTTCCTGCATCTGAACCGCCTGATCCCAGTTAGCGCCCATCGCTTTACGCATCACACCCATCACATTAGCCACGACCGCACCCAGGTCAGCGCCCGCCCGGAACTCCAGAGGGTTGATGCCAATGACCCGCTCGGGG
>JAGRBZ010000329.1 GCA_020433805.1 Anaerolineae bacterium
CTCCTGCTTTCTCTTGGTTGCCCTTAGTTTATCTCTTTTTTCTGTTTTGTCTTTTCTAATCGATATAATGTCTAATAAATAGTACAGTGTTAAATAAGTTTTTCGAGGTTTTAAGCGTCATGCCCGCATGGTTTTATCGGGAATCCATTCGTTAGCGCCAGTAGATGCCCGATAAATCCATTCGGGCATGACGGAGTGACCTACCGAAAATACCACATCACTTATTTAACACTGTAATAGTAAGCAAACAAGAATTGTCGGTAGATACTTCTCAAACACAAGAGAATATCGTCGGCGAAATAATAACAAATGATTAGTTCATCAATTGAAACGTTGCATTAAGATCAAAACCGTCGGCTCCTTTAGCTTTTATTCCTTCCCCTCCCCCTGCCAAGCTGATAAAATAAGTATCATTTGGTACAATGAGTGGCATTGAAACACTATGAGCTTGATCTGTTTCTGTAAGTAGCAATGTCCAGCCGTCGGACCATTCTACTCGTACCTGTTGACCTGATAATGGCTGACCATGGGCATTAACTACATTAATGCGCAGCCGGGGATATTTGCTGGCGGCAGTTTGCCAGGTCGCATTGGATACTTCCCAAACCGGATTGCTTTGACTAACGGACAATATTTCTGTGCTAGGCGTTGAGGTTGTTGTGGCTGGTGACTGCTCATTTTTTTCCGCCGACGTAAGTGGTTGTTGATTGACTATTGACGGAGTTTGCTCTGGTTTACTTTCCCATTGCCTCACTTCCTGACGACGTGGATCGCCTTTCAATACATCTACTACCGGGAGTGTAGTTCCATCTAACTTATACCAGGCAGCGTCCTCCCAAGCATTATCCCAATGACCACCAGCTTTATTAGCCATTAACCAAGGCATATAGGAAAAGTAGTAAGTTGGGGCTTCGTCAAGCATAGCATGGTACGCTTGTAGAGTTAATTTAGTTACATCGTCATCTGTAACAGGTGGGTAGCGAGGATCTTGATTATCACCGGTAAGAGGGCCACCTTCGGTAGTAATAATAGGAATGTAATAGCCAAAGCGATCGTGAAAGATTTTTGCATAGGCTTCAAATTTTCTAAACCCGTTAGAGTCTTCGTGTACAGTATCACCTACATAGTAACCACCTGGTTGTCGTGCATTGGCTCGGGCAGTGTTAATGGTTTGCACTTGTTCGGGGGTAAGATTACGCTTAGAGATTTCTGCTGAGTCTAGGGGAATATTTTGCAAGTTGACTGGATCGCTAGGATAATCGAAAGGATGATTAAGAAAATAATTGTGTAGCGGCAACCAAGATTGCTTTAATAGGTCAGTACGTTGACGGTCTACAAGCCCGTCTAAAAAAGTTCTTAAAAATACCATGTCATCATAATCACCGCCAACCGCAAGAGTAGGTATACCAGAATACCCTCCTGCTTGCTGAATGGCTTCCGCAGCAGGAATCCATATGTCTAACATCCGCTCTACACTAATGGCCTCACCATCACGCCAGCCGCCCGGAAATCCTCCAATGTTAGGCTCATTATACAGTTCAAAATAATGCACGCCCATTGGCAAAGCGTTGGTAACTAAGGCATTTAGGTGTTCATATGGCTCATTATAAGGTTTATAGACGCGCAATACAGGTTCGATATCATTGAGCACTAATTGCTCAACCAGGTATTGGTGCTCTACTTTGGGGATGTCCCCCTGCATCAGTTTGACCCACTTCATGTTCATAGCTAATAATTCGTCAATAAAGAAATCAACCTGCTTAGTAGGTTGTCCCATAATAGTGGGGGAGTAATGCACACCACGCCCGTTGTCTCCTGCCGGACGTGGATATTGAGCTAGCTGGCTAATGGCCGAAAGCGAGGCAATAGTATCACTCTCGGTCGAGAGAGAACTAAATGGTGCAGCCTCAGCTATAGGCTGCGCATTCTCTTCCGGTTGTTGATCCCAACGAAACTGCCCCTTGCGGGGATGATTTTTTAAGGCATCAACAATAGGCAAGTGGTTGCCTTCTCGATCGTGATACCAGGCATTACTTTCCCAGATATAGCCACCGCCAAAATCAAGCGCCTGTTGAGCGATCAGCCATGTATTGGTGGCAAAGTAATATTCAGGAGCTTCATTGAGCATGTACTCATACGAGGCCAAAGTCCATTCCATCTGTAATTGTTCATTCACACAGGGATAACGAGGATCTTCACACGACCCAACAGTTGCACCTCCCTCTGTACTGATTAGAGGAATTTCAAAACCAAACAACTCAACAAATTGGTCGTGATAGCCGACAAATTGCAGAAAACCGCTAACATCTTGCGTAGGGTCGCTGCCCACGTAGTAGCCACCTGGCTCATGTTGTTTCGACCGGGCTTGATTAATGGAAAATATTTGAGCCTCATTGAGTTTGTAGCGGATAATCTCATCAGGCGTCAGAAGGTGCCCAGTTAAATTGACCTCATTTTGAGGATAGTCAGGTGGATGATTTAAGAAATAGTTATGTACTGCCCCCCAACTACTATAGAGAATTTCGGTATCGCCGTTATCTTTGATAGCCTTTAAAAAGCGTTGAAAAAAACTATTTTTCCATTCAGGTACATTTTTACCTACAGGAAATATTGAAGGAAGAGATGGGTGTCCCCCTTGGGCTATCACTTCACGAGCGGAGGGAGCCCAAATACGAGCCAAATATTCGGGATCCGGCTCACCTCTTTCACACCAGCCGCCATCAACACCCCACAAGTCAGGTTCATTATACAATTCGTAATAATAAACACCTTTAGGGACATAATAATTAACCATCTTACCCAATGTACCTAAATTAAGAGGCTCATTACATCGGGTATAAAGCCGCAATATAGGCATGATGTCGTTGGCTACTAATTGCTCAATTAGATAATCGTAATGGCGTCCCTCGCTATGCTCATTAATAATTTTGACCCATTTGATATTCATTGCCTTAAGCTCATTCACAAAATAGTCAGTAGTATCATCACTTTGACCGTAGAGATTGGTACTCCAATGGATCCCCATACCATTATCATCTTTAGGGCGAGGATAGGCCGATAAGGGCAAAGGCGCGTCTAACTGCTTATTTTCATGAGCAGGAGAGGGCGACTGTGCCCAAGCAGGCACAGCCAGTCCAATCAAGGCTATAGTTATAATGATTAAAAATGATAACTTAAGATCCATTACAGTAATTTGAGAGGCCTTGTAACATGTAAAATATCTAATCTTTGGTATCTGGTGAGCCAATTTTCAACTGTCACTATATCATTTACAGAGATAAGGATCAGTAAAAGCCACATTAAAGAGACATAAAATTTACGTAAAAGATGTTAGGGGAATAATGAGATGTTTCAGGTTTGAGACCGCTTTGTTTTTAGCTGATAGACAAAGGCTAGCACTTCGGCAACAACAGCATATAGTTCTGGAGGAATAGTTTGTCCTATATCCAGTTGCGCTAGTAATGTAACGAGGTCAGGGTCTTGTCGGATCGTGACACCGTGCTCTTTAGCTAGAGCAATAATACGTTCAGCCACTTCTCCCTGTCCTTGGGCTGCAATCGTTGGAGCCGGCATTGTGTCGGCATCATAACTTAAAGCCACAGCACGAGGTCTATGAGAATTAGCTCGACCAAAGCGACGTGATCGTTGCATCATCAAGCCTCCACGTTAAGTTGTGTGGACAAAATCGAATCTATTTGAGGAGTATCATTCATAGTAGTCAAAGGAGAATCAATTTCGAGTAAGCCTGCAGTCAATCCTCCTACCCGATATCCAAGAGCAACCAATTGATCTTGAAGTTTACTTAATTCGGTATTGGCTAGATAATGAGTTTGCTCACGTCCGCTCAAAATTTGTCCGCTTAGGTAACGCTCAGCTTGATGAATAGTAAGGTTGATAGCCATCTGGCCTAGTTCTGGCAGGTCAAGTAAGAGAGCCAGCCTTAAGTTATTAGGATCTATCGTACTATGACCAAGCTGTCGATAAACTTTAAGCTGCGCGGTATGCGAACCATTAGGAGTAACTAAGGGAATCGAGAAGGTATAGTAGGGGTCGGTCGTCAGATTGGGAGATTGCGCTAAATTAGATAGCTGTAATGCTCCCAATGTATTTGAAAGAGAGTCTACCTGGCGAGCCAGTCGGTTTAGAGTCTCAATTTCTGGTTGATCTATATTCAACGAACCAGTGCTAATAGCATCTAACACCTTGGTTATGGCTGCGGCCAACTGGTGTAATGGATTGGTAACAGGTAAGACAGTCGAAGCAGAGCCTGAAGCAGGAATAGGTAAAGATAAAGATAAAGATAAAGATGAAGAGACAGCTGTAGATGTGGGTTCAATAACTATAGAAGGAGAAGCACCTCCCTCACCTACACTACCAGATGACATTTTTTGAATTTGCGAAAGATGATTAGCCAGTTCGGCTTCAGGAGATGTTCCTGTAGAGGGAATAAGTTTAGCTAGCCGAGCAGCGATCTCTGTCGGCGGAGCATCAGCAGGAATTATCCAGCCAGTTGCCTGGTTGAGTGTACTTTCAATTAGATGACCTAATTGACCTAATAACGGATTTGTATGGGAGCTAATTTTGGTGTAAGCCTGACTCAGTGTTGTGTGCAGTTTTGTAAGTTGAGGAACAATATCAGGTAATCGATTTAGATAAGAGTGAGTCAGCGTAATTGCTTCATTATTAACAGGGAGTCGGCGGGCAAAAAGATAGGCCGCCGTCTCTGCTCCTGACGTAGCAGGAAGAGACAAATTAGGCGATAATCCACGCCATAAAGTACGTACCGTTTCTATATCATCAGGATTAAGGGTTTGATTATGGGTTAAAAGTGTTTTGGTAATAACTAAATTAACATCATCTGCTTCGAGCCCCCAAGACATTAATTGGGTTTCAAGATTATGTGTAAAAACAGGAGATGTCGTTTGTAACTGATTCCCGGTTGTGTCTCCAGCCAAGCGGAGCTTAATTTGGGTAGAGGTAACGTCAGCAACTTCTAAAGCTATCTGTTGGTTAGCCTGCAAAGGAATTTCCAACCGTGCTACAAAAACTTCCCCCCCCACATTAAGCCATACTAACGAATCAGCTACACGTTGAACTGTAGCTTCAAGAACATGGCCTTTAGTCAGTTGAAGAGATGTATGATCTTTTGATATAAATGATACTTGGGCAACGGTCTGTTGATTAACTTGAGGAGAGGAGGGGATATCCATAATCTTTAGGAAAAACTACCTAACGAGAGCTATCTTTATGTTAAAAAACCGTAGAAACTCAGGGGAGGACTCGTAGAGAACCTTCCCCTGAGTTGAAAACGATAGTAATTTCAAAAACTCAAAAAGCTCTTGTAGTACTACCTTACCGCTTTAAATTCACTAACTCTTGCAACATTTCATCAGAGGTAGTAATAACCCGACTATTGGCTTGAAACCCTCGCTGAGCCACAATCATACTCGTAAACTGCTGGGCTAGCTCAACGTTTGACATCTCCAAATACCCTCCCGAAATCTGGCCTCGGCCATCCTGTCCCGGTAGGCCTACCTGAGCTACACCAGAGTTAGCAGAAGTGGCAAAAAGACTTTGCCCCTCTTTCTGTAACCCGCCCGGGTTAAGGAAAGTAGCCAATGCAATTTGACCTAGCTTGCGATTAAGGCCGTTCGAGAAAATACCAACAACTTCACCAGTTGTGCCTACAGAAAAGGTGGATAAATCACCAGGCGGTAGACCGTCTTGACTAGATGGAGCAACAGAACTTAGCCCATCAAGTTGAGTTAAGATCGAAAAGTTAAGATTTACTGTGGCCGGACTATCTGCTCCATTGTTGTATGCTATCGTGAGAGTTGTATCCGGGTTAGTGGTACTATAGCTACCGTCAGTTTCAAAGCTAACTGTAGTACCAGCCGGAGTAAGTCCGCCAATATCACCGTCGGCAGTAGATGCTGTCCAACTCCACTGATTATTGGTTGCGTCTTTGGTAAATGTAATAGTAACATCATGTACCGTACCCAACGAGTCGTATACGCTGGTAGTGACTACGGCTGTATCTCCAGCAGCAGCTTGAGCATCAAGATTACCACGTAGTTCCAGATTACTGGTAGCACTAGCCATTGTTTGACCAAACGGAACTTTGATACTCCCCAGAGGTTGGGTTGTATCAATAACGCCATTATCATCAGCTTGCCAACCCGCAACCGGATAACCGGTAGCCAAGTTTAGCAGTGAACCATCTAGACCTACATCCAAATTGCCATCGCGAGAATAGTAAAAACCATCGCCACTATCAAGAACAAAAAACCCGTCACCCTGAATTGCCAGGTCGGTTGACTTACCTGTATCTTGCAAACTTCCTTGAGTGAAGATAGTATCGACACCAGCTAAGGCCATACCTAGACCGATCTGAACGGGGTTCAAACCACCAACACCACCACGTGGGGCACTACTCCCTCGGAGTGTCTGGTTGAGTAGCTCTTGAAAGGCAATACGACCACCTTTGTAAGCAGTGGTATTAACATTTGAAATATTATTAGAAACAACATCCATATAGATTTGGTGATTGCGCAAGGCAGAAATTGCCAGCGACATTGAACGCATCATATTGAAAATTCTCCTATCTATACCCAACTTCCTCTAACAGGTCCGGTTGGGTGTGTTTACAGTTATAATCCTATAAATTACTGATAACGACTAAGTAAGTACGACACTATCAATATTAGTAAATACGTTTTCCTTTCTACTATCAGCATCTACGGCAGTAATAACAACCTTATTTTTTATACTAACAACCAGTGCTAAATCATCCATAAGAATAAGTGACTCACGAGAACCTTTGTTTGCAGCCTTCTCAACAGCTTGCTCCAAACGCATGGCTTCGTTACTCCCAAAATCAATATTTCGTGAAGTAATGCGATGTTGGGCGTGAGCAGAAAATCGAACTGTAGGAGAACGACCTAGCTGCGTCTTAAGAACATCCTCAAACGAGTTTGTTTGACCAGTTTGATTGGCAGATATGATTTGTGCTTCATTTGCAGATTTATTGACTTTCTGAGTTGGGAGTATAGGTAAATTGACTTTGTTGATCATTATTGATGCTCCTGTCCAACTCAACCGAGTTGACCGTATCTAGCGGCACGCTCTGCCCATCTACGTCCAAAACCACTTTATCATTTACAATTTTTAGTCCTGAAACTATGCCAGATATAGCGCCTCCATTACCTGACAAACCAGTAACAGCTTTTCCAATTAAAGAGCTACCTTGGCTCAACGTTTGGGCCGTCATTAACTCGTCTAAAGTTGTGTTCATCTGGGTGAGCTGATTTAGCGAATTAAATTGGGCTAGTTGCGCAATAAATTCTTTATCTTCCATCGGTTTAAGTGGATCTTGATTTTGCAATTGGGCCAATAGCAATTTCATAAATGCATCCTGCCCAAAACCATCTGTCTCAAGATCGTATTGATTAGATTTATTTTCTTGTATTGGATTAGAACTAACAGAAGGTGTAGAGCTTACTTGCATAAAAATCTCCTATAAAAATCGTATAAAGAGTTCGAGGTCTAAATGTCGAATCCTAATTTTCATCAAATTCACCAAGGTCACACCCCCAACTTTAATCATATTTGGTAGTCTACCGCACGTAGAACACCCCACATATTTGTGGTAGGACGACTCTCAGTAACTTCTTCTAATTCATCAAGTGACAAGTGCACCCGATGGCGATTTGGTTTATTCGAACCATTATTAAAACGCTGTCCGAGCATATCAAAAGCCGGATTCTCTTGCCCAACTGACACTGATAATCCATTTACTTGTAAACCTTGAGTTGCAAAAACCATTTTCAGTTGATTCAGATGCTCTTGGATAAGAGCCTGAGTTTGAGGTGTTTCCACAAGCATTCGTACGGCTACGTTTCCATCATTAAGGTGCAATTGCACCATAAGATGTCCTAATGTCTCTGGCTGCAAATGAATTCGAACTTCTGTTTGGCCTTGTTGAGTCAACATACTAACAGACTCAGTGATTTGATGCAGAGCGGGAATATTGGGCAGTTGAGCCTTAGATAAGGACTCAACGTTCACGAGTTGCGTTCCTGATAAAGATCCTGTTACTGGAGGCATATTGGGCTGAGGAGTCACGAGCGACAACTCAGCTGAAGAACTTGTTTGCGATTGTGACGAAAACTTACTAGGTAGGACAAGATTGTTATGTGCTAGTTGGGAGTCTGGCGCTGCTTTATCTGCATCAACTGCTGTAGATTTCAGGTTGTTTACAGTAGAGTTTGGAAGTAGAATTGTGTCCGATTCTTGGACAACTTGCGAACTACCAACGATAACCCCGCGAAACTGAGAGTTTTTACTAGAAATATTCCCCGAAGCAACGACATCAACATCTGTATTAGGAGGAGTAAGCGCATAGGTTGTTTCTAGAAGTTGTTTAGATTTATCAGATAAAATCGGCATATTTTTTACCTGGGGAACACTCGCAAGAACATTTAACAAACTGGAAGAGTTCACATCATTATTCTCATTTGTAACAGCCAAGCCAAACTGTATAGCTTCATCTGAACTAATGTCTGGATGAGGTAACACAGGCATATCACTCTGCCCAACGAGTGGTTGTAATGCAATCATAATTTCAGTTAATGATGCCGATATATTTTCTTGTGCCGCTCCTTCCTCCTTCTCCCCAGCAATTAGGGCGAGAGAGAGATTTGAGTCAGACAACTGGAATTCAAATTGCTGATGAAAAGGTATTAGTAGCAATTGGAGCCAACTTGATCCAACATTTGCAGTCAGCAAATTCTCTTGCTGGATAGGCAGTTCGCTTATTTCATCCGAAAACATTTGTAAAAATTGACTGAAGCCATCTTCTGTGCTTTCATCAGTTTTAATGCTCGCTTTACCATCAAGTTTTAGTTGTTGACCTAACATACTTGAAAGAGTCTTAACATCCATTGTTTTACCTCCTTTCTTAGTTAAATTTTTATTCCACTAACTTTATCACATACCACGACTTGTCGTCAGTAAAATATAAGTTAAAGAAACATAAAGGCTGCGTAAACTTAACGACCTTCACGTACGATATCCTTTATTAGCGTTAGTTTATTTCCAGTCAATTGAGTAAGTGCTTGAAAACGAATGGACGTTTCAGCTAAAGTAGTCATTTCTAGGTCAATATCAACATTGTTGCCATCGTTACGTAAAGTATTGTTATTACGTTTAACTACAATAAGGTTTGAATCTGACAAGGATTTGTATTGTATGTGACCTGAAGAAGTAGTTTTTAGCCGCAGATTAGCTTTATCACGATGAAGAGATTGCTGTAGCTGTTCTTCAAAACTAACTTGCTGAGCTTTAAAATTTGGTGTATCAACATTAGCAATATTATTTGCTGTAACTTTCTGACGCACCGACAATGCATCTAGAGCAAAAGATGCAGAGCGTATGGCAAGATCGTTAGAAATAGATAAAGGCATATCTTGTTTCCTTATGAATAGTTTTGATAGAATTTTTCAGTAAGAAATGGATAAAGTGTAAAGTGAGTACTAATATCAAGAAACTACTAGTAGTCGGCCAGAAAGAGATTGACGGATGAGCAAAGCGGAGGCATAGTTACCCAAAAGCAGAAAAGAGGAAAC
>JAGRBZ010000330.1 GCA_020433805.1 Anaerolineae bacterium
CATTCCAAGCCTGACGAGAGACATTGCGGAGGCGTATTGAGGGGTGTAGCTGCTACGACGCTTAACTTAATTGCAATAAAGGTTTACATGGAAATGGGGGTGAATCGCACTCATTTTTGAGCAATGGTTTCGCAAAAATAACGTCCAACGGCAAATGAGGCACCAATCTTTTATCGGCTAAACCGATGATTTCGCACTGTTGCTTTCTATAAAAATCGACCGCTGATTGGGTTGGATTTGAATAGATAAACAGTGACGTTGCCCCTTGCGCTTTGGCACTTTTTTCAAGCTGCTGAAAAAGGCGTGTGCCTATGCCTGCTTGCCGCGCTTCGGAGCTTACAAACAACGCGCATAATTCAACTGAGCCATCTTTATGTTTGCCCCCTACGATGCCAAAGCCAACAGCCTTCTTGCCAGCCAAAGCCATAAGCAGCCTGCCCCCACGCTCAATCTCCGGCTGCCAGTTCGAGATGCGACTCGCTATGCCTTCATCACTCCAAGGGGGAATAGCCATAACCGGCTCTTGTTTTATGGGTTGTAACACCAGCCCAAGCCGATTTGATAACAGACGCGCACCGTAGACGATTTCTACCCGCTCGGTCCTGTCAACTTGTTTCAAAAGATCAAATTCAATTTTTTGGAGTGTTTTAACTTCGATGTCCATAGGGATTTTGTTTGATGTGTTGCACACTAACGCCTTCCGTTTTAGCCGCCGCCACGCAGACTCCGCCCTACTTGGCCTCAAAGTGCCAAAATCAACTTCAAAAAATGCGGAGTCCGTGCGGTCGGCTGGAAACGGTTGTTAACCCGCGTCGGTAATTAGAAGGAGAATTATGCTTGGATTTCCCTTAGAATCTTCAACAACTCAACAGGTATGAAATCTGGAATATCATCCACAACTTTATTAATGATTTCTTTCTTAAGGTCTTCTTCTCTTTGGTATCTCTTAAGTTGATTGAAGACGTTCTTCAACTTAGTTTCCAAAAGATGTCCCTGAGTAAAAACATACCAAGAAGGTATTCTGACCTTTTTCCCTCCAATGTATTCGACGAGAAGGTTATAGTCTTCATGGATAGTTCCGATCTCTTCACCGACCTTTTTGATTATATAATCTACTATTTCTTGAAGCCGTATATCATCAAAGTTCTTGAAGTCCGTATAATTTTCATTCTGGTTTATACCCAATACTTCTCTTTCGATATATCTCTCTCTGAACAGAAATCCAGCCAACAAAATAGGATCAAATACATAATTTTCAAGACTATACCGTCTATCTTTTCCTGGAACCTTAACGTATTCATTCCCTTCGTTATTACTATCCCAATCAATAATTCCAAATACGGACTGATTACCATTAGCTCTTAGTTTGTTAACAATATATTTAACCTGGCTATCATTACCTTGACCCCCCACCCCTGCAGCAATAAAACTGATCGATATTTCAGGTATAAGTTTGGCGCGAAGCTTTTCATAGATTTTTTCGTAAAATAGCACATCCACTTTACTTTCTACGAATACTTGACGCCTATTTTCGTAATCAATACTCAGGGTAGGCACCCCAGTAGTCAGAATTTTCAATGCTCCATCTTTATTAGTTGGTTCTATTCTGACACCTGTTTTATTCATTACAAAAAGAGAATCGTCTGGTGCAAGTGCTGCTGTAGAAGGGGAATGAGTTGTCATGATAACTCGTACGCCATGATTGCGTACCAAAACATTGTATACAGTCTCGACAAATTGTTTGGCCATAGATGGGTGCAAATGAGCATCTGGTTCATCTAATAAAAGTAATTTTGGGAAAACTATGTCGCCTCGAGCATGATAAAGCCATAAGATCATCGAAATGATTACTTGTTCACCAGAAGATAATTTTGAAAACTGTAGTACGTTATTTGTTTCAATATTTTTTAATACTAGAGTGAAAGGCTTTCTAAGTGACTGATCTGGAGAGTTAACTTCAAATGGTAGCCCGGCCTCTTTGAATATTTCATTCAGAATATCCCAGGGAGGAGGCCCATGATTGGCAAAAAACTCTTCGTCAGATAGCTTTTTAAGCTGACTTTCTATCCATATATACTTATAATTAAAGAAAACATCGGCAATTTGTGCATTGAAGTCATTTTGGTTGCGTATAACTATAGGTATTTGTGCGTTCTCATAGAATTCATCCTGGGTAATAAGCTCCTTAGGTTTACCAAGTTTATTGACCAATGCATTGAATTTTGGATAGTAAGAATGATCTAAATTTAAGTTCCCGTTTTGAAAATTTCGGAATTCAGAGTAAAAGCGCTCCATTGATTTTTGCAGATCACCTATATCAACTTTATTAGGATCTCTCAATGCCCATTCGCTAGTTAGATGCAGTACTTGATCTTGGATGAAATCTATACCCTCGATGATAACTTTGTTGGGGAAATTTGGGTTATTAATGCTTTTTGCGATTAGATCGAGAAGTTGAGTTTTTCCAGAACCATTTGGCCCTGTAATTATGGCAAATTCCGGGATTTCTTCCCATTCAAACTCGGTAATTGATAAATATCTACTACTAAAACGAATATTCATATGACTATAATTATATCAACCAACACAGTTGTATCGTGATTTTTCGCCATGACATCAATACTCCTGCAAGCTAACGCTGACCATCTAGAAAAGAGTTCTAGATTTTTACACCATCATATTCATTGGAAATTATTAGGACGACAGACTAACACGGAACAACAACCAAACCCGGTGATAAATGGAGACAGAAAACATCAAAGCGAGGTCGAAAACGAAGATACTTCAAGTATACCATATCCGTCTCTGCTGCAAAAGGTCTGTCAGGAAAATTTATGTGGTACGTAAAGTTACATGAACCACAGCCCACAGCCATCACCACAATTTAACCCTAAAGACCAACAGTTTCATTATAGTGACATCTTGCTAACGGACACCTTTGACGTTTGACCAAATTCGAGACATAACAGGTGAAACACTGAAACACGGATAGGCTTGAATTCACTGAAGGAGGCCTATTTTTTCAGTGAATTCATAAAAATTCAGTGCATCAGTGTGGTTCAAAAAAGCGTGCAATAGACGATGAGCGCTTGTTGTTGTTGTCAAATTTGTAATGTGTCCGTTAGCAAGATGCGTAAAAAAGAATTACGTTTTACGGTTTTCGTTTTACGATCTTGTCAACCCCCTGAGTTCCAAAAGATCCATATTTATCTAAACTTTAACAATATCTGTGTTATCTGTGGCCATCTGTGGATGTTAATTTTTTGCAAACAGGGCAAATTAGCTTAGATTCTCGCGGAACCAGCTCAGCGTACGGGGCCAGGCGTCGGCGGCGGCTGCTTCATTATAACTCTCGCGGGTATCGTTGAAGAAAGCGTGTTGCGCACCGTCGTAGACCTCATATTCATTTTCGATGCCGGCTTCTTCAAAGGCGGCGTGCATCGCCTCGATGCCCTCAACCGGAATATTGTCTTCCGTGCCGATGAAGGTCAGGATGGGCGCGTTCACCTCGCCGGCCTCCGCCGGGTCGAGCGGCTGGCCGTAGTAAACCACGCCCGCGCCCACATTTTCCGAAGCCAGCGCCGTGCGCAGCACCAACCCGCCGCCCATGCAGTAACCGACCACGCCAACTTTATCGGCACTGACGTAATCCTGCCCCTGTAAATAGGCAATAGCCTGCTCGATTTCTTTGACGGCTTCAGCGTTGTCGAGTTCCATCACCAGTTTACGGGCTTCATCCGGCTCGGTCGCAACCTTACCGTGGTAGAGGTCGGGGGCCAGCGCCACAAATCCCTCATTGGCAAAGCGATTGGCGACATCTTTGATGTGGTCATTCAGCCCCCACCATTCCTGGATAACGATGATGGCCGGAGCCGGTTCGCCACTGGCGGAGTGAGCCAGATAGCCCATCAACGTCTCGTCATCGGTATCGGGATACTCGACGATCCCGGTCATCAAATCGCCTTCGGTTTCCATCCCGGCTGCAGCTTCCGGCTGCGACTCATCAACCACCGGCGGCGCGTCTTCGTTGGGGAACGCGGCGCAGGCGGCCAGCAGCGTGTTCGCCGCGGCCAAACTGCCGATAGCGGCAGTCGCTCGTTTCAAAAACGTACGCCGGTCGATTTCGCCCACCTGAAACGAGCGCACTAGCTCCATAACATGAATTCTATCCATAATGTAACCTCCTCTGATGAAAATAAAATTTTCCTACGAATAGTCTCCCGCTCAAGAAAAAAGCTGTACCGCCCTCAACGAGAGACTCTTACCGGGGGTAAGTTTAACAGAGAAAGTTAAAGATTTACTGAGAAACAGAGAGGCGCAACAGGCTCTACAGCACGCCACTGAAATGAAAACCAGGAATTAGGAGTCAGGAATTAGGAATTAGCCTTTCCTTGATTCCTGATTCCCAATCCCTAATTCCTACTTCCAAAGGATGATTCTGCCTGCTGAAAAAGTGCATCATACGTAACACCTGTCAATTTTTCCGACTCCTGCCACAGACGACGAGCTGCGTCCTGACTCTTGGCCGCCCATGGAAAACTGGCTTTGGCCGGATAGCCTCTGATTTCAAGCAAGCCATTTGGTCCGTAATAATCGCCTCCTTGTACGCCGGCAGCCGTCGCGGCATACAGTTGTGGGAGCGCTCCCCTATTAGCATTTTGCAAGAATGGATTAAACAGAAGCAACAACAATTTCTGAAATAGAGAATTATCAAGGCCGACGCCGGTATACTGCAAATTGGTATTCGAACCGCCGGGATGCGCGGCGACACTAAGCGTGGTCGCTTTGGCGGCGGTCAATCGGCGCTGTAATTCTAAAGCAAAAAGGATATTGGCGATTTTACTTTGCCCATACGCCAGCCAGCGATTGTACCGGCGTTTGCTCATCAGATCATCAAACCGCATCCAACCGATGTGCGCCACAATACTCGAAATCGTCACTATTCGGCTGTTAGGCTGCTCTAAAAGCCGTTCCAACAGATGGCCGGTTAAGGCGAAATGGCCCAAATGATTCGTGCCAAACTGTAGTTCAAAGCCATCGATAGTATGACGGTGTGGGGGGATCATAATTCCGGCGTTATTGATCAGCAGATCGAGCCGGTCGTACTGAGCCAGGAAGGCTTCGGCAAACTTGCTAATCGAGGCCAAATCGGCCAGGTCAAGCGGCATGACCGTTACTGAAGCTTTCGGATGCTGCTGCATAATGGTGTGGCGGGCCGCCCTGCCTTTTTCCTCATTGCGACAGGCCATAATTATGTGGGCCTGTTTATGGGCCAGAGCCAGCGCGGTTTGATAGCCCAGACCGCTGTTGGCTCCGGTAATAATCACAGTGCGTCCGATTTGATCGGGGATGTTGGCGGTTGTCCATTTTCGGATCATGTTCATGGGTTCCTTGAATAGTAATGTTGATTGCGCAAGTGTTGTATCTATTTCCATTATAAGATACAGTGGTGTATTACCAAGAAGATGTGTGCAAAACGGTGGTTAGGTCTTTAAAAGAAATAAGACCCCACTTATTAGTGGGGCCTTATTTTAGCGGGGAGTGCTTAAGCGTGTGTTAAATGATGTATTCTTTACGAAGTTTTGGTAGCCCTGTCGATGCTGACCGCTTTAACCGCATGCTGATTGCTGCGGATATTCTTATCCTAAAGGAAGAGTATGCAGAAGTTGTGCAGAAATTTTTAAGGATTTATGAGTTTCCAAGGTAGGCTTCTTCTCTACAAATGTTAGCTGAGAGCGCTTTTGCATAATTCATCGAACCTGCTACTATTTTGTATTGACCTCTAAAATTTGATGAAATAGCAACGCCTATGATCGGCCAAACGATTGACGAACGTTACCAAATTGAAGCTTTGATTGGACGTGGTGGAATGGGTGCGGTTTACCGCTCTAAAGATCTCATTGAGAATTGCCCCGTCGCCATTAAAGTACTTCACTATTTTCTCGATACGCAAACCGATGTCGCGCTCACCCGCTTTCAGCGCGAATTTCGCGTGCTGGCTCAACTAGAACACCCTCGCATTGTCCGAGCTTTTGGGTATGGTATCTATCAGAATACGCCCTATTTGGCTATGGAGTTTTTGTCGGGCCAAACGTTGGCTCAGGAACTTTCGAACGGGCCGCTGCCCTGGCCTCGACTGCTGCACATCGCTCGCCAAATCTGCGAGGCGCTGGTGTACTTACACGACCAATCGATTGTTCATCGCGATTTGAAACCGGGAAACCTTATGATCCAAACCCAGGGCGACCCGCAGGTCAAGCTCATGGATTTTGGTCTGGTTAGACCGGCCAATTTTTCTCGACATCTAACCCAGGAAGGTGTCGCGTTGGGCACGGTTGCTTACATGGCCCCCGAACAGGCGCAAGCTTTTCCGGTCGATTTTCGAGCCGATCTTTATGCTTTTGGCGTAATCCTCTACGAGATGGTTACCGGTCGCCCACCTTTTATTCATGATAACCCGGCGATGGTATTGATGCAGCAGCTTACGTCATCACCGCCTGCGCCAAGCCAATTCAACGCCAACATCGGTGAGGCGCTTGAGCAATTGATTTTGCAACTGCTGGCTAAAGAACCGGCTCAACGCCCTGCGACGGATGATGTTGTTACAACCCTGGCCTATCTGGCCGATGACTCGACTCCATCCATTACACACCCCAAACCCAAACGCGCTGATTTAATCCCCCGCGTGCCGCTCATCGGACGAAAGAGTGCTTTCGCTGAGATACTACAGGCCTGGTCGCAGGTGCAGTCAAGGCAGGGGCAGACCTTACTGGTGGAGGGCATGGCGGGCATTGGCAAAACACGCCTCATCGATGAGGCGGTGGCGCAAGTGCGGCTAAGTGGGGGGCATATCGTGCGTGACCATTGCCGCGAATATGGCTCGCTGCCCTACCATCCGCTGGTTGATATGGTTGCGACCACGCTCGACAATTTGCCGGCATCTCATCCGTCGCTTCCGGTCGAATTAAGCCGGCTCCTGCCGGGTACATCGGATAGTGCCGAGGCTTCGCCGGTTGGCGATCAGGCCGAGGCTCGACTGCGAATTTTTATGGGGTGCTGGACAGTATTTCGCGCCGCCGCCCAATCACAGCCGTTGCTGATTATCGTCGAAGATATACAGTGGGCCAATCCGGCCACGCTGGAACTGCTCGGTTATCTAGCAGAGCGTATCGAGTCGACCCCTATTGGGCTGGTATTGACCTATCGGTTAGAAGAGATCGAGTCTCATGCTCCGCTGACCCGGCTCCAACACGAGCTACTGCGCCGCAACCGTGCTCAGGTTATTCATCTTGAAGCGCTCACGCCGGAGCAGATTAAGGAGTTTCTGGAAATTTCGCTGGGTCAAACGCGGGTTCCCAAATTGGTGGTTGATAGCTTCTACGAGACAACCAACGGCAATCCCTTTTTTATAGAAGAAACACTCAAAGCACTGGCAGCCGAAGGGCAAGTGGAGCAATGGCTCAACCGGCCTTCGACCCAATCCAGTAATTACGCCGGTGTGATGCTTCCTTTGCCGCAAAATGTGCTGATTCTGGCCGAGCGTCGTTTGGAACTTTTATCGGTTGAAGACCGCCCAATTTTAACTACTGCCGCGGTGCTTGGTTCGGAATTTTCTTTCTCGCTGCTGCAAATGGTGTCTCAACTGGGCGAGGATGATTTGCTGGATGCTATCGATCGGCTCTTGGCGGCACGTTTGATAGAAGAACTGCCGTTGCAAGATGGCGAAGATCGCTATCGTTTCAGCCAAGAGGCACTGCGACAGGCGCTGCTCAATACCCTAAGCCGGCGTCGTAAGCGGCAACTGCACAAACGCACCGGCAGCGCGATGCAGCGACTGTTCGATACCTCTCGGCCCCACACCTGGCCAATTTTAGCGTACCATTTTACCCAGGCCGGTGCGTATGACCAAGCTCTAAACTATTGCCTACAGGCCGGCGATGCGGCGGCAAAGACGTACGCCAATGCTGAAGCAGCGGCCCACTACCGCCACGTTTTGACTATTATTGATGTCTCGGAGCAGGCCGATATTGTTGATGAGGCGCAGCTTCGTGATCTATACATCAAACTTGGGCGCAATTTGGAACTGGGCGGAAAATATGATGAAGCCTTGGAAATTTACCAGGCGTTGGAGACTCTCAGCCGGGAACGGTCGAGCCAACCATTAGAATTGGCGGCCCTATTGGCTCAGGCGACTATTCGTGTTACGAGCACGCCGGTCAACAATCCTGGGCAAGGTGAAGCGATTTCGCGTCGGGCGCTGGCGTTGGCCCAAAAGCTCAATGATCCGCAGGCCGAGGCCAAGGCCTATTGGAACTTGCTGCTGCTCTTTAAAGATACCGAGCGATTTCAGGAAGCGCTTGATAGTGCTGATCAGGCCATTGCTATCTGCCAGCAGTATGGTTTGCAAGAGCAGATGGCTTATGTCATCAATGATATGGCCTGGGTTTACCTGGGGCTTGGTCGGGCTGATGAGATCGATGCCACATTAGAGCAAGCCCGCACGTTATGGCGTCAGTTAGACAATAAGCCCATGCTGGCCGATAATCTAAGTGTTAACGCCAGTCAAAAGTATTTGCGCGGCAACTTTCAAGAGGCGTTTGAACTGGCTGAAGAAGCGTACCAGCTTAGTCAGTCAATTAACAATTTTTGGAATTTGGCTAACAGCCAGTGGGCTATGGCCCACGTTTACATGGAATATGGCGAGTTCGGTCAGGCCATTGCGAAATTGAATGCCATCATTCAGGTGAGCGAAGATGCGGGCTGGGTTTTTGGCCAGGTAACCATACGCGCCGATTTGGGATTTATTTTCGGCCTGCTGGGGGATGTCGAGCGAGGGCTGGACGTTGCCCGTTCGGCCCAAGAGCGATCCAAAACCTTTCCTGATGACATCCGTTTGTATGTTTTGGGTGTCACCGCGCAATTATACGTTTTTGTCGGCGATATCGCTCAAGCCGAAAAAATCATCAAAGAAAGCACCATGCTACTTGACCCCAACAGCACGACCAATTTTGCTTTAGTCTGGCTCAAATTAGCGGAAGCACGGGTTTACCGGGGCCAGGGGAACTACGAAAAGGCAGTTGCCACTATTGATCACTTTATTGAGTTGCTTGATGCGCTGAAATTTCAAGCCTTTAAAGCCGAAAGTTTGTTGATCAAAGGCCAAATTTTGGCCGATATGCATCACCTTGATGAGGCCGTCGATATTTTAGCGCAAGCGCGTCGTCTGGCCGAAACCTTGGGATCACGCTATATACGGTTGATGATACTGGAAACACTCTACCGGGTTGAGACGCAGCGAGGCCATAGGAGCACGGCTGCCGACCTGCGTCGCGAGGCCAGAACCTTAGTTGATTACATTGCAGACCAAACCCCTGCCGATTTGCGTCCATTTTTCTTGAATTTACCGGAAATAAAAGCCGTGCTGGCGAACTGAACTGTACTATGACACCCACCGAAGACGACCGCATCGTTGTTACGGGCCGTACCCGCAGCGTGGTCATCACCATTCAAAAAATCATTTTATTTGTCACGCGCTACTGGTTACTGCTGGCCGTTTTGCTGGCCTGGATCATTCTGGCGCTGGGCTTTTTAGCGCCCATTTTTATGGCG
>JAGRBZ010000331.1 GCA_020433805.1 Anaerolineae bacterium
TGAGTGCTTTTTTACGTACTACGCAATACGCACTACTTTTTATGAATCGTTGTGGCGAAAAACTAATGACACTAACAATCTCCTTATTTCTTCATCTCCTCATCTCCGTTTTGAGAAGCCTTGTACTGCAAATGAGCAATTTACGCTATAAAATCGAACATTCTGTGCTATAATTTTGTTGATTGGGTGACAATAATAAAAGCAGGTGGTTGCGCATTGTAACTGAAAAAGGGAATGATGATCATGAAATGGCAAGATTATATCGTTGTTGATCCCATGATATGTCACGGTCGAGCGACAATAAAAGGCACACGAGTCATGGTGTCGGTTGTGCTGGATAATTTCGCTGCGGGGTTGAGCGTCGATGAAATATTAACCACTTACCCTTCTCTAACCCGTGAATCTATTCAAGCCGCCATTGCTTATGCAGCAGAGTTAACCCGTGAACAAGTTGTGTCGTTACCGGCTTAATAGGCAATGAAATTTAAAGTAGACGAGAATTTACCGATTGAAGTAGCCGAAGTTCTGCAACAAGCCGGGTATGATGCGGCAACAATCTATGACCAAAATATGGTTGGCGAAGCCGATGAAAATATAGCTTCTGTTTGTCAATTAGAGAAGCGGACTATTGTAACGCTCGACACAGACTTTGCTGATATTCGAGCTTATCTGCCGGAGGAGTATTTTGGCATTATTGTGATGCGCCTCAGGCAACAAGATAAGCTGTACGTGTTGGATATCGTAAAGCGGTGGATAAAGGTACTGTCAGAAGAAACGTTGATAGGCCATTTGTGGATAGTGGACGAAAAGCAAATTAGGATCAGGAGCTAGTGGTCTTACACAAATTCTCGTTCCCCCCAAATTCCCTCGCAGATCTTTTGAGGCAAGATAAAATTGGCGTCACCTACGCTGAGGCGTTTAAGTCGATGCGGGTGTGGTAATACATCAACAAAGGAGTGAACCCCAGAATGGAACGCGAACACATATCCCGAACCTCAATCGTCATTCAGGCATCTCGTGCGGACGTATGGGATGCTCTGGTAAATCCAGCCACGGCCAAACAGTATTTCTTTGGGGCGAACGTAGACACAGACTGGCAAGTAGGCAGCCCCATTACATTTAGCGGAGCATTCAACGGTAATACCTATTATGAGAAGGGAACCGTACTTCAGTGCATGCCCAAGAAGCTGCTCCAATACAGCCACTGGAGCGATCTTGAGCCGCTGCCTGACCGCCCGGAGCACTATCGGAACTGGACGTTCGAACTCACTCCGCAAGACGCCGGCGTTCTGCTTGCGGTTACCGAGGATAACATTCCCGATGAAGCGAAACGCGCCCGTTCGGATGAGTTCTGGGCTGGCGTTCTCGCTACCATCAAAGAGATTGTCGAAGCCAAGTCGTGAAAAACAGTGCTGTGAAAGATGAAAGAATTCTTTTGCAGATAGAAATACTGCCGAGAGCAAAGAGAAATGGACTACGAAGAATATCGAAATACCTACTTCACCAATCCAATCCCTCAGCCCCGCTATCGTTTCAGCGGCTCCTTTGGTATCACCCTTTATTTTGAGGAATTTGAGGCCGCAGTCGCGTACTATCAACAGGCGCTTGGACCCGCAGTCTATGCCGAAGGCGAAGGTACACGAGGCTGGCCGATTGGAACCGGCTGGCTGACTTTGCTCCGAGGCAAATCCGGCGCTCCTCAAAATGTGGAGATAACTTTCCAGATGGAGACACCCCAAGAGGCGGAGAGACTTCAGCAGGCCTTCATTGCGGCGGGGGGAAAAGGGATGCCCCCTTCCAATCAACTGATGTATGAGCCTATCCGCTCCTGCCCCGTGCGCGATCCGTTTGGGACAGAGCTTCTCATTATCAGTCGGCTCACGAACGGAGAGGTTTCCTGATTACCACTTATCCAACTGATGCGATCAAGGAAGGAACAAAGATATGGCCCAAGTAAAAGTATACTATGATAAAGTAGGCAACACGCTAACCATCTGGTTTGATGATCCGCAGAAAGAATATATCAGCGAAGAGACAGGGGAAGAAGTAATTCTTATGAAAGACAAAACCGGGCGAGTCATAGGCTTTGAAAAGCTCAACTTCACTATGTCTGATACGGAGCAATTGCAGGTAGCTTTTGAGGCAATGGCGGTTTAAGGTAACTAACCCTCCTACTTTCAAAATAGCTTCTAACATAATGATCGTGCACATTCTCGTTCCACCCCAAATTCCCTCGCAAACCTTTTGCGGCAAGGTAAGATATGCTATAGTTGCAGTACCTCTTTTTTCGATTTCATCTCAATGACGTTTAGTCCATCCCACTGTCGAACCATAACCTTTATTATTGGAAAAATAGACCATCGTCCTAATCTTATAACAAGGAAAACGCTGGTGTAAAGATGGATAAATTCTTTTTCACATACTCAGCATTAGGTGGATACAGAAAATCTATAGTTGAAATTAATGAACATATACTAAAAAGGTGAATGTAAAAACAGATTAGGAAGTTTGGCTTATGAGTCAAGAAGAATATCGCTCTATTATTTATGCAGGTAGTGAGGATCGAAATAGGGAATATAAAAGTTCTTTTCCCTGGGATCGAAGCACTCATGGAAGCCCTATTGCCAAGGTCACGAAGTCTATTTTGGCTATGGGTAATCTGAGAGATGGTGGGCATATTGTTTTTGGCGTGGAAGAAATTTCAGAATCAGGAACCTCTTTTAACCCCATAGGTATGCAGAATCAGCATTTGAGAACATTCTCGTATGATACTATTGCCGATTTTGTTCGAAACTATGCTGAGCCATATGTTACCTTCAACCTAGATCAAATAACTCTTGATGAAAAAAATTTCATTGTGATCTCAGTTATCGGTTTTGAAGAAAACCCGGTAGTTTGTAAGAAAAGTTATGACAACATTTTAGCAGAGGGTACAGTATACATTCGATCACGGAGTGGTCGCCCAAGGAGCGAGCCATTAACCAATTACCCAGATATGCGCGAACTCCTTGATTTAGCTATTGAAAGAGGCGTTAGAAGATTTCTTGAAACACAAGCACGAGTAGGAAATATAATAAGTTCAAATGATGAAGAGCAATTTAACCAACAACTGGTAGATTTTTCATGAGTACTGAAATATTAGAGAAGATAAAAACTCGCGGTTATTGGCAAATAGTTATTCGGCCTCAGAAATTTCTGAAAGAACGTGTTCTATCATTACCTAATTTAGTAAAATCAATTGAAGAAAACAAAGTTAGTTACCGTGGTTGGGATTTTCCTCATTTAACTTTGCATGAAATGCATCGTGACCTCGATTATATTCAAATGAGCACCATTTTTCTCGAAATCAATGAGACTTGGAGATTTTATCAGAGTGGTCAATTCGCATTTTTCAGAGGGCTTTCAGAAGACTGGGTTGAAGAAGAAAAATGGCAAGCTCGAGGAGTAGAACCTGGAAAGAAATTAGGTGTTCTTTCAACCCTTTATCAACTTTCAGAAGTGTATGAATTTGCGGCGAGACTTGCTCAAGCCGGTATCTTCGATGACACTTTGGTTCTAAAGGTGAATTTGATTGGTACACAGGGGCGTAATCTTTTTTTCTGGCCTGGAGAAGGTATGCGTTGGCTACGAAAGAGCTATACCTGTGATATTCTAAATTTACCGAAACAAGAAAGTTATAAAGTTACTGATTTCATAGCTCTCTCCCATGATTATTCATTCCAGCATTTTCAATGGATAATGGAACGATTTGGTTTTGATATATCTTTGGATGTCTTCAAACGAGATCAAGAAAAATTTTTCGAGGGACGTTTTTAGAATTTGTCACGCGGTTTAAAAAAATCTACCTAAGTTACAGTCGCAGCATCCCTAAACACTACCCCAAAAAACACAAACCTACATTCCCAACTTCTTCAACCACGTTGGATTATCCTCCGTCGCCACCCGTAGGATAGCGCGAAAATCGGACAGCCAGGCGTCCAGCTCGGCCAGTTTGGCGTTGCGGCGACCGGTGGCCTGGCGGGCGTTGCCTTTGTTTTCCTTCTGAGTCACGCGGGCGGCAATAACGGCCCGGACTAACTCGGCTTCCGCTTCGAGCTTGGTCGGGGTGTAGCCGTACTCGGCCATCTGCCCCAAGAGATCGGCATCGTTCAACAGATTGGTGTAGAAGGTCGTCGCCTGGTCGAGCCACTCGGCCAGACCATCCTTACGTCGGCCCCGCAGCAGCAGCGCCTCTTCCGCCTTGAGATTGCCGACCATCGCAATACGGGCCACCTTCAGCGTACGCATATAAGCCTTTTTCGCCGTGGCCCACACCTTCTTTACCTCCTCTGTGGCGGCATACTGAATGCCGTATTCAACCGACTGCCGGGCATCTAACGCTTCAACCTGCTCGAACAGGGCTTTACCGGCCTGAATTTTGTCCTCCCCATACCCAATGGTAGGGGGTGATGACTAGAGGCAAAGGTGCTTTGTTGGCTTTCCCAAAGGTACTTAAAGGCAGGAATTAAGGGGTAGGGGGTAGGGATTAGGGGTAGTTTCATAGCCCAGAGCATTTATGATACGGATAGAGGCGGAGTGAGCCGCAAGCGTCAGATGCGAACGGCAGGGGAGAGACGCTGACAAAAATCTCAGTTTAGATATCTCGCCAATTCTCCAGGTTTAGGTTAGGTATTCGCTTAAAATGGCTGACATTGTTTGTAATCAGCGTCAGGTTGTGAGCCAAGGCAATTGAAGCAATCAACCTACAGACCTTGAGCTAACGATATCATCAATAATTTCTTCTACAGGACGCTCATCTTGCCAGATGCCACACAAACCTGAAGACCGTGCAACGGCTTCATCGGTAATGATAATGGTAACTTTTATACCATCAGGTAGTTCAATACGCTCATCCAAAACAATCATATTATTCTTAACGTGTCCAGAGATTTGTAAGGATTTTTGTTTGGGCATAATAACCTTCCTTAACCATAATACATTGATTGTAGCACGTCAGGTTGTGGGGAGCAAGGAGATTTTGGCTATATAGGATGAATTGCAGGTGACTCAGACCGGCTCAGTCTCAGATTGGTCCAGTTTCGCTGCTTGGTCGAAAGAACAGCTTAGGATCGGAAATAGAAATATTTCAATGTCATTTCGTAGCGTAGCGAAGAAATCCCTATGGCAATACGCCTAAAAAGGTGTCCGCTGGAAAGATTTGAAACGACAACGCCAATTTTTCCCGGCGGATAGTTCAGGTATTGAAATGTCTAAGGGATTTCTCCTCGCCAGCTAGTCGAAATGACATGGAGTGTAGGCGAATTAGACTGGCTCAACTTTAGATTGGTCCAGTTTTGCAACTTGGTCAAAAGAGCGGCTTTAATAGGCAGACTATTTTGGGAGTAAGTCGACCTTGGTACGGAAACTGGACCAATCTGAGACGCACTAAACGCCTAACCGATTGCGGCGTAGAATCTCAGCCGTGGCCTGTACGGTGCTGACTTTGTGATTGGGCAGCGGGAGAATGCGCTCGTGTAGGGTGTCGATAATCCACGCTTTCTGCGGGAAGAAGGCGTCTTCCATTTCGGCCGGAGGGGTGATCCAGTTGCGGGCACCGACCACGGCGACCGGCCCATCAAGATAATCGAAGGCGACCTGGCTGATGTTGGAGGCCATAGTGTGCAGGAACGATCCGCGCTCACAGGCATCGGAGGCCAGGATCACTTTACCCGTTTTCTTGACCGATTCGATGATCGGCTCGTAGTTGAGCGGGTTGATGAAGCGGGTGTCGATGACTTCGCAGCTCAGGCCGTGCTGCTCGGCCAGTTCGTCGGCGGCTTCCAGGGCGCGGTAGAGCGTTGCGCCGACGGTGACGAGGGTGACATTATCGCCCTGGCGACGCACGACCGGTTCGCCCATCGGCACTTCGTAATAGTTGACCGGCACGCCGCCTGCAACCAGCGTTTCCGGCTCGGCGTAGAGGCGCTGGCTTTCGAAAAAGACAACCGGATCGGTGCCGCGTAGGGCCAGGTTGAGCATGCCCTTGGCATCGTAGGGGGTGGCCGGGAACATGACCTTGAGGCCGGGAATGTGGGCCACCAGCGAGGTCCAGTCTTGCGAGTGCTGCGCCCCGTATTTGGCCCCGACCGACACGCGCAGGACCAGCGGCATCGACAGCACGTTGGCCGACATCGCCTGCCACTTAGCCATCTGGTTGAAAATCTCGTCACCGGCCCGACCCATAAAATCGCAGTACATCAGCTCGGCCACAACGCGCCCGCCGCTCAAGGCATAGCCGACCGCCGTGCCAACGATGGCCCCTTCGGAGATGGGCGCGTTAAAGAGGCGGTGGTAGGGCAGCGCCTCGGTCAGCCCGCGATAGACGCCAAACGCGCCGCCCCAGTCGCGGTTTTCTTCGCCATAGGCCACCATCGTCGGGTCTTCGTAAAAGCGGTGGATGACCGCCTCAAAGAGCGCCTCGGCATAGGTCAAGGTGCGCAGTTTGGGCAAGGGCTGGCCGTCGGCATCGAGACCAAAGCGATTTTTGGCAAAGGTTACGCTCAGGCGGGTTTCATCTTTGGGTAACAAAACTTCCGGCTGTCCATCGGCCATGCTTTCTTTGAAGCTGTCGGAAAACATCATCTCGCCGATAGCCTCGCTGCGGCCATCAACGCGGGGCGAGATGTCGAGCGAGATAGCCGCCTTCAAGACCGCCATCATGCGCTCCGTAGCTTCCTCTTGGATGGTATCCAGCGTTTGGGCCGAAGCGTGATCGTTCTCTTCAAGATAGGCCTTAAACGTCACCAGCGAGTCGTGCTCGCTCCAGGCATCGATTTCATCGCGGTCGCGGTAGGCCGACGCATCGGACGGCGAGTGGCCGGAGAAGCGGTAGGTGATGGTATCGAGCAAGACCGGCCCTTGTCCGGCCTCCAGGGTTTGGCGCTTGCGGGCGATGGCGTCGGCCACGGCCAGCGGGTTCATGCCGTCGATCCGTTCGGCGTGCATGGCGGCGGGGTTAACGCCCATGCCGATGCGGGCCAGCACGCCAAAGCCCATCGTTTCGCCCTGCGGCTGGCCGCCCATCCCGTAGAAATTATCAACAAAGTTGAAGAGGATAGGGGGATTGCCGCCCATTTCTTTCGGCCACAGCGTGCGGTATTGATCCATCGCGGCCACCATCATCGCTTCCCAAACCGGGCCGCAGCCGGTTGAGGCGTCGCCGATATTGGCAATGACGATGCCGGGGCGGCGGTTGATGCGCTTGAACAGCGCCGATCCGGTGGCGATGTCAGCCGAACCGCCGACAATGGCGTTGTTGGGCATCACCCCAAACGGGGCGAAAAAGGCGTGCATCGAGCCGCCCATGCCTTTGTTGAAGCCGTAAGCCCGGCCAAAGATTTCGGCCAGGGTGCCGTACAGCACGTAGTTAAGGGCCAAATCCTCTGCGGTGTTGGCCTCTAACGTTTCGACAACCCGCAAGGGAGCGCCATCGAGATAGCGCTCCATGATGTGGGTCAGGTCATCGTCATTGAGTTTGGCGATGGCCGAAAAGCTCTTGGCCAAGATTTCGCCGTGGCTGCGGTGTGAGCCAAAGATAAAGTCATCGGGCGTTAAGTGGTAAGCCTGCCCCACCGCCGAGGCCTCCTGCCCAATCGACAGGTGGGCCGGGCCGCGATGGTTGTACTCGATGCCCTGGTAGGCTCCTTCTTTTTTGAGGCGATCCAGCGCTGTTTCAAATTCGCGAATGTAGACCATATCGCGATACATCCGCACCAGCGTCTCCGAACCGTACTGTTCCGCCTCACGTTGGGGGTCGGACACGTAGGCGTTGACCGGCAGGCGCGGCCCTTCGATAAAGGCGCTGCGGCGGGCTTCGGTGGGGTCGATTTTGATGCGTTTTGTCATGGTGTTGCTCCTGATGATTTGGTAATTGGAGATTGGTAATTAGAGATTGACACCTTTTCTTATGTCATTTCGAGCGACGAAGGAGGGAGAAATCCCCCCAGAACGTTATTTGCAATCGAACGCCGTAGGGATTTTTCGACCAGAGTTTACCCTGAGCTTGCCGAAGGGGCTTCGAAATGACATGACGGCTGGGCAGTTACTTACTATTTACCAATTACCAATTACCCTTTTATAAGGCTAGTAACAGTTCAAAGTCGGCCAATCCCTGACACAGCGCCTGTAAAAAGCGGGCTGCCGGTGCGCCATCAACAACTTGATGGTCGAACGTGAGGGATAGCCCCATATGCGGGATGAATTCGACGGCACCGTCGATTTCGACAGGTTTTAAGTTGATATTGCACATGCCCAAAACCGCCACTTGGGGTGGGTTGATGATCGGTGTAAAGCTCTCGACGCCAATTCCCCCCAGATTTGTCACGGTAAAGGTGCCGCCGTTCAATTCGTCGGGCGTGATGGAGCCTTCGCGGCAGGCTGTAGCTAGACGGTTACTTTCGGCAGCCAGTTGCCGCAGGCTGAGGGTGTGGGCGTTGCGGATGACCGGCACCATTAGCCCTCGGGGTGTATCGACGGCTACCCCCAGGTGAATATTTTTATACAGGGTTATCGCGTCATCGTTGAATAGGGCGTTTAAATTGGGGTGCTGGCGCAGAACACGCGAAACGCCGAACAGAACCAGATCGGTCATCGACACACTTTGCAGGCCTAAGGCTGCGACACTTTGCTTGAGACGTTGCCGGTAGGCTTGCATACTGCGGGCATCGGCGGACGAATTCAGCGTCAACTGCGCGGTCGTCTGGAGTGAGCTTCGCATCCGGTCGGCGATGACTTTGCGCATGCCCCTAACCAGAATGACTTCGGTCTCGTCTGCCGCAGGGCTAGTTGGCGTCGGTGGCGGAGGGGGCACTTTTGCAGACGTCGGCTTGGATGCCGGTTCGGTCGATGGGCGGGCATCCAGCGCGGCTTGGACATCGCGCTCCATCACCCGCCCGCCGGGGCCGCTGCCCTGCACCGTAGCCAGGTCGATGCCTTCGTTATCGGCCAGGCGTCTGGCCCGGGGTGAAATTTTTGCTCGACGGGACGCATCAGCCGTAACGGATGCCTCCGTTGCCGGTGGGGTGGGTTGATGAGTTTGAGACGATGAAACGACAGGCGACTCAGTTTGACCGTTGTTGCCGTTGGGCCGAAATGAGGTTGTATCTTCTTCCGGCTGGCCGATAACGGCGATGGTGGTCAAGACCGGGACCTCTTCGCCTACTTGAAAGAAGAGGTCTAATAGGGTGCCGGAAGCGGGGGCTTCCACTTCCATCATCGCTTTGTCGGTTTCAATCTCGCAAATAATATCCCCGGCAGCAACCGTATCACCTTTTGTTTTTTTCCAGGCGGCGATCAGGCAGCTTTCAACCGAGTTCCCCTGGCGGGGCATAATAACAGCAGTGGCCATGGATGTTACCTCTCGTGATAGATTTTGACAGAATGGATAGGGTTTCTGTTGGAATATGGCGCAGGCTATTATGGCTCATTTGCCGAAATTTTACAAGGCGCTTTATCGGGTACTTTTAGATGACAAGATCCTTTACAGCGCAATCACTATT
>JAGRBZ010000332.1 GCA_020433805.1 Anaerolineae bacterium
GTTCTGTTTGCGAGGCTTATTTTAGAAAAGAGGACATCTGCTATGACCAAGCCTGATTACTCTCAAGCTACAACCGTAAAGTCTGATCCCGATTATCGATCCAAAACAGAAGATGAGTCCGCTCCGGTACGGTCTCAAACCGCGCTTGATCCCTGTTTAAGAGAAGCGCAAGATAGCAAAAATCAGTTCGAAACGGGTGAACTTGCCCCTATTGCGCCCCCTGCCGATCAAAAAAGGTTAAATGTATTTCAAAAACGGATCAAACACGGTACCGATTACCTACAGCGCGTCTCAAAGATGGCGCAAAAGCATTGGGTGGCTGTCGTAAAAAGCGAGCCTCCATTCCCTGTGCCGGGCTTAGGAGCAACAAGCCGCGTTTGGTTCACCTTGGAGCAGACAAAGCGGCATGTTATGCTGCCCCTATCCGGCTCGCTGGTGTTTGGTCACGGCGGGCCGGGCATAGTTCTCTCGCCGGATGTCGATTTAAGTTATGAAGACCGACACGCGCAGTACCTATCACGGCGGCATGCCATTGTAAGCGCTGTTGAAGGATGTTACACCGTAGCCGATTTAGGCAGTCGTACGGGTGTTTACTTAAACAATCAACGGATCGGCCTGTCCCCTTCTCGGCCACTTCATCTCGGCGACCGTGTGCGGATGGGGCAGGTAAGTTTTGTTTTCGACTCTGTTCCTCATGAATTGTTGGCCGCTCCCCCGCCGGCCGCCATTCGTCCGGTATTAACCGTTGTCGCTTCAGGACAAAAGCTGCCGTTGACGCCCTCCCGCTCACTTATTATTGGCCGGACGGATTTGCGCCTTAATTACTTGCCGGACATCGATCTCACCTCCTACGGCGACTTGGCCCGACAGGTTTCCCGGCGGCATGCCACAATAAAATGGAAGGAAGGCGTGCCTTACTTGGAAGATTTGGGCAGCAGTTTCGGCACGCGTCTATGCGGCAACCTGTTGCCTATCGGCCAGGCGGTTCGTCTGTACCCTGGCGATCATATTTGGTTGGCCGGCTGTGTGCTGGCCTATGATCTCGAGCCATATTCGACCGGAATTTAAGTTTTCCAATACTATTCTAACTTTTTCTGATGTTTCCTCTTATAGAATTCTATAATATTTTCTTTATCATAGTTAAGCGTGTGATGTACTCATAACTTCTGGTCCCCTCTTTGACCAAATGTAGAGAGCACACTTCGATTATCGACACCTGAAACTAGCTTTTATTACGCTCATGAACCCATTGCTCAGTGGCTCTCGCCCTCAATATATCTTCACCGTAATTTACCAATTTATTCCAAATGTTTTACAAATTTATAATTCTATGGAGAAAATCGATGTTGATGGATTCGGACCGATCTTTTACCAATAAGTCTACTTTTAATTTTGAAACCGATGACTTGCGAGGGGCAGACTTGCGTGGGGTTAATTTGCGTGGGGCTAATTTGCAAGGAGTTGATTTGCGCGCTGCCATTTTGAGCAACGCCGATCTGCGCGAAGCCGATTTACGAGGCGCTCAACTGGGCGGTGCTATTTTAATTCGAGCCGATTTACGGCGTGCCAATTTAGAGGGCGCTTGCCTTCAAGGGGCAAAGTTAGGTTTTGCTGATCTTATCGAAGTTAAGTTGATCAAAGCCGATTTGCGAGAAGCTGATCTCAACAGCACCAAACTTAGTCAAGCCGACCTGAGCGAAGCCGATTTAAGCCGAACCAACTTGAACCGCGCCAATTTTCGAGGGGCCATCCTCAAGAAGGCAAAACTTTGCCAGGCCGCATGCGTTGGGGCAATATTCAACAAAGCCGATCTGTCCGAGGCGGAACTGCATGATGTAAACTTAAGCAAGGCGGCATTAAAGGAAGCTGTTTTCAGCCAAACGGCTCTCGATAGCTCAAACATGCATAGTTCTCTGCCCCACGATATTGACCGCGAAGCATCGGCGCTTTATGAGTCGGATAGTCCGTCAATATCTATCCCTCATAGTACCTGATCGCCCATTGTTTGGGAAAATGCCGTCGGATGAGACATCGAAATAACGCATATCTATCTCCATGACGGTGTATCTTCAATTGATAGCGGGCTGGCCCGGTAACACCTCTACCGGGTAAGCAGACCTGGCAGGTTATGTTTTGCATTTTCGACAAAAGATTTTTGGCCGAAAAATTGTCATGAATAAGACTGGTTGAGCAAAAACCTGTCAGGTCTCTGCTGTAAAGCAAGAATTTCTGTTTTGTCCCCCTTATTTGTTGACCAACTCTCCTATTCCCATTAAAATACCCCCACAAATGTCATCTTAGTAAACAATTCATCAGTTGTATCCTGCGAGGAAGCAACGTGTGCGCAACAATGATTGTTGAAGGCCCAATACGAAGGGGGATGGCGCGTCCGACTCGTTGGCGACTAAGAACGCTTTTACTTTTCCTGCTTCTCGCTCTTTTTGGATGTAATAACGGTACGTCCGGCTCGAATTCGACCCTTTTAGACGGGACAACCACGTTTTCGCAAGACGTAATTGCCGAACTCCCTAACCCGCAAACCTATCGCCTTGGCCTGCATACCGAAGTAACCGGTGCCGGTGCCCAAATAGGCGATTTGACCATTCGCGCTGCCCGCCTGGCGGTTGAAGAGATCAACGCCGCCGGAGGCATCAATGGTATTCCCCTTGAACTCGTCGTGCGCGATGTACGCTCCGACCCGCAAATTGCATTAGAAGAATATCGCCAAGCCGTAGCCGAAGATGATCTGGTGGCCCTGTTGGGGCCGCTTAAATCGGCCTATGCTGTCCTGATGGTGCCTGAACACAAAAAGCAGACCCTGCCGATGTTTATCGGTGCTACCAACTACACCCTTACCGAGCAGGGAGCCGACAACCTCTTTCGCGCCCGCCCCAGCGACCGCTTAGGCGCGGCGGCGATGGTTACCGTCGCCATCGACCAGCTTGACTCTAAACGCATCGGCCTGGTGTACGACAGCGACGCCTTTGGCAGCGGCGGGGCCGAACTTATTCGCCGCGAGTTAAGCCAACGTAACCGCTCGCCGGCAGCCGATATCAGCTACACCACCAACACCGGCGAGTTCGATCAACTCGTTCGGCGGCTGGCCAATGCTCAGGTCGATATCATATTTATTTACGGCACCAACCAAACCGATGTCGGCCGCCTGTTACGAACCATCCGCTACTGGGATTTGGATATTCCCATCTTTACCTCGCCCGGCGGCTCTTCAATTGTTACCCACAATGTCGCTGCCGAAGCCCAAGACGGCATCTTGGCTATCAGCGATGGTTTTTTACGCGACTCACCCAAGACAGCCCGTTTTCAAAATGCTTTCGAACATCGTTTTGGTCTGCAGCCCGATACCTACGTGGCCTGGGCTTACGATGCGGTTTATCTTTTAGCCGATGTCCTGGCCGGGCATCCCCAGGCCACCGGTAGCGAACTCAACGCCCTTATTCGCCAATCGTCATTTGAAGGTACACAAGGCCGCTATCAATTTGATGAAAAGGGCGAAGGGTTACATTCCGTAACCATCGTCCATATGCAAGATGGGGTCCCCCAGCCGGTTGGCACCTACAGCTTGGCCGGATTTGTACCCAATAGTAAATGGCGTATGGTGGAGGCCCGTCTCGGCCAGACCTCGGAGCCAATTCCATGAGCATGCTCTTGAGACACCTGGGGCAGTTTATGCAGCGACGCTCTTTGGCTACGCGGTTGATTGTTTTGATCCTTGTGGTCTCTATCCTGGCGATTACTACGCTATTTTATGATCTTAGCCGTCAAAACCAGCGCGAGATCGAGACGCTGCAAACCAATAACCTCGTCAACGCCGCCCAAGAACTGGCCCGCAACCTCGACGCCGTAGTGCAAAGCGAAACCAGCCGCATCGCTAACCTGGCCCTCTCGCGCGCTGTACAGGAGTTTGTCGGCGCGCGTCCCGACCAGCGTTCGGCTCTCTTTACCCCGACTCTTACCGATTTTACCAATTTTCTCGACTCTAGTCCGGCCTATCGCGCTGTGCTGCTGCTCGATGACTCCGGCGAGGTTTTAATTTCAACCCAGGGCAGTTACGTGGGCCAAAACTTTGAGAATAGCGACTTTTTCAAAGAAGTGCGACAAAATCAGGTCTACATGTCGAACCCCGGCCTGTCGTCACTCGACCGGCAGGCCGTTATTTGGGTGGCTGCCCCGGTCTACACCGATAACCCGCATTCGCCCGCCGGCGTGGTGGTGGTTACGCTTTCGCCGGAGTTGTTATGGAATCCGGTCGAACGGCTGGCTATTGGCGAGCACGGGTATGCCATTTTGATCGATCAGTACGGCATCCGGCTGGCCCACGGCCGCGACCGGGCTTATATCTTCCGCAGCTTAGCCCCTCTATCGCCCTCCGTGTGGGGTGAACTGCAAGCCAGCAATCGCTTCGGCCCGCTGCCCAAAATTTTAGATACAGGCAGTATCGCCTTGTGGGACTATGTGCAGAGCGACCCGCTGCCGGACCTGCTGATTAACGCGCTTGATGAGCAACAGCAGAGCGTTTATTACAGCGCGGCTCCGTTGGAAACGCGCAACTGGACGGTGGTGGCCATGCTGCCCGAGGCGGAAGTGCTGGCCCCGGCCAACCGTGTAACGTCGCACGGAATGGGCGCGGCCATCTTGCTTACGGTGCTGCTGGGCATTACGGTGGTCTGGATGGCCCATCGTATTATGCAGCCGGTGCCGCAGTTGGTAAAAGCCACCTCGAAGATAGCCCAGGGCGATTTATCCACGCCGATCACCGTCGACGGTGTGGCCGAACTGCGTATCTTGGCCGACAGCTTTGAATCGATGCGCCGCAACCTGCAAGACTCGCAGGATGAACTGGCCCATTGGGCGCGTACCCTGGAGGCCCGCGTGGCCCAGCGCACGCAAGAATTGGCCGCATTGTCAGAAGTGGTGGCCTTTGCCAGCTTGTCGCAGTCGGGTCCGCAGCTTATGGACACCGCGCTTGAACAATCGCTTAAGGCGATGAATGCCGAAATGGGCGGCATTTGGATTGCCGACCCCTATGACGGCACCGTTCACTTGCAAGCCTATCGCGGCCTGGATGATGAGCTGATTGAAGGGCTAACAACCTTCGCCTCCGGCGAGGGACTTATCGGACGTGTGCAGGCAACAGGCGAGCCGGTTGTGCTGGATGATTTAAGTGAGGCTCCGCGTCTGGCCAGAGCCGTAGTGCAAGAAAGGCTTATCCGCGCCTTCGTGGCGGTGCCGCTGCGCATCCACGGCCAAAATTTGGGCGTGCTGGCCGTGTTTAGCCAGGTGCAGCAATACTTTAGCCCCGAAGTGGTGCTGTTGGCCGCCTCAATCGCCCGGCAGATTGCTCTGACCCTCGATAATCTCAATCTGGTTGAACAGGTTCAACACCAGACCCACAGCGTGGCCCGCCTGCAGGAGCGCGAGCGCATCGGCGCGGAAATTCACGACAGCACCGCGCAAACATTAAGCTATCTCTATCTTCAGGCCGACCAACTGGCCGATGACGCACTGATGATTCCGCCCAAGGCCGTCAAATCGCGCCTGTTAAATCTGCGCGAGGTGATTGACGGGCTAACCACCGAAACCCGCCAATTGATTGCCCAACTGCGCGATGTATCGCCGCCGCCCCCCGCTAACCTGGAAAATATCATCCGCACCGAGCTGGATAAACTTTCGGACGAACTTAAACTCGACGTCAGGCTCGATTTGCAGCAGGCTAGTGCTCTGGCTATTCCTTCTGAAACCGGCACCGAATTGACCCGCATTGTGGGCGAAGCACTACGCAACGCCCAAAAACATGGTCACGCCGACACCGCCTGGCTGAAGTTTCAGCGCGAAAACGGCACGGCTTTGCTGTCGGTGCAAGACAATGGCTCCGGTTTTACCCCCGGCCAATCTCCCGACGACAATCGTCACCATTTTGGCCTGAGCGTGATGGAAGCCAGGGCCACCCGTATTGGCGGCCGGTTAAAAATCAACAGCGAACCGGGTCAAGGTACTCGCATCGAGATAATTTGGCCGGTGAATGGGAATTTTAAAAAATGATCGATGTTTAAGGTCGGAGAACAAAGCAAGTTGGATAAATGGGTTGAGTAAGTGGTAATTGGTAATTGGTAATTAGAGATTAAAAGATTGGCAATTAATAATCAATTACTATTTACCAATTACCACTTACCCAAAAGAGAGAGACAGGAAAAAATGATATCTAAAGAGCGCAAAATTCGGGTGATGGTCGTGGATGATCACGCCCTGTTTCGGGATGGAATGGTCAGCGTGGTGAATAACCAGCCCGATATGGAGGTGGTGGGCGAAGCGTCTGATGGTTTGGAAGCGTTTATTATGGCCCAACAGCTTCGCCCCAACGTTATCCTGATGGATATCAACATGCCGGGCACCGATGGTCTGGAAGCGACCCGTATGATTACCCAGGCTCTGCCCGACACCCATATCATTATGCTCACCGTTCGCGATAACGATGTGCAGATATTCGAGGCTATTCGGAATGGTGCAGTGGGCTATTTGCTAAAAACCATTCGCGCCCGCGATCTGATTGATATGATTCACACGGCGGCTAAGGGGCAGGCAGCGCTATCGCCCGGTTTGGCATTACGGGTGATGTCGGAGTTTCGGCGGCTGGGCGAACCGGAACCGACCGAGAAAAGCAGCCCAGATTCACCCGATGTGCCGGCAGAGGCCGAAAACCGGCTCGATCAACTGACCGACCGGGAGCTGGAGGTGCTTAATTTGGTCTCCGAAGGGTTGAGCGATAAGGAAATTAGCGAGGCTCTGTTTATTAGCCTCTACACCGTAAAATCGCACGTACGCAACATCCTCTCTAAGCTACACGTCAAAAATCGCCGCGAGGCTGCCCGCCTGGCGAAGAAGTAAAAAAGAACTAGTTCTTTTCTCCCTCTTTTATTAGTATTATTTTTCACAATTACCTCTTTTGTCACTCTTTTGACCAGCCCGGAGTGATTGAGACCCTCCTTGAATTCTGATAAAGTAAAGCTAATCGAATAAGTTTTTGTGACTCACTTCGGGAAGAGGTGACCGGCACGTGCGGGGTTATTTTACAGCGTGCCGGTCGCCCTCATCATCTACTATCATCATTTTCAATTACCTGTCATCCAAGGAGGATGTGACGTGTTACTTTTATTAACCTGTATTATCCTGCTTATCGCCGGATATTATGTATATGGTACATTTGTAGAGTCGGTTTTCGGCATCGACCGCAGCCGCCCAACCCCAGCTATCACGGAAGCCGATGGGGTTGATTTTGTTGAAATGCCGACCTGGAAAGTATTTCTTATTCAACTGCTCGACATTGCCGGTATCGGCCCTATCTTTGGCCCTATTTTAGGGGCGCTGTATGGTCCCCAAGCGTTATTGTGGGTGGTTTTTGGCTCTATTTTTGCCGGAGCCGTACACGACTTTTTCAGCGGGATGCTGTCGGTCCGTAATCGGGGCCAAAACATCCCCGAAGTGGTTGGCGACGCGCTGGGGATGCCGGCCCGCCACGTCATGCGCTTTTTCTCGGTGCTGCTTTTACTGTTGGTGGGTGTGGTCTTTGTTCTTAGCCCGGCCAAACTGCTTAGCGAGATGACGGGCGTCAATGTGACAGCCTTGGTTATGGCTATCTTCGCTTATTACTTCATCGCCACCATCGTGCCGATCAACGCCGTTATCGGACGTTTCTATCCTATCTTTGGCGCACTGTTGGTCTTTATGACGGTCGGTGTGGCCGGTGGCTTAATTTTTGGCGGCTACGAGCTTCTGCCTAACCAGAATTTTATGGTTAGCGCCCATCCGGGCAACATGCCGATGTGGCCGCTATTATTCATTGTTCTTTCCTGTGGGGCAATTAGTGGTTTCCACTCTACCCAATCGCCGTTGATGGCTCGCTGCCTCAAATCGGAAAAAGATGCTCGCTTTGTTTTCTACGGGGCCATGATTTTAGAAGGCATTATCGCCTTAATCTGGGTTGCCGTAGGCCTGTCCTTCTACCAGTCTCCCGAAGCTATGAATGCCGTAATTGCGGCCGGTTCTCCTTCTGCGGTTGTCAATGAAGTTTCGACAACGCTACTTGGACCTGTTGGCGGCTTTCTGGCTATCATCGGCGTCATCATTCTCCCCATCACCAGTGGTGATACCGCCTTTCGCAGTACGCGTTTAATTCTGGCCGATGTATTCAATACATCCCAAAAAACAATTGCAAAACGACTGCTCATTGCTGTCCCCCTCTTCGTAATTGGTTATGTGATCTCGACTCAAGACTTCAATCTCATCTGGCGCTACTTCGGCTGGGCCAACCAGACCCTGGCAATGCTTGTTCTGTGGGCCGGTGCCGTTTACCTGGCTGGCGCAGGCAAAGTTCAATATCACTGGATAGCTTCACTTCCCGCTACGTTTATGACTGCTGTTAGTGTTACCTTTATCGCCTTTTCACCTATCGGTTTCAACCTCCCCTACAATCTGTCCGTTATCCTGGGAATTGTCGCTGCTTTGCTCGCTCTGGTGGCCTTCATCGTTAAATCCTACACCTGGCGTAAACCTCGAACTTCACTGGCCGGAAGCAAGGCCTAATCGTCGCATAACCGAATATCTATCCGTGTTACCTATCTGTTGTCCCACAGATTGATTCAAAGGGGTATTTCCAACCGGCTTTTTAAGGAAATACCCCTTTTACTTTGGTGATGGAGTGTGTGGGTGGTGTGGTTTGGAGGGGTATGGGGTAGGAAGTAGGGATTATGGGGAAATGTCATTTCGAACGAAGAATGAGAGAGAAATCCCCACCGACGACCGCTTACCGGCCAAGATCGAGAGCTATTTCGCCTCGCCGGCGCATTGAAAGAATACAATCCACACACTATCACCAGACCTTCGCTAAATGTTTAAGAAAATCAGCCCCTCACCACGTTTTTTAGACAACCATTTCTAAAAAAGTGTCCCGATTTTGCAGAAAAAGGCTATCAATTTATAAAACGCGACCCTTTTTATAATGTTTTCGACCATTCTGTATGCAAAACGGTTGTGTACACAATGATTTCGACCATTCTGTATGCAAAACGGTCGTATGCATAACGATTTCAACCATTCTGCATGCAAAACGGTCGCATGCACAATGATTTCGATCATTTCGTATGCAGAATGGTCGTGTGCACAATGTTTTCGATCATTCTGTATGCAGAATGGTCGTGTGCACAATGATTTCGACCATTCTGTATGCAGAATGACCGCATGTAATATATCCTTACTCTTTTGTTATATTTGGATGCTTTTGGAAGGAGAGCGTAATGCGTTTTTAGCAGCGACCGGCTCCGACGAAGTATAAAGCGAAGCCGATTGTAATGTCAGTAAATTTTTTTTATTTGCTCACGAACGGGGGGTATTAATTTTCGCAGTTATCTTTATCAAAAACCTTTATCTCTCCATTGTGTTCAACGACAACTATAATTACCCAGCGATGACAATTAGAAATGCCCACTAGCCAAGCGGAGGAAGGGGAGTAAAC
>JAGRBZ010000333.1:0-7160 GCA_020433805.1 Anaerolineae bacterium
AGCATATCTGGAAATTATGCAGATTTTGTTGAGAACTCGTTGAGAAGTTCTTCATTTTATCTGCAGAATTCAGCTTGAGCGGGTCACACATGGTGTAATCAAAAATCCCGGAACGAATATTAAACCGTTCCGGGATTTTCTGCCGTTGGCACTAAGACGGCACGAACTGCTTCCTTATATTTTGAACGTGGATTTAGTGAATGGTGACGATGTAATTCAACTCAGCATAGGCCACTTCGGATGATTTGAGCAGTTGATCGATTACTGTCTGCTCCTCTCCCGGCGTTAGCGTTAATTTCACAACGCCGAGCTTCTCTATCGTACCAGCGACTTTAACCTCGTACTTCTCCAGTTGGGTCGGTTCGATAACATTGTTGATGGCAACATCATCTTTTAGTTTAACAATTATCTCGCCCGGAATGTAAGGCGCTTCTTCATCGGTGTCGGTGTTGATCTCTATAGCGGTTGTATTAAAATTCGGCGTCGAGGTAGTTTGTTGGACACCCATTGCAGACGCGGCATTTATCCGACCGTAGCCGAACCGGCTGTCCCAGCCGCTGCTGCCCAAATCATCGGCGGTATTTCTCATCTGCGCTCGTACTTCCTCGTTCGACCAATCGGGGTTTTGTGACCAAATTAACGCTGCCAGTCCGGCGACGTGAGGCGACGCCATCGATGTGCCGCTGAGTGTGGCGTAGGTGCTGGAAGGATATGTACTATAAATACTGCTGCCGGGTGCTGCTATTTCGATGTAGCTGCCCTCGTTTGAAAAACTGGACTGATTGTCGTTGCTATCGGTGGATGCAACAGCCATTACGTCGCCATCAGCGCCCGGATAGACGGGCTGATCCTGATAATTGCAGCCGTTGAGAAAGTAAAAAGAATCGCCGCAGTTGCCTCCCGCCGCGACAATTAAAACATCCCTGTTATGTGCATAATCTATAGCATCTTGCAGTAAAGAGGAATTGCTAACGCTGCCCAAACTCATGTTGATGACATTGGCCCCGTTATCTGTAGCCCATTCAATGCCGTCGACAACATCATAAATCGATCCGCTCCCACTGCTATCCAGCACTTTGATCGGCATCAGGCTGGCCTTTGGAGCAACGCCAATAACACCACCGTTATTGGCTACTGCGGCTACGGCACCGGCCACGTGAGTACCATGACCCGCGTCATCATCAGGACTGCTTGTCCCGCTTACAAAGCTTTTCCCACTGACCAAATTAGCCTGCAAATCCGGGTGGTCAAGGTCTTTATGCCGGTATCCACCACGGCGACAGTGATCCCTTCGCCTTGTGAACAATTTGCCCAGGCATCTTCTGCCTCAATTTTTGTCAGGTTATACCGAATAGTTTCATTGTAATTGAAAGGAAGTGAGCAATATCGGTTCACAACAATCGGTATAAAAACATAAATGTTACCTGTTTGGGTAACACTCGCTTGATGGGTTAGCGGTTGATCGAACTGTACGCCGGAATTCTGGACTGTTTCTGATTGGGGCGATAGCATCACGGCATACTTATCTTTTATGGAGATACCAGGAGCCGCTTTGGCATTTAAGAAACCGCTGGCGAACCAGAGTAAACTCAAAAAAAATATGAGGGAAAGAGTAATGGTTATTTTCTGGATCATCGTATCAATCCTTCTAGAGATGGTTTAGTTTGATAGGTGTTCGGTATTGATGTCCTTGTTCTCCATGATGAGCCAGGGACAACGTAAAAGCTATTACTTATTAAGGAGCAATTTCTTCTCAATGGTTAAAAAGAGACGCTCATCGTGCATCTGAGAACTGTCTTTTAACGATAGGAACTAGGGATTGGGAATTAGGAATCAGAGAAGGACTAATTCCTAACTCCTGATTCCTAATTCCTGCCTCGAAGGCTCAATCTTCCCAGCCACACGGGTCCGGTTGGTCTGTGCCTTCGCGCCAGCCACACCATTCGCTGTTGCCCGGCTCTTGCCGGCCTTGGAACGTGCGCCCCGTCGTGATATCGAGTCGCCATTCAAACGTATCTTGTTGACCCTGATCGTTGCTCCAGGTACCGGATAGAATGGCTTCCGTGGTGGATGCCACGGTTACAACGCCGTTAATCTCACCCGAATGACCTTGGCTGTCGACAAACGTCCCTTGTACCATGGCACCGGTCTGTACTAACGTGGCCTGGCCGGTCATAGCGACCGGACTGGTAAAGTGCAACTGCCAGCTTCCACTAAAGCCACAACCATCCGGCAGCGGCTGGCCGGAACGGACGCCGCACCACTGCTGGGCGTTCATGCCGCCGGTTGTACTGCCGGTAAAGCTGTTATAGTTAGGAGCGATGTTCCAGCGCAGTAACTGCTGGCTTTCCGAGCCACGGTCACTGATCCATAATCCCTGGAACTGACCGAGATCATCAAGGACGATGCCGTCAATGGTGCCGGTATCCATACTGCCGTACCAACTGTAGGTACCGTCGATTACGGCACTGCGCTGACTAAGCGACATCATACCAAAACTAAAATCCCAATCGCCGGTTAAGTCGGTGTTAGCCGGTAGGGCATCCTCCGCCGGAGCGGCGACTGTCGGGATACTGACCAGTTGATCCGGTGATGCATTCATCGATACCGGAGCGGTGGTGCCGATCCAGTTCAACAACTGTTCGTTGACACCGTTATATTGCAATCCAAGTTGGGCCTGCACCTCGGGTGAAAAGAGCGGCTGTGGATCACTGCCGTCGACATTCATTACCCAGATTTCCCACTGCCCGGTGCGGTCGGTGAGGAACGCAATCTGGCTGCCGTCGGGCGACCAGGTGGGAGCAGCACTGCTATACTGCGGGTCGGCCATCAGCGGCGGTTTGGTGAGCCGCACACGTTCACCGCTGGCCAGGTTGTAGGTGTACACTTCCCAATGGTCGTGCTGTTTGTAAGTCATCAGCAGGGTTTGCCCATCCGCCGAGAAGATCGGTGCGGTGTCGCCGGCGTCGGTGGTTAGCGCGGTATTGCTGCCGGTCGAAAGATCGAGCTGCATAAGCCCCTTGATACCTTCATAAATAACACGCTGCGGATTTTCGGGATCCCAGGCCGGGGCGTAACTGTACAGATCGCTTGGTAAATCTTGGCGTTGGCCGGTGGCGATATCAATCTCGGTTAGCAGCCACTGCAAATCTTCGGCCCGAACAAAGCAGATAAGCACTTGCCCTTTATCGCCGTTGCGGGTTGTCGAGGTGATGGTTGCGCCTTCCGGTAATCGAACCCGTTCGTCATAATCATAGCGACGGCACTCCTGTTGCGGATCACGCACGCCGCCCTGTTGGAACGAGAGAACCAGCTTTTGGCCGTCCGGCGACCAGGTCGGAGACTTGGGTTGGAGAATATCGCTGGCCACAACGCGCTCTACGCCGTCAACCAGACTGAGCGTGTAGACCGCGCCCCATTCGCTGCTTTCCCAGCGGGTGTAGGCGACCTGCGTTCCGTCAGGCGAAACAATCGGGTCGATAACGCCGCTGGCCAATTTTTGTAAGCCGGTACCATCCATATTGGCGATGTAGAGATCGCCACCGCTGCTGGTAGCAAAGACTAACTGCCCACCGGATGTATTGGCAGCGACGGTCTCGGTAGCCACCACATCGGCAAAGCCAGTCGAGGCCGCTTCTGGTGTAGCCCCGGTGGCGGAACTTCCGGCTTCAATGACCGGCAGGTCATCAATCTCAGCCGAGAGCAGCCGAACGAAATCGGTCGAGGCACTAATCCAGGCTGTTTCGCCGTCGGCGGTGATCACTTGCAGCCAAACTTTGGAGGCGCTAACGCCGGTGACGTCTAGCTGCTCGCCTGCTTGCGCCGTGCCAATGGACTCGTAATCCATTCCCGGCCCGGAGCGCAGATTAATCGCCGGAGTGACGATCTCGACCTGAGCAACGGCGTCGGCTGTAGCGGTCGTCGTCGTTGCTGATGATGTTGGCGTGACTGCGGCGGCGGTGGTTGCAGCACTTGTGGCAGTCGGTTCCGCTGCCTCGGTGTCTTCCGTGGCCGTTGGGCTGGCGGCGACTGTGGTGTTGGTGGCTGTTGGTTCAGCCGCCTCTGTTGTGTTGGTCGGTTCCGCTGCCTCTGCCGTAGACGTTGCAGCTTGAGCCAACTCGCCACGATCCAAACGGACAATCGTGGGGGTAAGTGTCGCCCCGCTGGCCGTGCTGCAGGCGGCTAAGCTGAGCAGCACTATGATCAAGAGAAAAGGTGTCAGTTTTTTCATAATTATCCTCAAAAAGATTAGCAAGCATTCAGTTCTTAGCTATCAGCTATCATATGTTATAAATAGTGCTTACGCAGTTCGAGACCCTAAAGGTTTCCGAAGTCATCTGTCAAGCAAAATTTTGACGCAATCGAGCTTGTATTTTGTCCTAAAGTCGACTGATAAAACCTTTAGGGTCTGATTTTTCCAACTGTGTAACTCATAATAAAGCTGACCGCTGAAGGCTGATAGCTGAACGCTATTCATAGCGTAACGCTTCAATCGGTCGTAATCGGGCGGCTCGGGTGGCCGGATAGACTCCGAAGAAAAGGCCGATAGCCGCGGAAAATCCGGTAGCCAGCAATATCGAGTTTGCGGTCACCACCGTGCTGCTCAATTGTGTAACCAGCATGGGTAAAACCACAGCGATACTATACCCTACGGCAATGCCCAAAAAGCCACCAAACAACGATAGAACCATCGCCTCGATCAGAAATTGGGTTAAGATGTCGCGCCGTTTGGCTCCGACCGCTTTACGGATACCGATTTCGCGGGTTCGTTCGGTGACGGAAACCAGCATAATATTCATTACGCCAATTCCCCCAACAAGTAGCGAAACCCCGGCAATCGATCCTAAAAAGGCGGTTAGCGTCGTCGCCAATGTGTCACCAAATTCAAGCAGTTGGGCCTGGTTTTGGATGTTGAAATCGTTTTTGTATTCAGTTCCTAACCGGTGGCGTTCGCGCAGAACGGCGGTTACTTCCGCTTCGGCATAATCCATATTATCCTGGCTGTCGACTTCAACATAAATGTTCGATACTTGCAAACTACCCCGAAACGTGCCGGAGTTGCCCAGTCGGGTTTGAGCCGTGCTGATAGGCACCAGCAAGGTGTTGTCGGGGTTACCGAAACCGCCCTCACCACTTTCCGGCAGCACGCCGATAACTTCATACTGCGCATTATTAACCCGCACACTTTTACCGATAGCCGACGAAAGATTCGTGCCAAATAAAGTCTCGGCCACCTCGTAACCCAATACCGCTACTCTCGTCCGCCGATCCACATCCTCTTGGCTAATAAACAAGCCTACTTCCGGAGTCATATTTCGTACAATTGCATAATCGGGTGTAACTCCGGTTACGGATACATCGTCCGCTTCTTCCTGTTCATAAACAACGCCGCCGCTCAGATTGTTGACGCTGTAGGTGGGAGCTATGCCCACAAGGTGCGCCGTCTGAGCCGCATCCGTCAAGGCTTCCACATCTTTCATCGTCAGCGGTTCGGCTGCTTTTTCCAACAAATCATCCTGCGATGTGTCTTCTTCCTGGCTACCCGGTGGCCCACCCGGCCCACCGCCCCGACCACCACGCCCGCCTGATGAAATGGTCAGCAGGTTGGTACCCAGGCTGGTGAACTGCTCGTTCATCGATTGGCGAACGCCGTTTCCGATGGAAACCAGGGCGATAACGGCAGCCACGCCAATGATGATACCCAGCATTGTTAAGATGGTCCTTAATTTATTAATCGTCAAGGCCCGCAGAGCAATGGTAATACTTTCCCAGAGTTGCATTATGCTGCTCCTTGCACGGCTAAACTGGGCTGATGAACACCTCCCTCAAGCGGTGTTGCTTCGGTAACGCCGGCCCGGCGTGGGTTAGCGATGGTTTTGTCTTCGACAATCTGACCGTCGGCCAGCCGGATAACCCGCCGGGTATGCTCGGCGATGTCCGGCTCGTGGGTGACGAAGATAATGGTGATGCCCTGCTCTTCATTAAGGTGTTGAAAGATACCCATAATTTCAACACTCGATTTCGAGTCCAAGTTTCCGGTCGGCTCGTCGGCCATAATGATGGCCGGGTCGGTGACCAGAGCGCGGGCAATTGCCACCCGCTGCTGCTGCCCCCCCGATAGTTCGTTGGGTTTGTGATGGATGCGACCACCCAGCCCCACCATCTCCAGCGCAGTTACGGCGCGTCGACGGCGTTCGCCACGATTGATGCCCATATAAATCATCGGCAGTTCAACGTTGGCGATAGCACTGGTGCGCGGCAGCAAGTTGAAACTTTGAAACACGAAGCCAATTCGTTTGCCGCGAATTTGCGACAGTTTGTTATCGGCCAACTGGGCCACATCGGTGCCTTCCAGATAGTATTGGCCGGAAGTGGGTTGATCCAGACAGCCTAAGATGTTCATCAAGGTCGATTTGCCGGAACCGGACGGCCCCATAATCGACAGCAACTCGCCCTGTTTTACCTGGAGTGAGACTTTGCGTAGAGCGTGGACTTTAACCTCGCCCATTTGGTATGTCTTAACCAGGTCTTCTGCGTTTACAACTAAATTTTCACTCATCATATATCTTCCTAATTTCTCACGTATCTACAAATTCGGCTGTTCAAACTGCTGGCGAATAACAACCTGGTCACCGACTTCTAATCCGGCTGTGACTTGCGTCATCGAACCGCTGCGCAGGCCGGTTTCAACTTCCACTCGGCTGGTGCTGTTCGGGCCGTCTAATACTTCAACGTAGGTGATCGATTGACCATCGACTTGATCCGACTGAATAGCCTGGGTCGGCACCACCACCGCGTCTTCTAAAATTTGGGTCTCGATATTGGCGTTGGCCGTCATCCCGGATAAGAAGCCGACGTCGTGACCTTCGGCATCGAGAGTAATCGTTACTTCATAGGTCACAATGCTATCGGAGTCTTCGCTGGACGGACTGGGTGAAATATCGGTGACGGTCCCTTCGAAGACCTGATTGGTAAAGGAGTCGAGCGTGACCGAGGCTTTCTGGCCTTGTCTTACTTCGCTGATGTCCAGCTCATCAACTTCCATTTTTAGAAGGTAGGTCGATGTATCGGCAATGGATAAGGCTGCATCATCGGCATCATCCATAACGCGCTCGCCCGGTTCGATACTGACTTGCAGGACAACCCCGCCGGTGGGAGCA
>JAGRBZ010000333.1:7259-9427 GCA_020433805.1 Anaerolineae bacterium
GCTGCATCATCGGCATCATCCATAACGCGCTCGCCCGGTTCGATACTGACTTGCAGGACAACCCCGCCGGTGGGAGCGACGAGATCGGCCCCATTTAGATTAGCCAGGGCTTCTTCCAAACTCAGTTCGGCTTTGTCTACGCTGGCCTGTTGCGAAGCAATTTCAGCCGCGCTGGGTTCTTTGAGCAGTTCAGCCAGGTTCGCTTGGGCGCTAGCCAGACTGGAGCGGGCCGAGGCCAGTTCCGCCGGAGAGGCTTCTTTTACCGCTAAGTTGTAGTCGGCGACAGCCGATTCATAAGACAGCGTCGCGTCTTGCAGTTCACTCGATTGTGACATCGATCCCACATCACCGCGCCAGGCCACCTGATCGTAAGCATACTGCGCGTCTGACAGGGTGATTTCGTTCTGCTTCAAAGCAACCTCGGCTTGTGTAACCTCATCCGGGTCCGGGCCGTCTTGTAAATCGGCCAACTCAAGTTGAGCGCTTTCTACGGAAGCCTGCGCGGCGGCGATATTCTCAGCCAACTCCGATTCGTAGAGCTGCTGCAAATTAGCTTCGGCCTGAACCAGGTCGATTTCCGCACTGCGTACGGCTCTTTCCAAATCGGTGGTATCCAGCCGGGCTAATACCGTACCGGCCGTGATGGTTTGCCCCTGCTTAACCAGTACCTCTTCAACAGTACCGCCGGTTTCAAACTTCATTTCCACCTCGGCTTCCGGCTCGATGCTGCCGGTGGCGCTGATGGTCTTTTCCAGCGTCTCACTGCCAATGGTGACAATCTCAACGCGAGGGTCTTCGCTAAGGGTAGTCGGTTCAACAGGTTTGAAATATTGCTGATAGCCGTACCAGCCGGCCGCGGCTAAACCCCCTAAAACTATTACAATAAGTACAAAACGTTTCATTATAGGATCTCCTTAATTACCATGTAGGCAAAGTGGTGTGGTATTCTTCTCGACATAAAAAGAAAGGACTGTATTCAACTTTGAGACCAGATCATTTTGAAAACTGTTTGAAATCATCATAAACGGCCTATTGTTTGCTCACAGCTTTGTTTCAGTTTGATGCCTTCAGTCTATCAAATAATCCGGTGAGCCGACAGTGTTCACAATCACGACTTGTCACGGACAGGGGTGATTTTTGTCACAAATACCCGTGACACCGATCATACCCGAACAGGCCAAACGGTGACCCCAACTACAAGACGCCGCACTCGATTTTGTGTTATAATGGCCATATGAAAGCAACAGAAACAAAAGTCAGTGTTAGCCAAATACTTCGTATCGTAGCCGGTCTGTGGCTGGGCTATCTGGTCGTGTTAGCCATTATCGACTGGAATTTAACACCGCCGCGCAATCAGTTTTCCTATGGCTATTACGTAGCCAGCGGCCTGACTGCCTTTACTATCTTAGGTCTGGGTTGGTGGGGGCGCGGCCAGGAGTGGTTAGGGCAGGCCTTTTTACCGTTGATCATTATTTTGATGTCCGGTTTATCAATTGCCAGCAAATACCTGTTTACCTCAGAGTTTCTGCCTGGACCCTTCATCTCAACCGGGGTGCAGACCTTCCTTCTAATAGCTCTGGTCTTAACGGCATGGCAGTATCACTGGCGACACATCGCCATCTTTTGTTTTGGCACGGCAGCGTTTAATCTCGGTATGTTGTTTTTGACGGTTGGGCTTGAGGGCCGGGCCGCCTTCTTCGAGATTCCCATTACCATTCTACAGACCGGCAGCTTTTTGGTAGTCGGTTACTTCATTAATGCCCTGGTGATGCAGCTTCGTATTCAGCAGACCACGCTGGAGCAGGCCAACACCCAGCTAACCCACTACGCCAGCACCCTGGAGCATTTGACCATCAGCCGCGAACGCAACCGCATGGCCCGCGAATTGCACGATACACTGGCCCATACGCTGAGCGCATTGTCGGTTCAATTAGAAACGGTCAAAGCCTACTGGCATGTCGATTCAGAGGCGGCTCAAACGATGTTGGATCGGTCGCTGGATGCCACCCGCTCCGGCTTGCAGGAAACGCGCCGGGCGTTGAAGTCGCTGCGGGCCAGCCCTTTGGATGATTTGGGCCTGAGCCTGGCCTTAAAAAAAATGGCCGAGTCGGCAGCCAAGCGGGCCAACTTAAAACTTGACCTGACGGTGCCGGATCAAATTCCGTCTC
>JAGRBZ010000334.1 GCA_020433805.1 Anaerolineae bacterium
AGTTGCAGTGCTGCCAGTCCCCACCGATTAATTTGCTCCATATCATGGGTGCGGATGTTGACATCGGTCCGCATCATTTGGCCATCGAGTGGAACCAGCACCGTGGTTTGCAGATAGCGTTCGCCGCTGGTCTCGCTGACGCCGATGTGATCGACCAGGCTGTATTCGACGGGCTGCCATAAGCGATGAATCCAGCGCAAAGCCGTATAGCATTCCTCTTCGGTATCAACCAGGATGTCCACGGGAAGTTTTTGCAGTGCCTCGGGATGAGCCTTCTCGGAAAATTGGGGATCATAAATTTGTACAGGCGTTTGTTGCTGGTAACTCAGTTTGGCTGCCGGAAGGTGCGGCTGTAGTTTTTGGCGGATATGTTCAAAAGCCTGCTGGCGCAGTTCTTTGGTTTGAGCCAGCTTTTTCGTAAGATAATCGTAATCCTGCCGATTCTTGCCTTGTTGTAAGACCCACGCTTCTACCTCAGCTTCTAATTCAGAGATACCTAACATCTCCAGCAAGGGCAGCATAACCTCTTGGGCCTCGATAGCAAAGAGGCGTTGTAGCGAAGGTTCACTTTGTCTGGCCAAAACAAAATGATCCCACAGACTGGCTATCCCTAAAAAGGCAAGCGCCGGATCGCAATAGGCAGCCATAAATAATTTTACACGACGCAACACGCCCGGTTTACCGTGATATTGGGTTTCAGACGGTTGCTTGAGAATATCACAGTACTGTTGGCATAAGAACGCTGTACGCTCATTACATATCTCGGAAACCTTTTCTATGGGTAAAAGGCCTTTATACACAAAGGAGTGAAGCAGTCCGGCGACCTGTAGCTCCGGCTCGGCGTTCCATTCAGCCAGCGTTTGAGCAACTGCCATCCCATGCTGATGACTCTCCGTCAAGGTATGAGGCCGATAGTTCATAAACGACTCTTGGGGCACAGACGGCGCTGTTTCCGTTATATCCTCACGGGGTGTGACAATTTCTTTAGCTAGCGTCAAGGCCCGATCAACTATCGTTGCAGATGTTTGTGTCGTATTTTGGTTAGACATCGGTGGCCCCTTTTGGGTGGTTTTGTGTAAATGCACAAATAATGTGTAAATACATATTGACAACCGTGTGATTGTGTAATATACTGTGGATAGTTCAAAGGTTGTAAGGTTATTTTACACAAGTACTGTGAAGTTTGCAATGAGGAAAGGAGTGGGTCTTATGTCAATGCTCATCTTAATCATCGGTTTGCTCATTCTCCTTATCTTGCTGGGCATTATCCAGCTAGTTGCACATTATATTTAGGGATAAGGGGTAACTGAAACAAAAACACAGACATAAAGCGTTGTCTACCTCAGACAGGTAGACAACCCAAAATCAAAGGAGACTTATCCCCATGATACGATGGAAGAAACTTAATCCCAATGAACGATTGTTATTAGAAAGTCCGGTTAATCGCTACCGGATTACCGGCCCGGGTTGGGTTTACCTGACCCCTCGGCAGCGTGCATTGGCTACTCTATATATCGGTCCTCAAGCCCGGTCACTAACACTAGAGCATGTTCGAACCGCAGAAAATGTCCCCCTAAAGTTAGCGATGAAGATCATCTATAAGGTCGATACGGAGCTTTTGACAGCAGACTTGCTCCCCAAAATTCCTGGCTTGAATGATGGCGGCTGGTCTGGTTCAGTCGATTGGCATTCAGAGTACGTTATGCGACAACTTATGGCCCAGCGACCGTGGCAAGAGGTCAACCACGATGAAGTTCAAAAACGTCTGGAGCGGCTATTTACCCAAACGCTAAACGACCGGCTCAAAGGTTTAGGCTTGCAGGTAATAGCGGGCTGTGTTGTACGGGCCGAACTGCCCGAAAGTTTGCAGCGAACACTCATTCAAGGCGAGGAAGATCGCGTCGAGGCCGGCAGTCGGGCTAAGGTGTTACAGAGTTACATCGAAATATTTGGTCAAAACTTGCCGCAAGCCATGCCTTTCATTGTTCAGTGGGAGATGTTGAATACTATTCACAAGAATAACCCCCACATCTTACTAACACCCAATGGGTCATTGCCCCATCTACCCCAGGCATTGAGCAGTGCTTCAGGCAACATCTTCCAAATGCAACTGCCGATTTGGGAGCAAAATCGGGTTAATTAAGCAGAATAACTATTCCTAAATAAAGAAGGGCAGGGCGAGCGCGCTGTCCTTCTTTGTTTTTCAGAATGGTTATAGTTTGTAGACTAAACCCCAAAGCCAAAAATAATCTGCGCGGCGAGAAGAATAATACCTACATAAAATACGTTCAGGATGGCATTCACCCATCGACCGGCTGCCGGTGAGCGTCTAAACATCTCCGTGACGGGCTGTAACATCTGTGCCCCAATCACAACACCCAGTACCACCAATAGCCAATCGAATACGCGCCACAGCACGCCCCAGCGGGGATCGAGCCAGCGTGTGGTTATCATCGCGTAATTAATACCGGCCAAACCATCCGGTAAAAAGAAGGTCAGGTAGAGAAGGTAGATGACGAACAGGCCGCTCATCAGCGCGACAAAGATGCGGGTAAAAAACCAGCGATACAAGGCTATCAGATTACCTGATTGTTGATGGCGGGTTGCAGCTTGTTTTACGATGGTCTCATCAATCACAGGGTAACAACCTCAATAGGGAAGAAACGTATCGAGCAGAATTAAAAAAGCAGTGGGGATGAACAGTAATGCGAAAACAACAACCGCAACGAAATTTGCTGTCCGTTGGTAGCGCCACCAGCGCGGTTGCAAATCGAGGATAATCAAACGCAGGCTGTCGATGGCGTAGAAGAGAATGCAGAAGAAAAGAACAAGGTAAACCAATCGCGGCAGCGGCTGCCGGTAGTTGAGGCTGAAGGCGTTAAAGAATTCCGGTCCCAGGCCAATGAGAATGAGGTGATACAGATGCAGCAGCAAAAAGAGAAGCACGCCGAATTTTACTCCCTGCCGCACTTGCTGAAAAACCGCCTCAAATGACTCCAAGCTGGAAGTCGCCATTTTTGTTGGGTGAATGTTGTCCATAACTGTCCATTAAGCACTAAATTTGCGAGGCTCACTTTAGTGTAAGCCGGGGCAAAACGCAAAAAAGCGAAGCCGATGTCTGTTTGTTTTACACAAATACACAAAATCAATGCGCAATATACGCTGTTGATTAAAATATTCGATAGAGTATATCGATAGATCCCTCTTGAAAGAAGATGGCAACGGACTATAATGAAAAAATCGTTGATGGCTCCTTCGAAACGCAGAGGGTTGACGCTATAAAACGTAAAACGTGATGCGTAAAAAAATTACGTTTTACGTTTTTCGTCTTACAAACCTGTCGACACCACGAAATCCTGTTGAGCCTTGTTGACTAAATATAAGTTTAGCCCGATCACGTCAAATACCATTTTGGAGAGAAACACGCTCATGCACCATAACATTTCTATTCGACCCGCAGCCCTAACCGATGTGCCGACCATTCATGAAATCTATAGCTTTCATGTGCAGCACGGTCTGGCTTCGTGGGAATTGACGCCCCCGTCCCTAACGGAACTTCAAACAAGGATGCGTAACCTGCTCGAACAAGGGTATCCTTATTTCGTTGCTGAGATCGATGGCTGCGTGGCCGGCTATGCTTATGCCGGAGCCTATCGTACCCGCCCCGGTTACCGCTACACCGTGGAAAACTCGATCTACGTCCACCCGCACTATCAGCGCCGGGGGCTGGCGCGTCTTTTGCTGGTTGAGCTTATCGAAGCGTGTGAGGCGCTGGGCTATCGCCAGATGATAGCGGTGATTGGCGATAGCGGCAATAGACCCTCAATTAAATTGCATCAAGAGTTAGGTTTTGTACATATTGGCACGCTGCCCAGCATCGGCTTTAAGCACGGCCGCTGGCTGGATTGTGTGCTGATGCAGCGCCCTTTAGGGGATGGGGATCAGCGTTTACCTGACGATAGCGATATCTAAGTGATTTTCATAACTAACTTATGAGTTTGACATCAGGATGAATAGACAGAATTAACAGGATTTTCAGGATAAAATAAATAAAAATCATATTAATCCTGTTAATTCTGTCTAAACCAACGTAACAACGTAGAGTTGAAAACTACGCAGTTCTTTTTACAGGGTATTTTTATGCACAAAAAAACCTCTCGCAGCATAAACGGCGAGAGGTTTTTTACACAAATTTCAAAAAGGTTTGTCTACTTATTCGCGCCGTTAAGGCTTACCGTTGGCGTTACCCCTTGGAAGCTGGCGACCATCATATCGCGGTTCAGGTTAGCGATGAAGTCGAGGCTGATCTCTTTCGGGCAAACGGCGGCACATTCGCCGATGTTGGTGCAGTTGCCAAACATCTCATGGTCCATCACCGTTACCATATTAACAACACGCTGGTAGCGTTCGGTTTGCCCCTGCGGCAGCGCATTGAGGTGCGCGATCTTAGCCGAGGTGAAAAGCATCGCCGAGGCATTGGGGCAAGCCGCCACACACGCGCCGCAGCCGATACAGGCCGCTGCATCCATCGAGTAATCGGCTTTTGATTTTGGAATAGGCAGCGAGTTAGCATCCGGCGCGCTGCCGGTACCGACCGAGATAAAACCGCCGGCCTGGATAATGTGATCGAAAGAGGTTCGATCAACGATCAAATCTCTCAGAACCGGGAAAGCTTGCGCACGCCAGGGCTCGATGGTGATCGTTTCGCCGTCTTTAAAGCGGCGCATATGAAGCTGGCAAACCGTAACTTGCTTAACCGGCTCCCGGTCTTGGCCGTGTGCAACCCCGTTAATCACCATACTGCACATCCCACAGATACCCTCGCGGCAGTCGTGGTCAAAAGCAATAGGTTCTTCGCCTTTATTCATTAACTCTTCATTTAACAGGTCAAGCATCTCCAGAAAAGATGAGTCGGGGCTAACATCTGAGATAGGATAGCTGGCAAATTGACCTGAAGCGCCTTTACTTTTTTGTCTCCAAATGCGTAGTGTTAGATTCATAGTGTCTTTATCTCCTTGATGCGAAGACAGCGGTTGGTGGCATAAACCAACATATCTTCACGCACCTTACTTATAGCTTCTCTGGGTTAACTTGACATACTCAAACGTGAGCGGCTCTTTGTTGAGAATAGGAGCGGCTTCATTACCGGCGTACTGCCAGGCGGACACGTAAGAGAAGTTCTCATCATCGCGCAAGGCTTCACCTTCGTCGGTCTGGCTTTCTTCACGGAAGTGACCGCCACACGACTCCGAGCGGTTGAGCGCATCGAGACATATCAATTCACCCAGCTCTAAGAAGTCGGCTACGCGACCGGCTTTTTCAAGGGCTTGGTTCAGATCTTCAGCACTGCCGGGCACGTTAACATTTTCCCAGAACTCTTGGCGGATTTGCGGGATGATTTCCAACGCCTTTTTGAGACCGGCTTCATTTCGAGCCATACCGCAGTAGTCCCACAGGGCCCGTCCTAACTCACGATGCAAGGTGTCAACGGTGCTCTTGCCGTTGATACTGAGCAGTTGAGCGATTTTGTCGTTAACGCCTCCTTCAGCCTCATTAAAGGCGTCGTGGCTGGTATCAACCGCATCGAGTTTAGCTTGCGCCAGATAGTTGCCAATGGTGTAAGGCAAGATAAAGTAACCGTCGGCCAAACCTTGCATCAGCGCACTCGCGCCCAGTCGGTTAGCGCCGTGGTCCGAGAAGTTGGCTTCGCCGATAACAAAGAGACCGGGAATGGTACTTTGCAGGTTATAGTCAACCCACAGGCCGCCCATCGTATAGTGAACCGCCGGGTAAATACGCATCGGCACGTCGTACGGATCTTCACCGGTGATACTGGTGTACATATCGAACAAGTTGCCGTAGCGATCCTTAACCACCTGCTTACCGAGCCGGCCAATGGCCTCAGAGAAGTCCAGGTAAACGCCGTTTTTCTGCTCGCCCACGCCGTAGCCGTCATCAACCACGGTCTTGGCGTTACGGGAAGCCACGTCACGCGGTACCAGGTTACCGAAGCTGGGGTATTTCACTTCCAGGTAGTAGTTTCGTTCAGCTTCCGGAATGTCTCTGGCCCGGCGCGTTTCGCCTTTGTTTTTGGGAACCCAAATGCGACCATCATTCCGCAGCGACTCACTCATCAGGGTCAGTTTCGACTGATGCTCGCCCGCCGGGGGAATACAGGTGGGGTGAATTTGGGTAAAGCAGGGATTGGCAAAGAACGCGCCCCGTTTGTAAGCCCGCCAAATGGCCGTAGCGTTACAGCCTTTCGCGTTGGTCGAGAGATAGAAGACATTGCCATAGCCGCCGGTGGCCAGCACCACGGCGTCGGCCAGGTGGCGTTCAATTTTGCCGGTGACCATATCGCGGGTAATAATACCGCGAGCACGGCCGTTGATAATGACCAGATCGAGCATTTCCTTGCGGGTGTGCATCCGCACTTTTCCGGCAGCAATCTGGCGTGAAAGCGCCTGGTAGGCCCCCAGCAGCAACTGCTGGCCGGTTTGCCCCCGGGCATAGAAGGTTCGCGACACCTGCGCCCCACCGAACGAGCGGTTGTCGAGCATACCGCCATATTCGCGGGCGAAGGGTACCCCTTGCGCCGCACATTGGTCGATGATGTTGTTGCTCACTTGGGCCAGGCGATACACGTTGGCTTCACGCGAGCGGTAGTCACCACCTTTGACGGTATCGTAGAAGAGGCGGAAAATGCTGTCGCCGTCATTTTGATAGTTTTTAGCGGCGTTGATCCCACCCTGGGCTGCCACACTGTGGGCGCGGCGCGGGCTGTCTTGGTAGCAGTAGCACTCAACATTGTAGCCCAGTTCGCCCATGGTGGCCGAAGCCGAACCGCCGGCCAAACCGGAGCCAACGACAATAACGGTGAATTTCCGTTTGTTAGCCGGGTTTACCAGCTTCATATCAAACTTGTACTGATCCCATATTTGTTGGATAGGGCCTTCGGGAACATTGGAGTTCAACGTTCCTTCCTTGAACTGTATTTGATCAAACTTAATTGCAGGTTTTACGGTTGTTGCCATCGTCAATATCCTCTTCCTTTATGCAGGTTGTAAAATGCCGAAAATAACCGCCAACGGAATCATCGCAAAGCCACCGGCGATGACAATTGCCAGCGTTAAGCTCAATGCTCTTAGCGGTTGCGTATAGGTTCTGTTATTTAGCCCCAGCGTCTGGAATACGCTCCAGGCACCGTGGTAAATATGAAAACCGAGAGCTACCATGGCGATGAGATAGAATATGGCGGGCAGATAGAAGTATGAACTGAGGCCGTAAACAAGGTTATTATAAGCTTCGCCGTAAGTGAAGTTAGGGTGAATGCCCGGTATACCCCAGGTAAGATGGGCCATATGATAAATAATAAAGATGAAGAGGAGCAAACCGCCAACCCGCATATACAATGAGGCTAATGTGGCCTGCAACGTTTTTTGTTGCGCGTAACGTACATTGCGTGCCTGGCTGCTGTCTTGATACAGCGTGACGGCTGCCCACACATGCAACACAATACAAGCTAATAAAACCAGACGGACAATCCAGAGCAGGTGTCCATGTCCAAAAATAGGCGCTCCCAACTCGCGCAGCCCTTCGGCGTATTCGTTAAAATACTCCGGGCCGCCGATGAAGGAAAATGCCTTAAGATTGCCATACATGTGCCCGACGGTAAAACCAACACCAACCAGGCCTGTTAATGCCATGATAATCTTTCTACCAATCGTTGAGCGATAGAGCGTCAATGCACCTACCATAAGTACCTTCCCCTTTTCTTGATTGATTGTGTGAAATTTTTAACTGTTGATTTACCAGCGTATTATACTGAATGTCTCAACGCTGGCAACAATCCAAAAAAATCCAAACTTTGTAAAGTTGGTATCTGTATAACGGGGCACTTAGGTGTGTTTGTTACAAAGCGTAACAGCAGCCTATAGGCCGGTATTGTAGCATAAGATACCAGATTGTACCATTTATTTAGCTATGTCGATGGTTTTTAATGTCAATTACATCGACCATAGCCGTTGTGCTAAATTATGGGGTAATAAACGGTGTGTCGCTTGACTCACTCAATGAGGCCCTCCTCTCTAAGGAAAAAAAGTAAAGTATTCAATTTTAATTTGACAAAATCCGGAAGTCCCCTAAGCGGGGTGCCATATGCGTCTTAAATAACTTTAAAGGTAACGCAAAGCAGGTTTTGCAACAACTGCCATTTGGAGAGTTTTGCCACTAGTTAAATGTCCAGTTTTTTTAGCGAGGTATATAGGCCACCTAACCAGGTAAAAGACTATCCATGTGGTGATGACGTTTTGGCTTTAAGGATTTTGGTTGCTGCCGGAACGAAGTGAACCGGTTGATAGGAAAGTTCGAAAAGCGTTCCAGCGGTAAAGCCGATAGCGAATAATCATCCCCATTATAGTCACAATGGCGATAATTTCAATAATCCATACCCGTGGATAGCGCGTGATAATATCGATGTAAACCGACACCATTTGCTCGGTGGTATTCATCGCTTTGAACTTCCAAAAAACGTTCCAGCCAAACAGCGGCCACCAAAAAGTCTCGGTATGCCGCCACATGCGGTCAAGCAGCAGATGCCCCATAAAGGCCAGCACATACGGCAAACTTTTGCGATGAAACAGCAGCGCCCCCACCAGCACAATAGCATGGACAAAAACGCTGTGGCCCACAAGCTGGCTGGTCTCCGCCTCAGGGAAAACCGACACCGCCAGCGGCTTGTCAATTACATCCGGCAGCATCGAAGCCACCGCCAATAGCCGATAATCCAGCCCCGCCAACTTCGGATTATTCTTTTGTAACGCCAGAGCCACAGCCCAGGTTGTGGCAATATGTCCGGGAGGCATCATAGGGAATTATGAATTAGGAAGTATGAATTATGAAAAAGACGTACTTTGCTGAAAGCTAGATAGGTCATTTCGAGCAATCCATAATCCTTGAAACATAGGATTACGCCGTCGCTAATGAACAAGCATCCTGAGTAACGGAGCGTATCGAAGGGTGCTTGTTCATTAGCAGCGATGTGCGAGAAATCCCCCCAGAACGTTGTATATAAATGGAACACTGTAGGGATTTCTCTGCCTGCGGCTTCGAAATGACATAAAGCGTGCAATGCTTATCGAATTACGAACTATAAAGCAACCCCACCAAAAACCCTTCATAATTCATCCCTCATCCCTCATAATTCAAATGAGTCTTATGATGTCGATGGCCTTGCGCCGCAAATAGCTCCACGTGGCGAGCAGGGTGCTGAGCAGCGCGGCCACCAGCATTAGGGTTAAAATGTAAGGTGTAACCAGCGTATCGAACGCGGCGACGGTGGGCGTTTCGCTGCGGAACGAACTGGAGTAGCGGAAAATATAGCCCAACAGTATCCCCGCTACGGTGCCTGTCAGCG
>JAGRBZ010000335.1 GCA_020433805.1 Anaerolineae bacterium
TAGAATTGTTTTGGTTGCCATTTGGTTTAAACCTCCTGTGGCGACTATTTGCGCGCTATGGGTGCATCCGTAGTGCGCATTAAAATTGGTCGTAAGGAGGATTTGGAGAAGTTTTGTTGTGTGGACTGTGGCATTACTTGGTGGGAGGTTATCTTTCAAGCAACCCGACCTGTCGATACCGGGCAATAAAGTTGCTTAAGTCTTAAGGCTATCGCTAATTAAATTATTTGGGAGTTTTGACATATCATCCTGCCGCATGGTATCATGTTTGTCACCGTGATAGAAAGCTTTCGAGACCCTGAAACTGAAAAAGCATTCAACGGGCAATTTTCCAGAAAGCTACCGGCAGATATCCAAAGAACCGCTCTCCGTAAACTAAAATATCTCGATCAGTCCGTTGATCTACTTGAACTACGCACAGTTCCTGGTCATCGTCTCGAAAAACTTGCAGGCAATCGTCGCGGTCAATATAGTATCCGCATCAACGCCCAGTGGCGCATCTGCTTCTACTGGGTCAACAACCAGGCGCAAGAGGTTGAAATTGTCGATTACCATAGCTGAACCTAACATGTCTCCCATTCATCCTGGGGAAATTCTTTTGGAAGATTTCCTTAACCCGCTCAATATGACTACCGACCAACTTGCCACCGAACTCCATGTTCCTGTTGAGCGCATTGGTCTCATTATTCAAGGACAAGAAAGTATCAATGCTGACATTGCCCTCCGGCTGGGTCGTTATTTTGGTAACGGTGCGGGCATCTGGCTTCGGCTTCAAACTCAATATGATCTTGAAACTACTGAAGCTCAAATTGGTGACCAGATCAAACGCGAAATCCGTACCGTACAAGCCAGTTAAGTGGAAGCTGGTTAAAAGATCATTTTTAAGTGCTCATTCCCCTCCATAACGCCTCATAAAAATCACAGGATGCGTTGACCTTTCCCTTAACCTCGGTTAGAATCGAAACAGTTTGTTTAACAATACCTGCTCCGACATCTTGCGGAGCAGGTGCTTTAACATCCTATCTCTACCGGAACACCCAATATTCTATTACCCAAAAGGAGTTCATCCATGTCTCAGATTAAACAACGCTTCGATGAAGGTCTCGACACCATCACCACCCTTACCGGCTTAACCCAGGCCGATTTCGACAAGCTCCGCGAGGCTGCACCGCAGGCCAAGCAGTGGGGCGATGCTATTGTCGCCATGTTTTACGACACTCTCTTTGACCACCCCCGCACCGCCGCTGTTTTTCAAGAAGGTGAGCGCCCCGCCCGCGAAAAAACGTTAGAAGAATGGTATGCCTCCCTTTTTGAGGTAGATAGTGTTGACCAATTTCTACGCAACCAGGCCCGTATCGGGCTGCTTCACATTCGTCGCCACGTTCACAATGAATTTATGATTGGCATGGCCAACCGTTTGCGGACTCTGTTCGAGACCAAAGCAGTCGAAGCCTTTGGGAATGAAGAAGGTGTAGCCGTTGCCCAGGCCTTTAGCCGCGTTTTAGATACGGTTGTCGGTTTAACTGCCGAGGGGTACGATGTGCTTTCGAAAATTGCGCTGTCGCAGGCGACCGGTGTTCAAGAAACGGTCATCGACAAGTTTATCATCAGTGCGGTAGGGGATGTTGAGAAAGAACTCCTCAATTAAACTCTGATAACGAACGGGATGCTGCTTACAACGGCCAAAAAACCGGGATGAGCAGCGTCCCGATAATCCAAAACAGAATGTTAAGCGGCGTGCCTACGCGTGTAAAATCGGTGAATTTGTACTGACCAGGGCCATAAATCAATGTGTTGGTCTGGTAGCCGACGGGCGTCATAAAGCTAAGGGACGCGGCAAACGTAACGGCCATCAAAAAAGGACGGGCACTCACATCCAGCGTTTGCGCGGCCTGAATAGCTATGGGTGCTAGTAAAACCGCTGTAGCTTGATTTGAAATAACGTTGGTTAGCATCATCGCCGCGAAGAAAAAGGCCGATAGAATCATTGTCGGTCCCCAGTGGCTTCCTTGCGAAATGATAAGCGTGGACAACCATTCCGCCGCGCCCGTCTTTTCCATCGCAATCCCCAAAGGCAAAACCCCTGCTAATAGCAGAATTATCTTCCAACTAATAGACCCGTGAGCCTCCTCAACCGAGAGACAGCCGGTTAAAACCATCAAAATACTGCCAACGACTGCCGCGATAACAATGGGGGCGATATTGAGCGCGGCCACCAATACAACTCCCACTAAAATCCCTATAGCGACCTTGATCTTGTGGCGGCGATAGTTGGGCAAGGGAATTTCCGAAACGACAACAAATGAGGGGTCGCGCTGGACCTCGCCGATACGATCGCGGTTAATATCCAACAAAATCGAGTCGCCGCCGGAGAGGCGCACATCTTCCATCTCGTCCTGCTGTAATTGGCCGTGATGCCGGATAGCCAACAGGGTAGCGCCAAAGCGTTCCGGAAAATTGACGGCCTGAATCGCTTGCCCTTCCAAATCCGAGCCGGGCGCAACCACCGCCTCAATCAACGTTTCGTTGCCTTTTTCTAAATCAACATCGTGTAAGTCTCGACTATGCTTAATGACAATATCATCCCGCTTCAACAGCTTCTTGATTTCTTGGGGACTGCCGCGAAGGCGTAACGTATCGCCCACACTCAACTGTGTATTTGAGCCTTCGGGCGACAGTTCGCCGCTTTGATGAAACACCTGCACCACATCGAGATCAAGATTTTTAGCCATCCCGCTCTCTTCTAACGACTGTCCGGCGTGTTGATAGCCAGGTCTTAGCACCACATCGGTTAAATAATCGCCCATTTCAAATTTGGCCGTGGCTTCATATTCCACCTGGCGTACCGGGATGAACCGAATGCCGATAAAAAACAGATAGAGCAGCCCCACCCCAAAAAAGACAAGCCCCAGCGGCGTAAACTCAAACATCGTAAACGGCGGTTCGCCGTTCTGCTCGGCCAGAGAACTCATCAAAATATTGGTTGATGTGCCGATAAGCGTACACACGCCGCCAAACATCGAGGCAAATGAGAGCGGCATTAGCAGTTTGGCCGGGCTAACGCGCAATTTGTCGCCAACCGATAAAACCACCGGAATAAAAATAGCCACCGCCGCCGTATTATTGATAAAGGCCGAAATGACACCAACCACGCCCATCATCGACAGCAGCGCCAGCGCGTAATTCCGTTTACCCAGGCGCGAGAACATCTCACCTACTGCCTCTAATGCGCCGGTGCGCCGAATGCCTTCGCTTAAAATAAACATTGCCCCGATAGTTACAGTTGCTTCGTTGCTAAAGCCGGACAACCCTTCCGCCGGCGTTAGAAGGCCGGTTAGCACCAGTGCACACAGAATAATCAGAGCGGTTATATCAAAAGAAATCCTCTCCGTCGTGAAGAGAACAATACCAACCAAAAGAATCACAAAGACGATAACTATCTCAATCGACATGGTTCTATCCTAGTCGTTTTTACTCGTTAAAGGAGTTACTCTTATAAAGGCTCAATAATGCCAAAATTGAATAAGTGAGATAAAATTAGCGAGAGTTCTAACACGATTCTAACACTCATATTATACAATATGAAATTGTACTGGTTATGATTTCGTCTGGGGATACTTTAATAAGGCCGTAACAAAACTAGCCACGTTATGCATTGAATAGGTGTCCGGTTCCGGCGAATATCACCCTCATCTTATCCAAACTAAAAAAACAGGTAGTCAATCTTTAAATTGAAACATTTACCATGGAGGTTATAATGTCATCACTCAAATTGCGTCCACTGCATGATCGTATTTGGGTAGAACCCATTGAGCAAGAACAAACCACCGCTTCCGGGATTATTTTGCCCGAAACGGCCAAAGAAAAACCGCAAGAAGGCCGAGTATTAGCTGTTGGCCCAGGCGTACTGCAAGAGAACGGCGAACGCCAACCGTTAGATGTTAAAGTTGGTGATCGCGTGCTGTTTGCCAAGTACGCTGGCACCGAGATAAAGAGCAACGGCAGCAAAAACCTCATCATGCGTGAGAGTGACGTTTTAGCAGTTATTAGTTAACAACGACAGAAAGCACCTTTTAGGAGGATTTTATTATGGCAAAACAAATTGCATTTCAAGATGAAGCGCGTAAGCAGCTTAAGATCGGTATCGACAAACTGGCCGAAGCGGTGATGACCACCCTTGGCCCTAAAGGTCGCAACGTAGCCCTCGATAAGAAATGGGGCGCACCGACCGTCACACACGACGGTGTAACCGTGGCCAAAGAAGTAGAATTAAAAGACCCGTATCAAAATATGGGTGCTCAATTGATGAAAGAAGCCGCCACCAAAACCAATGACATCGCCGGTGACGGCACCACCACCGCGACGGTCTTGGCTCATACCATCGTTAACGAAGGTTTGAAAAACGTGGCCGCCGGTTCTAACCCGATGCTCCTTAAACGCGGTATCGAAAAAGCTGTGGCCGCATTAAGTGATGCTATTGTTGAAATGGCTATTTCCATCGACACCAAAGAAGAGATCGCCAGCGTCGCTTCGATTTCAGCCCAAAACCGCGAAATCGGCGAGCTGATTGCCGATGTCATGGATAAAGTCGGCAAAGACGGCGTAATTACGGTTGAAGAAAGCAAAGGCTTGGCCTTTGAAACCGATTTTGTGGAAGGGATGCAGTTTGATCGGGGTTACATCTCCCCTTACTTCATTTCTAACCAAGAAACGATGCAGGCCGAGATGGAAGACCCTTACATTCTTATCCACGACAAGAAAATCTCAGCCGCCAGCGATCTTATTCCTGTTTTAGAGAAAATTTTACAAATTGGCCGACGCGACCTGATGATTATCGCCGAAGATCTTGATGGCGAAGCACTCGCTACCCTGGTTTTGAACAAACTGCGCGGTACCTTTAATGTGCTGGCCGTAAAAGCCCCCGGCTTTGGCGATCGCCGTAAAGCGATGCTGCAAGACATCGCCATTCTCACCGGCGGCACGGTTATCACCGAAGAATTAGGCCGCAAGCTCGACAGCGTTACCATACAAGACCTGGGCCGCTGCGACAAAGTTACCTCGTCCAAAGATGATACGACCATCATTGGTGGAGCCGGTTCGGAAGACGCTATCAAAGGTCGCGTCAACCAAATTAAAGCGGAAATTGAAAACAGCACCTCCGACTACGACCGCGAAAAACTGCAAGAGCGCTTGGCGAAACTGGCCGGCGGCGTGGCCGTTATCGGCGTAGGTGCCGCTACCGAAACCGAAATGAAAGAGAAAAAGCACCGGGTCGAAGACGCGCTGAGCGCCACCCGCGCGGCGGTTGAAGAAGGTATTGTGCCCGGCGGCGGTGTAGCCTTAATTACGGTTGCTTCAGTGCTGGATACTATCGAAACCGCCTCGGTAGAAGAAAAAACGGGTGTCGATATTGTACGCCGCGCTCTGGAAGCGCCCATGCGCGGTATTACCCGCAACGCCGGTCTCGATGGCTCGGTTATTGTGCAAGAAGTGCTGCGCCGCCAGAAAGACGCCGGCAGCACCCGCATCGGTTTCGATGTGATGACTGAAGAGTATGTTGATATGGTCAAAGCCGGTATTATCGACCCGGCCAAAGTTACCCGTGGTGCGTTAAGCAACGCCGCCTCTATCGCAGCGATGATCCTCACCACCGAAGCGCTGGTTACCGACGTGCCGCAAGAGGACGCTGCACCGGCCGCTCCGGCTATGCCTCCCTACTAAATTTTGGTTGAGATTTTTCTTGAAAGGGATGCCCAAAGGCATCCCTTTTTTAATTCAGTACTTGAATTTCATCTCAAATCGTGTACAATAGAGCAAATTTATCCAATCGTTCGCAGCGAGAGGCTTTTTTTAGGCAAAATGTAAAGGATTTTTGCCGCTGCTACTTGACCGGCGATGCTGGCGTTGGATGTACTTTAAATTTTCTTGTCGTAGGAGATGCTATGACCGGGATTGAAAACCTTAAAGCAACGCGCAAAGCTTTGCGCGATATGTCGAGAGTGGTTACGTACACCCGGAAAACGTTAGCCAAAATGATCCGCGCAGAGGAAAATTTTGGGGTCGATGCTGACAAGAGTCGTTCCACTCATCTTTTTGATGCCTTAGAGCATTTGGGTGAAGTGCGCGAGGGCTTTATTCTCAGCCAACGCACCGAACCCAATGCCGCCATGTCTGAACTAAGGGAAATTGTACGCCATATTTTGATGGATTGGCAGTGGGTGCACAATATGAACCTGATCTTGGCTCCCGGCGATGAGCTTGATACGTTAAACCAGCAGCTTGTGTTTTATAACCACGCTATGGTGGCGATGGCCGTCTTGCCGCGATTACCGGCCAATGCCATTACCTTTCCTCAACGCCGCCCCACGTATAAGGATGTTTCTGTCCCCGTCCTGCCCGGCGAACTGTTAGCCCGCATTGAAGAACTTGAAGAAATTATCTATCAGGCCGAAGTTAAATCCGTCCGCGATTTAGATTACGGCTCTTTTCGGCGAACTTACGCTTTTTTCGATGCCAGCAGTTGGTTGGTTAAAAATCATCTCAAACCGATGCTGGGTGACTTATAGCTTTGTACCTTAAACTTTACGGATAGAAATCATCTAAATTTTAGGAGTTACACACTTGGCATCCGCTTATGTCATTTCGTAGCCAAAGGCGGAGAAACCCCTATAGCATCAATCTGCTTGCAAACAGTTTTCTCAGGCATTTCTCGTCTTTCCTTCTCGAAATAACATGTCAACTGTGCAAATCATAAATTTAACAGAAATCCTCCAAAAAATTGTCAACGGTGTACACATTCGGTGAATGTGGGTATAATTATTTCTAACTTCTTCTATCGAAACACGCTTTACCGACACCACCTACGGAGGATCTATGTCTACCGCAATAGCAACCCCCCAAACCCATCTTACTTATATGACAATGTCTGCTCCCGAGCGCGATCCGAATGCTAGCGCCTGGGGCTGGCACTTGGCCTTAAATCTGTATGCGTGTAATCTCGACTTAATCACCTCGGCCAAAGTTATTGAGGACTATGTCATTCGATTATGCGACCTCATAAAAATGCGGCGTTTCGGCGACCCGATGATAGTCAACTTTGGCGATGATCCGCGCGTAGCGGGCTATTCTTTAGTGCAGCTCATCGAAACCAGCAACATTTGCGGCCATTTTGCCAACGAGTCGCAGGCCGTTTACCTCGACATCTTCAGCTGCAAAAAGTTCGATCCGCAAATCGCTACCGATTTCTCCATGACCAAATTTGAAGCGAGGTCATCGAAAGGAGTGTTTATCGCCCGTGAGTGACCAGTGGATAGTCGAACAACTGCACCCATTTTATCGAAAAGCGCTCAGCTACCAGACCAAGCTGCTTGATGAACAGACGGAATATCAACATATTCAAGTTTTTCAAACGGAATTTTTCGGCAATGTGATGCTGCTCGACGGCATCATTCAGCTCACCGAGCGCGATAATGCCGGTTATCATGAAATGATCAGCCACGTGCCGCTGCTGACGCAGACAGAGCCGAAATCAGTCTTAATTGTGGGCGGTGGCGATGGCGGCACGCTGCAACAGGTTCTGCGCTATCCTTCCGTTGAACAGGCCGTACTCTGTGAACTGGATCGCCGCGTGGTCGAGGCCGGTATCGAATATTTTCCCCAATTCGGCAACCCGTTTAACGATAGCCGCGTAGAGTTGGTTATCGAAGATGCCTTTGCTTACTTACAAGGCATCACCGGTCAATTCGACGTGATTATCGCCGACACCACCGACCCCATTGGCGCGGCAGAAAAACTGTTTACGCCCGAATTTTACAGGCTGATGGTCAAAGCGCTCAAACCTTACGGCGCTATCACTACCCAATGCGAGCAGATGTTTTTCGATGTGCAATTGATCAAAGATATGATGGGCATCGGGCAATCATTGGTTCAACACCCGGCTTATTATCATACGCTTGTGCCCACCTATCCGGGCGGCGGCATTGGTTTTTTGTATATGTCGAACACACCCTGGACGGAAGGTCTCAACAAACCCTATCCGGGACCGATGCATTACCTCACCCCCGATATCCATCGCGCTGCCTTTGCCTGTCCGCAATTCTTCAAAGATGCTGTGGCGGCATAGACCTTTTCATAGAGGATGGAGTGAGCATCCTCAAATGCGAACGGCGTAGTTGTGCCTTATGGCGGAGTGAGCATCCTCAGATGCGAGCGGGTTGGCCTACGCCACTCCGCATCTGAGGATGCTCCGCTCCTTGGTTAAAGCGTATTTTTAAATGGAGCACCGTCGAAGGGATGCTTCGCTCCCCTGCTTATTTCATAATTCATCCCTCATAATTCCCCAGCGGCAGCTTAATATCCTCCGGCGTAAAGCCTAATTTCTCCAGCGTCGGTTGCAGCCAGTCAAGTCGGGCGATGACGAACAAATGATGAGCATCGGAGCCAAAATGAAATTTGGCTCCGGCGGCTTTGGCGGCTTGCAGTCCACGCAGATAGGCTTGCCAAAATAACGGCCCTTGATGCTCGGCCATAAGGTGAGCCCCCATACCGATTTCTAATGTAGTGTTGTGTCGGGCAGCGGTTTCGCCCAATTCGGCAAAATGATCCTCACGCCAGGCTTGCAAAAACTGCTCGACGGTAAATCCCCAACGGCGCGGCGCGTGCTGCACATTAATCACCCACGGATGCGCCACCCCATCGACCAGCGGCTGTCGAGCCGCGCCGAGCAGCATTTGATGCTGATGGGCGACAAACGCGGCGGCATCGCCGGTCGGCGGTGGCTCGACCCAGCGCTGTTTGAAATGATGCGGTCCGGCCAGCACAAAATCAAGCTGTTGGGCTTCGTCTTCGGTGAGTTTGATGCGTCCCGTCGTATCGAGCACGCATAATTCGGCCCCCACCAAAACCGTCATGCCTTCCGGCGCTTTGCGGCGTACTTCTGCCGGTAATTTTTGAAAAATCTTGAAATCCGTATCGAGAAAATAGTGATTGGCCAGTCCCACCGTCATCACGCCGTTTTTAGCGGCGCGTTTGAGCATGGCCGGCAGTGTGGCCCGCCAATGGGCGTCGGGCGAGTGGGGGCGGGTGTGTACGTGGAAATCGTGCCAGGACCAGGTCATGGAGTAGGGGAGAAAATATGCAGCACGATTTACTCTAATTTTTTCAGCGGTCGTAAATTGAGCGAGCAAACGCACTTGCGGCAGATAGGATCACTGTCCATATCCAGTTGGCGACGAAATTCGACGGCGGCGGGGCTGTTGAGCAGCTCCGGCAGGGGCGTTTCTTTGATGTTGCCGCTGGCGGGATGGAAAAAGCAGGGGCGAACCGTGCCGTCGGCTTCGACCACGGCTGACACCCAGGGTGCATTGCAGCGTACGGTCGGAAAGTTGGATTGGCCGTAA
>JAGRBZ010000336.1 GCA_020433805.1 Anaerolineae bacterium
TTCTAAGCGTTGCTCTTATGGTGTCAACCCTACGAAATCCTGTTGACCCAAATTCGAAACGTAATGCGCAAAAATGAGAGTGCGCATTACGTTTTGTGAATACTATCGGAGTTCTGAAAGAAGTGGGGATTAGTTGGGGTCGGGTACGCTTTTCGGCATAACCTGGCTTACAAATTGGTAATCGCCGTGGTTAACTTCTAAAATCGTTACCGATTTGTTCGGTATCGGACTGGCCGGGCTGAACGACATGGTGCCGGTCACCCCGTCGAACTGCTCAATGGTAGCCAAAGCGCGTTGAATATCTTCCGGAGCCGCGCTGTCGGCCTGGGCAATCGCCTGGATAAGCAACCGCGTTGCGTCGTAGCCCAGAGCGGCAAAGGCGTCAGGTGTGCTGTCCGGGTAGGCGGCCATATAGGCTGTTCGGAAGGCTTGTATTTGCGGATCCGGGTTATCCTCACCTAAATAAGCGTGCGTGGTAAAGTAGATGTTGTCCAGGTCGGCGTATTGCTGCCACAGCGCTCCCGAGTCAAAACCGTCACCGCCCAAAATTGGTGCGGTGAACCCGGCGTCGCGCAGTTGGCGTGATGCTACGGGCGCATCTTCCGGGCCAGCGGCCACAAAGATGATGTCGGCCTGGGTCAGTTGGGCGATAGCCTGGCTTATGCCGTCACTATCTCCGGTGGTATAGCTCTGGCTAGAGACAATTTTTCCCCCTAACTCCTCGAACCGGGTCGCGAAATATCCCTGTAACAACTGGGTATAAGACATCGATTCGTCAAATAAGATCGCTGCCGTAGCTGCCGACTGCTCTTCATAAGCCCATTCCGCTGCGGCAGCCGCCTGCACATTATCGCCAAAGCAAGCCAGGAAGAGCGAATGGGGAACTTGGTCAGGCAACTGCGGCGATGTAGCCCCCGAGGTGAGGAATAACCGCCCGTTTTCCGCTGCCACGGGCGCAGCCGCCAGAACCATATCGGTGTCCGATAGCCCTAAGAAGGCGGAAACATCGGGATGTTGGGTGAGGATGTCGGTCGTCTTCTCGGCCAATACCGTTGGATTAGTCTCCCCATCTTCCATGACCAACTCTACCGGGCGGCCCAGTACTCCACCGGCTTGGTTGGCTTCAGCGATAGCTAGCTGCGCACCCTGCGCCGAGGGGGTGTCTAATTGAGCTTGGGCTCCGGTTAGGTTGTAGAGTGCCCCCAGGATCACCGGCTCTGATGATGCCGGCGGCATACTTGAACTTTCGGCACCCTCCGGCGCAGCGATGTCACGAGCAGCGTCCTGGACAATATCGCTCTGGATACCTTCCATCTCAAACTGGTCGATGGTATCGATAGCGATAGCCAGATCGCCCGTTTGGCACGCAAGTACGTGGCCGCCCGTTTGGCGATCGGCACTAATGAAATGGAAATGGTAGCCGGCGGCATTGAGACCGGCCATATAATCGGGTAAACGGAAGCCGACCATGTCGCCCGCGATATTCTCTGTTTCAAAGACAGCCTGGTCCGACAGTGCTTCAGCCAAGGTGGGGTAAGGCTGGCTTTCTTTGTGCGGTGCGCGCACTTTTAGCTGCGCAAATGTGCCGCTAACCTTAATGGCATAAGGCATATTGCCGGCCGGTAATAGTTCATCCAGATAAGCCTGGAGCTGTGAACAATCGAACGTTTCATTCATCGTAAACTGCTGATCAGGCTCGAAAAAGGTGACTGCCGCAAAAGGCGTTTGCATAGCATCGTCGGCGGCATAGGCCTGACCATCATCTTTAATCTGATAGACCTGACCATCAACGACAACCATTTCCCCATCCAAAGCGTTGAAAGTGCCCAGCCCAAAATTGCCGTGCTGCTTTAATTCGCCGATAGTCAGCGCCCCATCATAAACGCCGGCTTGTAGAGCACTGAGGGTTGATGTTTGGAACAGCGCTTTTTTGTCGGCCGTCATCGACGGCTGGGAAATACAAGCCATCAAAAGAGTTATTAAACCTAATGCTACCGTAATCGCTGAAAGTACTTTGTGAACCATTTTTTCCTCCAAGTTTTTATGAGCGGTAGATAATCAATTGCTTGTTATATTAAAAAGGGCAGCAGATCGGTGTGCAGCCCAATCATCTTCCACTGCTCACCTTGTTTGCGAAACAGGCTGATGGCTCGAATGGAGACCTTGCGCGGGTTCCCGTCAGCATCAAAATTTTGTCCTGCAACATAGTTGCGGACAATGGCGATGTTTTCATCGACCGTAATTCGCGTTTGCACCGGCTTTACCGAACCGCCCAGTTTGAGTGCGGCTTGTTTAGCCCAATCGGCCCGCACTTGCTGCCAGCCGACCTGACACCCACCGGCAGGTCCCCGATAAATAATGTCGTCTGTGTGAGACCAAACGCCTTCCATAGGGGTTATATCGCCGGTAAACATCGCGTTCAAAGCGATGTGGAATTTGGCTACGGCGGCTTCGACAGCAGCTTCTTCAGAGAGTTTGTTTATCATCGGTTGGGTTGACATATCGAACTCCTTTAATCATTGGCTATGAACCTATGATAACAAATCTGCCGGAGTTTGTCTGTCCTAAGATTTGAACAACTTTGTCATACAATCTGGACAATGGGGGGAGAAAAAGGCTGAGGCGAAGGCGAAGAAAAATGCCTTGGGCTTAAGATCACGGCCATGAAGTATAGTGGTGAAGCATCCCGGACATTTGTCATTGCGAGGAGGAACGACGAAGCAATCTCCGGCCTGCAAAAGGGGATTGCTTCGCTTCGCTCGCAATGCCATGCACAACTATGTCATTTCGTAGCCCTTCGGCTTTGCTCAGGATAAACTCCGCGGAGAAATCGCTGTGACAATACGCCTGAAACGGTGTCTAGCTGAGGAGCATTTCATTTTTGGGGCGAGTTTCAAGTCTATACTGAAAACGGAGCGAAACCAGAACTTTTCAAGTAAGCCCCTGGTAGGGGCGACGGCAACGTCAACGAAGCATCCGGTCACGGCAGGTCGCCCAATGACGTTGCCTCGCCCCCCGTCGCCCCACAATATTCGTCGCGTCAACACCGATGATGCCCCTGACCACGGGCGAGGCAATCGGATTAGGGTCATCCTTTCCACCACTATTATTAAGGCCGATTGCCGTCGCCCCTACGCCACTCACTGAAATCTCGACCAAAAGTTTCGATTTCAAATTGACTTCAGTCTAGCATCCCGAGTAACGCGAAACAAAGTGGAGCGTGTGTCGAGCTAACAACCAGCCCTAACTAATAAGCCCGTGTTCGATAGCAAACTTAACCAGGCTGGGCAGATCAGGCAGATCGAGTTTGGTGCGGATGCGGCGACTGTAGGTATGCACCGAGCTAGGGGCAATATTGATAATCTCGGCAATATCGCTGCCGCTTTTGCCCTGTACCAACAGTTGAAGCACCTCGCGCTCGCGCTCGGAAAGTTTAATCAGCATGTTATTGCTAATATCCTCCTCTTGAGGGGTGGGTTGAAGGAGGTTGGTTGTTACCTGGCTGACATAGCTTTCCATTTGCGATAAGACGTGCAGCGCATTTTCCAGATGGGTCATGCTGGGGCTATCTTGCGCGGCACCGTGCATATCCTTGACCACCGTAATATCAGTTCGGATGAGGCCGATACGACGCGCGATCTCATCACGCATATCCGAAGCCAGACCCTGGCGGTTCGTTTGCTGGCTCTCAATCAGCAAAGTGGTCAGATTGCGCACCTGTTCGCTCTGCTGGCTAACCACGCTATAAAGATTGTCCTTTTCCTGTTGATGCTGAATGCGGCGGTCAATCTCGGCCTGTAGCTTTTTGTTGGCCTCGGCCAATTCTTTTGTTCTCAACTGAACCTTCTCTTCGAGCGTTTCGTTGGTTGCTTCCAGCGCTTGTTGCAAGTGGCGTAGATTCAAATGGGTTTCGATTCGGGCCAGCAGCTCTACTTCCTGGAAGGGTTTAGAAACATAGTCGACGCCCCCCACCTGAAACGCCTCTAACTTATCAAGCACCTCATCCATAGCGCTCAAAAAGATAACGGGGATATCACAGCTTTGCTCGTGCGCTTTCAAGTGACGGCAAACCTCAAAGCCATCCATCTCCGGCATTTTGATATCAAGCAAGATAAGGTCGGGCATTTCTTGCTGGGCTATCATCAGGCCCTGGAAGGGGTTGAGAATGGGACGCACCCCGTAGCCTTGATTTTTGAGGATATTAACCAGTAACCGTAAACTTTCCTGCTGATCATCGATAATAAGAATAGTCTGTGACTCATTCATGGTTTCTTCCCTGTAGTATGGCAACAATTTGTAGATAATCAAAGGCCTCGGCCAACTGCGTAAGCTGGGCCGCCAAGGCCGGCTGAACAGATTGAATTTCCTCTATGGTAGCCTCGACGGCATCCATATCGCCCAATTGGGCTGCTTTTTCCAGGCTATCTCGCAGCGGGCCGGGTACAGCCGCTATGTCGGCGGCCGGATTGACCGCATCGACCGCCGTGGCCGCTACAAACTGCGCCCCCAAATGCTGTTCCAGCAAGCTAAAGATCTCGGCCTGTCCAAAGGGCTTGCGCAAAGAAGCATCATACCCGATGTCAAGCACCTCCGCCCGCTTTTCTTCGTAGCGACTGGTGGCCAGCACGATAACCTTTGGAGCAATAGTGTGACCGGCGTTTTGTTTCGCTTTGATGATTTTCGTTGCTTCATAACCGTCCATCACCGGCATCCGCAGATCCATCCAGATCAGATGCGGGGCGAATGCTGCCCATTGTTCCACCGCCTGCTGTCCATTTTCCGCTTCCCGAAGTTCAAAACCCCGTTCGGGTGGGCCGACGCCGGCCAGCAGATTGCGCAGAAGCTGGCGGCTGCTGCTGTCATCATCGACAATCAGCAAGCGATAACGCGGCTGATCCGGGGCCAGCGTGACAGCCTGCTGGTGGGGAGCAGCGTGCGGGTGGTTCACCATCGCGCCTAGCTCCCCATCCATCGACGGGCTACGTTCAACTTTGGATGCGCCCAGCCCCTCATTGATCAACGTAAGCAGTTGTTCCCCGCTGCGAATAATATCGAGCAGATAATCTTGGGTATCGTCCGGGTTGTCTTGGTTATGCATCGCCAACTGCGAAAAACCGATGATAGCATTGAGCGGCGTTCGCAGTTCGTGACGCATACGAGCCAGCAGCGTACGATTTGAAAAATGCAAAAACTGCTGATACCGGGGCGCACAATAGTTGACCCCGTTGTCGGTAGTCACCCATAGCCCCTCGCTGCGATCCTCGAACAGCCGCAGAAGGCTGCTGCTGGACAGGCCGGTTGGGTTAGCCGGGTCATGCCGATAATGGGCCAAGCTCTGACCGGTGCGATCCAGACAATAAAGACCGTCTGTCGTGGCGACCCATAGTTGCCCGGCCCGGTCTTCGATAATGTCGGTGACACCGGCCTGGCTCAACCGGTCGGGGCGGTTGGCCTGGGGCCAATAGCGGGTAACCGACTCCGCCGCCCGGTCAAAATAGCACAGCCCCCCGTCCTCGGTGCCGATCCACAAACCGCCGGCCCAATCGAGACACAGCGCACCAATCGCCTCATCGCCACGGCTGTGCGAATCATGTGGTTGATGATGGACACGTTCAAACTGCCGGCGCTGCCGGTCGAACCGGCTTAAACCGCCGCCGTCCCGCTGGCCCACCCACAGCCTCCCTGCCTCATCTTCCACCATACAGGTGACGACACCGGGGCCAACCGTCGTCCTGTCGCCGGGCCGGTGACCATAGCGAACCACCGCTTCCGTCCGCGGATCGAACTGATCCAATTCGCCCGGCCCGCCCAGCCACAGGTGGCCGGTCTGGTCGAGATGCAGTGCCGAGATGGCGTCAAACCCCAGGCTGTCCGGTTTACCGGGCTGATGATGATAGCGCGTAAAGGTTTCGGTGTGCGGGTCGAACTTATTGAGGCCGTTGGCGGTACCGATCCACAGCCACCCGGCCCGATCGATAACCATAGCCTTGATAACGTTGTGGCTCAAGCTGTTTGAATGCTGTGGATCGTGCCTATAAGCCTTAACCGTCTGCCCGTCAAAGCGATTGAGACCGCCCTCAGTCCCAAGCCAGATTGTACCTTGCGCATCCTGGGCAAGGTGGGTGGCAACGGCGTGACTTAGTCCGCTCTCAACGGTTAGATGAGAAAATATAAGCTGCCCTGCATCCGTAGCGGAACTGGATGACTGGGGTTGGGATGGCAATGGCTGGTTCATTGGCATATTGTACGCATTTCGTGCAGGAAAACCAAAATACTTAACATCCCACAACCCATTTGCCCCCAGCGCCGACCGTGGGTAGAATGTCCTCTCCCCTTTATTCCGATCTTTAATAGCCAATGCTTTTAGGTCCCGGTCAGGTCACAGCCACACCGTCTCGTGACGCGGCCGGGCTGTCTTGATTCCGGGAGTGTGAGGTGATGAACAATCGAAAATTGCTCTGTTTGGCCGGTATGCTCGTTACGCTATTCTTTGTTGGCCTTCCTATTCGAAGCGTAACGGCAAGCGAGCCGAACCCAACGCGACTAAAGCCTGCTGTTATCCATGCCGACAACCCGCTGTTGGCTTCTTCTGATAATACGCTCCACCTGGTCCAATCGGGCCGCGTGGTAACGGTTACAGCAGGGCGCACCACCACCCGCCTGTCGCTATCCGCCTACGACGGCACCGTGCGTCTGCCGCTGGCGACCGGCACGATCAGCCTGCGCCTGCCCACGCCGGGGCAGGTCGACCTCTATGCCCGCTATGACGAGGCCCACAACCGGCTGACCCTCGAACCCGGCGGCGACCTCGACCTGGCCGCAGTCGACATCAAGAGCGATTTGATCATCGATAGCCCCGGCCTGGTGACCGTCAGCGGCCCCGTGGCCGTTTACGGCTTCACCATAACCAGCCGCGCTTTGGCCCTGACGCCCGCCGCCGAGGTGACCGCCTCCGGCAGCGCTGCGCTGCGTACCACCGCGACGCTATCGCTGCACGGCAGCCGGCTGGCGATAGACGGCGACATGGCCCTGCACTCCGGTCGGGCGCTGACCCTGCGCGACAGCGTCACCCGACCGCTGGTCGTGAGCGCCGGCGGCGACCTGTACCTGCAAGCCGGGCAAACCATCGACATTGTGGCCTTGAACCACCCCGCCAGCGCCCTTATCTCTGGCGGTGCGATGCGGCTGCAAAGCCCCAACCCGGTGCGCGGCGACGTGCATTACATCAGCGGCGGCCCCTTCACCATCGAGCAGCCCGACGGTCGGCCCGGCCACCTGCTTAGCCCCTACGACCCGATTGTTTTTGCCAACGGCGACGTGACCATCGGTAACTACACCGGAGCTTCGCTGCACGTACTGGCCGGCGGCAGCGTTACACTGGGGAGCGTAACCATCACCGGCCCCGACACCGGCCCCAACGCCATTAACCCCGGCAACACCACCCCCTTCAACGGGGTTGATACCATTGCCGCACTGGCCAATGTACCCCTTTCCAACGGCATCGTCGTCCCCGTCAACGGGGCAAGCACACCCACGCTCGACGTTCGAGCCGGTATCGACTGGAGCACCTTTAACGGCGGCGCGCCCGGCAATCAGACCATCCCCGCCACCCTTACTCCCACCTTCAGCCCGGCCACCGGTGCCGATATTACGGTCACGGGCAATATCTCGATGACGAACCAAACCGCTAACGTCCTGCTGACCAACCAATACCGGCCCAACGCCCTAAACGGCAGCATCACCACCGCCGCGATCAACGTCGGTGCTACCCAGCCCCAGATCGACGGCGGCTTGATCGGCATCGACTCGCGGGGTGATATCACGGTGGGCACGCTGAACGCGGCGGCGGATGTGGCCGGCCAGCAGGTGACCGCCGGCAACGGCGGCAGCATTGGGCTGCTGGCCCCCAACGGCGCGATTGTCAGCAGCGGCAATCTATCCACCTTCGCCCGGACGCCGGGCAACAGCAGCGGTTCGGCCGGGAATGGGGGCGCAATTGTGGCGGTGGCGGCCAACGGCATCACCCTCAACAACGGCACCGGAGCGGTGAACTCCTTTGCCTCATCCAACAGTGACGGCAGCGCCGGTAACGGCGGGCCGGTGATCCTGACCACGATCAATGGCGATATCCGCACCGGCGTCATCAACAGCTTTTCCTTCGCCATCTTCAACGGCAGCTCCGTCGGCGATGCGGGCGATATCTTTTTACAGGCCGACGGCGGGTCAATTATCGTGGGCGATAACTTCTTCGCCTCGATCAACGCCGCCAGTATCGGCTTTTCCCCCGGCAACGGCGGCAGCGTAACCCTGGTCGCCAACGCTGACATCACAGCCACAGGCGACATCCGTACCCTCGTCTCCGGCCCGGACGGCGATGCCGGGGCGATCAATCTCTTTAGCGCCACCGGCGATATTACGACCGCCGATCTGCTGGCCCAGGCCAGCTCGAACGGGGTACCCGGCAACGGCGGCAACGTCAGCGTCGAGGCCGTGACCGGGGCCGTTACAACCGGCGATGTCTTGGCCTTTTCCAACGCCTTCTTTATCAACAACGACGCCCGCGATGCCGGTGATATTCGGTTGACGGCCCTGGGCGATATTACCACCGGCAATCTGGAGAACTATTCCGAAGCCAGAGGCGCACAGGGCGATGCCGGCCAGGCCGGCACCATTACGCTTGAGTCGCAAGGGGGCAGCATCACCGGCAGCGGCAATATGCTGGCTTTCTCCCGCAGCGCCCTTAATAATGGCCAGAGTGCCACGGCCCAGGATGGGGGCGATATAATTGTGCAGGCCTCCGGCAATATCAGCATCAGCGGGCGCATCGATGCCTTGTCCGAGTCGGCCATTTTCGGGGGCGGGGTTGTGACCGCCACCGCCCAAAACGGCGGAACCATTGCCCTGACCGCCACCACCGGCAGCATCGTTACCGGCGGCAATCTTAACAGCTACGCCAGCGCCGATTTGGACGCCGGCAGCGGCGGGCCGGTCTCCTTGCTTGCGGCGACCGGCATCCGGCTCAACAGTGGCAGCGGTATCATCAATTCTTTTGCCCGCTCCGAGGAGGGCGGCGTGGTTAACGGCGGCGACGTGACGCTGAACACGGCTGCCGGAGATATTCTCCTGGGCGCAATTGACAGCCGGGCCGTGAACACCTTTGCCGACAGCCCCACCGGCAACGGCGGCGACATCAGTCTGGTTACGCAGAACGGATCGGTTATCCTGAACGGCGGCTTTTTTGCCGCTTTGCAGTCCAGCGCCTCCGGTTCGGACCTTATTGGCAACAGCGGCGATATCACCGTGCTGGCCACGCAAGGCATTTCAATTGATGGGCCGGTGACGACGCAGGCCTTTGGTGACGACGGCAACGG
>JAGRBZ010000337.1 GCA_020433805.1 Anaerolineae bacterium
AGGGGCGATGGCAACGTCAACGCATTATTCGCTTACGGCAGGTTGCCCAATGACGTTGCCTCGTCCGTGGCCTGGGGCATCATCGGTGTCGACGCGATGAATTCTGTAGAGGCAACGGGGGCGGGGCAATCGGATTGGGGTTGTCTTTTTCTCCCCCGCCATCCGGGCCGATTGCCGTCGCCCCTACCCTATCCGCTGAAATCCCGATCAAATAGTTCAATGTAACGGCTCAGGCGTGTCATTTCGACGCGCTGGCGAGGAGAAATTCCCTCGAACTTTGATTGCCGGTGAACGTTGTCGGGGATTTCTCGCGCCTGCGTCGCTCGAAATGACATATGGCTGGGTAGTTTTACCCTGTCTTAAATAATGCCCAGCTCTCGCCCGGCGGTGGTAAAGGCCTCAATCGCCCGGTCGATGTGCTCGAAGGTCAGGGCGGCGGACATTTGGGTGCGGATGCGGGCCTGACCTTTGGGCACGACCGGGTAGAAAAAGCCGGTAACGTAAATGCCCAACGTATACAGCCGCGCGGCCAAATCCTGGGACAGTTGGGCTTCACCGAGCATGACGGGAATGATGGGGTGTTCGCCGGGCAGCAGGGTGAACCCGGCGGCCGTCATCCCGGCTCGAAAGCGGGTAGCATTGGCATGGAGTTGGGCGCGTAGGTCATCGCCGTTGCGCACCAGGTCGATAGCAGCCAGGCCGGCCCCGGTGATGGCCGGCGGCAGGGCGTTGGAGAAAAGGTACGGGCGCGACCGCTGGCGCAACAGATCGATGACCGGCTGGGCAGCGGCGATGTAGCCCCCGGCCGCCCCGCCGAGCGCCTTGCCCAGCGTGCCGCTCAAAATGTCGACCTTAACGCCGTGATGGGCCGGGGTGCCGCGCCCTTGCTCGCCCAGAATGCCGGTGGCGTGGCAGTCATCGACCATGACCAACGCGTCATAGGCATCGGCCAGGCGGCGCAGTCCCGGCAGGTTGGCGATATAACCGTCCATCGAAAAGACGCCGTCGGTGGCGATCAGCTTGATCTCCGCGCCGTCGGCGTCGGCCTGTTGCAGTTGGCTTTCCAGGTCGGCCATGTCGTTGTTGGCGAAGCGGTAGCGTTTGGCCTTGCACAGCCGCACGCCGTCGATAATCGAAGCGTGGTTGAGGCTGTCGGAGATGATGGCATCGTTCTCGCCCAGCAGCGGCTCGAAGACGCCGCCGTTAGCATCAAAGCAGGCGGCGTACAAAATGGCATCGTCCATCTGTAAAAAGTCGGCGATGGCCTGCTCCAGCTCACGATGGAGATCGAGCGTGCCACAGATGAAGCGCACCGAGGCCATGCCGTAACCGTAATCATCCAGCGTTTGTTTGGCCGCCGCCACCAGCTTGGGATGGTTAGCCAGCCCCAGATAATTGTTGGCGCACAGGTTGATGATGTCGCGGGGTGTACCGTCAATCAGCACGGTTACCTCCCCGGCCTGGGGCGAGGTAATCAGCCGTTCGTTTTTGTACAGCCCCTCCTGCCGAATTTCCTCCAGCGTAGCGCGGTATTTTTGATAAGCGTGTTCAGACATAGCAGCCTCCTTAAATAGTGGGTTGGATAGATGGGTAGTTGGGTGGATACGTAAATCAGTGTAGAAGTTTTACAGGGTTGGCCGGTCGGTTGGTTTATGATACGGTTAAGGTAATACCGTAAACCCATACATCATCCAAGGGTGCTTGCTTGCGGCGTCCGCAACGGCGATAAATCGCCGCGCTACTAAACTGCGCCCCATCAATGGGGCTTTTTGGAAACCGGATTTATCCGGTGCTGCTCACTAGCTCTGCGATTTATCGCGGAGCGGACAAGATGGTCTGTTTTTGCCGATGGGTACGAATTTCCGTCTGTACCCCCACCCTTTTTACCGATGGTTACGGATTTCCATCCGTAACCCGATCCTTAACCGACTTTAGTCGTCCCACCGCTGTGGGCTGAACGCGGATTAAAATCCAGGGGTACGGGTGGCGGATACAACTCCGCCACCATCGCAATCCTACAGCCTGGGTCGAATACAACTCCGCCACCATCCAAACCAACCAGCCAACCACCAAACCAGCCAACCATTCCCCCAGAGATTATGCCTCAATTTGGGTGCCAAAGCCAGCCGCTTGGGCTTTGCGAAAGGCGAGTAGGGCGATGGCGGTGTCTTGAGCGCCGGTGCCGGTCAGGTCGGCCACGGTAATCTGCTGATCGTTTTGACGGCCCGGACTGCGACCGACAGTGATGTCGCCCAGCTCGATGACGTGGGGGTCGTCTTCAGCCAGCAGACCGGCCTCGCGGGCGTGATGGAGTTCGCCCAGCCGAAACGCTTGCGATTTACGGTCGCAGACAACGACATCGGCGCGGGCGATGACATCGGCGTGAAGCTCCTGCTTGCCCTCGGCGTCCGATCCCATCGCGGTGATGTGCAGGCCGGGGTGCAGCCAGTCGGCCTGCACCACAGGGGATTTGGCCGGGGTGGTGGTGATGAGCAGATCGCTGCCGCGCACCACGGCTTCGGCGCTGGCGAGGGTTTCGACGGTTACGCCTAACTCTTGGCGCATGTCAGCCGCGTACTGTTCAACCCGCTCCGGCGTTTGGCTGTAGACCAGCAGCCGCGTGAAGCGGCGCACCAGCGCCAGGGCACGCACCTGATACCGCGCCTGCGCCCCGGCCCCGATAACCCCGACCGTGTCGATGCTTTGCCGGGCCAGATGCCGGGCGGCCACCGCACCCGCCGCGCCGGTGCGGACATCGGTTAGATAGCCGTTGTCCAGCAGCAGGGCTTCGGGGAAGCCGATTTTGGCGCTGAGCAAGATCATCAAGCCGCCCAGGCTGGGCAACCCCAACTGCGCATTGTTGAAAAAGCCGGAGGACATCTTAACGGCGAAACTATCAAGGCCCTCCAGGTAGGCGCTTTTAATATCGACTTCGCCGTTGTTCTCCAGCACTTCAACCCGCATAATGGGCGGTGGCATCATGGCCTGTCCGTTGGCCAGGCGGGTAAAGGCATCGGCAACGGCATCGACTATTTCTTGATCGAGCTGCACACACTGGCGTAGTTCGCGCTCGGTTAAAATGGTAATCTGCATTGATTTCTCCGTAGTCAGGTAATTACATTTACGCGGCCACCGGGTGGTTAAGGCGGGGGTAGGGGGTAGGTAGTAGGGATTAGGGGTTGAAATTGACCGCTTCCTACAACCGTATGCCTTATTCCCGCGTGATCCGCAACGGCGATTTATGATACTGCTGGTTTATTTATGTCTATGCGCCTAATGGGGTACATAACCCGATCAAAATAGACCACCACGCCCACTCCGCGATAAATCGCAGAGCTAGTGAGCAGCACCCGCTCAAGCGGGTTTTCAAAAGTCCCATTGATGGGGCGCAGTTGAGTAGCGCGGCGATTTATCGCCGTTGCGGACGCCGCAAGCAAGCACCCTTGGATGATGTATGGGTTTACGGTATCAAACCAACCCTATCATTTATCACGGAGCAGACGTGAGCAGCTTGGCCAAACCCGTTCGCATCTGAGGATGCTCACTCCGCTACGCTTCTCGGCTAGTTTAGGTCAAAAGCCGGTTTTAACCGGCTCAAATATCGGTTGAGCCTGCTTAAGCCGGCTTTCACCTCACATAGCCGGGCGTTGCAACGCTCGGTGGTCGCCGGAGTTCGCAACATCCGGTTGTTTATTCAACCTTCATAGTCCGGCGCACACCGGTGACGGACGATATCCGCCACCATCGAAACCTCACACAACTCTACAAACTCCACGAACTCACTAAACTCTACGAACTCTAGTGTCGCAGCACCGCATTAAAGAACGACTTTGTCCGCTCGTTCTGCGGGTTGCCGAAGATTTGTTCGGGCGGGCCTTGCTCGACGACGCGGCCTTTGTCGAAGAAGACGACGCGGTCGGAGACCTCGCGGGCAAAGCCCATTTCGTGGGTAACAAGCAGCATAGCCATCTCGCCCTCTTCGGCCAGTTCGCGGATGACGTTGAGCACTTCGCCGACCAGTTCGGGGTCGAGGGCGGATGTCACCTCATCAAAGAGCATCACCTTGGGGCGCATAGCCAGGGCGCGGGCAATGGCCACCCGCTGCTTTTGGCCGCCGGAAAGCTGCGAGGGATAATGGCCCAGTTTATCGCCCAGGCCCACGTGGTTGAGCAGTTCGACGGCCCGCTGTTCGGCGTCGCCTTTGGGCATTTTAAGCACGTGAATGGGGGCCTCGGTGACGTTGCGCAGGGCGGTCATGTGGGGGAAGAGGTTGAAATGCTGAAAAACCATGCCGATGTTGCCTCGTACCTTGCGCAGATGCTTTTCACTGGCCGGAACCAGCTTGCTACCGGACTTTTGGTGCCACAGCGGCTCGCCATCGACCCAGATAACGCCGTCGTCCGGCTTTTCCAGGGTCATCAGCACCCGCAAGATGGTCGTCTTGCCGGAACCGCTCGGTCCGACGATGGTCACCTTCTCGGCGGGGGCGACGTCGAAATCTAAATTGCGCAAGACGGTTAACTCGCCAAAGGCTTTGGTTACATTTTCAAATCGAACAATGGGGTCGCTGCTATTTGCCTGCATAACGTTTCTCCAATCTTTGGACAACTAAGGACGAGGGATAACTGATCAAAAAGTATAGGACGCCGGCCATCGTAAACGGCTCCAAGAAGCGGAACGATTGGGTGCCGATGGTCCGGGCGGTGAGGGTCAGTTCGACAACGGTGATGGCTGATAGCTGGGCCGATTCTTTGAACATGGCCACCAGGTAATTACCCAGAGCCGGAATCATCGGCGGAATAGCCTGGGGCAGCACGATGCCGACCCAGGTGCGGACCGGCGAAAAGTTCAGCGCCCGGGCGGCCTCCCACTGGCCGCGGTCGATGGCGTCGATACCGGCCCGATAGATTTCCGAGGTGTACGTGCCGTAATGGAGACCCAGCGCAATGGTGCCGACGATAAAGGCAGGCATCCGCAGACCGTAGCGCGGCAGCACGTAAAAGAAAATAAAGAGCTGAACCAGCAGCGGCGTACTGCGGATGAATTCGACAATGGCCCCAATCGGCTGGGCGATCCAGGGGTTGTCGCTGCGTCGACCCAGGGCCATCAGCAGCCCTAAAATCGCGGCGAGAATGAAGGCCACAACGGTGACCTGGATGGTCACCCACAACCCTTCTAAGAGCGTCGGCATAAAGCCTATTGCATATTCCCAATCAAAAAACTGTTCAGACATAGTCTTCTCCCTCCCTTACGTAGCCCACTGTCGTTGTCGCTCGAGCCAGCGCACGCCCAGGGTGAGGGGGTAGGCCAGCAAGAAGTAAATCACCAGAATTAATAAAAAGACCTCGGTGGTACGGCCCACCGATTGGCGGAGGGCCAGCCCTTGAAACGTCACGTCCGACAGCGTAATCAAGGACACCAGCGAGGTCGCTTTGAGCAGTTCGATGAGCAAATTGCCAAAGGGCGGCAGGATGCGCACCATCGCCTGCGGAATAATGACCCGGCGCATCATCATACCGGGCGGCATATTGAGGGCGATTGAGGCTTCGATTTGGCCTCTGGGAATAGCGCCGATGGCTCCCCGCACAACCTCCGCGCCATAGGCCCCCACGTTGAGACCCAGGGCCAGCACCCCGGCCTGAAGCGGGGTTAAGCTGAGGTTGAAGGGCGGCAGCGGCAGCACAAAGAATATCCAGAAAAGCTGCACCAATATCGACGTGCCGCGAAAGACTTCTACGTAGAAGCCCACAATGGTGCGGACGATAATATTGCCGGAGGCGCGGGCTACCCCGGCCACAATGGCGACCACCAGCGCCAGCGCCGCGCCCAACAGGGTTAGCTCGATGGTAACGGCCAGGCCGCGCAGCAAAATCGGCAGCAGGTCGAAGGGCGGGCTTTCGGGCGGGTTGATCATAAGCTCAACCCCTATCGCAATGCCTATCGCCAGCAGTCCGATGACCAGGAAGATATAATTGCGAATTTTGACGAACAAATTGTCTTCGTTTGGCATAGTCTCTCCTCTTTATTAGGGTAGCGGTCAGCCGTCAGCTTTTAGCCGTCAGCTATCAGCTTTCAGTTTTAGCGGTCAGCACTCAGCTTTCAGTGGTCAGCTTTGTCGCAAAAGATAGTGCTAGAGTTATCACGACCGGCTCTAGCATTTAAATAGCTGACGGCTGACGGCTAACGGCTAACTGCTAGTTTACACAATGGTTAGATGTTGAGGGGTGGTGCTTAGAACCTCGCAGCCCGTCTCGGTTAGCAGAGCCGGATTTGAGACAAAATAATCACCCCGGCCGGTTCCCATAAGCCACGACAGCAGGTGAAAGGTCATGCCTGTTTGGAGGACCAAATCGCTGTCGTGTCGTAAGCCGGTGACCGCACTGCCGCCGACCCAACTGGGCGGAAAACCCAAACCCACCAGATAGCCGCAGTGGTGTCGCCGGTAGTGCGCCAGCCCGGCCCGATCGACCGCATCTTGCCAGGCCTGGTACACCTGGCTGGCCGTTGCGCCAGGGCGAATGGCCTGCACCGCACTATGAAAGGCATCGAGGCAGACCGGCTCGATAGCCCGTGTCTCCGGCGGCGCATGCCGGATAAAAATGAGCCGTCCCATCGGGGCGTGGTAGCGGCGCACGCAACCCGACAGCTCGATAAAGAGGGCGTCGCCTGCCGCCAAACGGCGATCGGTCCAGGTGGTGTGCTCCTCACCCAACCGGGGCGTTGAACGGATAAAGGGGCTGAAGCCCGGCACCTCGCCCCCGGCCAAGACCATCGCCCGCTGCGCCTCGGCGGCGATCTCCCGTTCGCTGACGCCCACGCCCGCCGCGTTGATGGCCGCTTGCGTCATCGCATCGCTCACGGCCGCGGCCTGGCGCACGTACGCTTGTTCACGCAGCGATTTGACCTGCCGCACGTCATCGATGAGGCCCGACATATCCGAAAACAAGGCATCAGGTAAGCCGGTAACGATCCCCTCTATAATGAAGGGAGGGAGGCAGGCGCTTCGCTTCTCGACGCCTAAACGGGCCGAAGCCAGCCCCAGCCCCCGCAGCGTGGTGACCGTAACCGCCGCCGGATCATCGCTATCGGCAAAGCCCACAAAATCGGCCCGTTCGCCGACCTGGTGGGCGATGGTGACCTGCTCCATAGCGCGGGTGATAAGCGTCAGCCGGCCCTGGCGCGGCACGATGAGCAGGTGGTAGGCAAAGTAGCCGTGATGATCCAGCCCGATGAGGTAGACAATGTTCTCCGGCACAGAGACCAGACAGGCATCGAGATCATGTTCGGCCATGCGCTGCCGAACCGTGTGGAGACGCGCGTTGTACTCCTCATTTGGGAAAAAGAGTTGATGGGTCATGGCTTTTACCCAAGGATCGGGGGGTGGATGCCCCGTTGATTTCGGCTTTACGTTGCTAAGATAGTGCGTAGTACGCAGATAAAAGGTAACTGCTCAGGCATGTCATTTCGAGGCGTTTTTTGCCGAGAAATCCCTGAGATGGTTCTTTGAAGACGGAGGTTGAGGGGATTTCTCGCTCCTTCGTCGCTCGAAATGACATGATGACGGAAGTGTTACGATAAACGTATTATTCGGTCTCGCACGCACTACGAACTACGCACTACTTAATTCTACTTCCCCACAGATGACACCTACCCCGGCAATTAATCCAGCGCCTGATCAAGATCGGCAATGAGGTCTTCAACATCCTCGATGCCGGTCGAGTAGCGGATCAGGCTTTCCGGGATGCCCATAGCGGCCCGTTCTTCGCGGGTGCATTCGACGTGGCTGGTGGTGGCCGGTGGACCGACGATGGTTTCAACCGCGCCCAGGTTGGCCGCAGCGTGGGCGTAGCGCAGGCGCGGTAGGAAGCTGCGCACGGCCTCGAAACTATTTTCCTTCAGCGTGAAGCTCAACATACCGCCGAAGCCGCGCATCTGTTGACGGGCGACGGCATGATTTTCGTGCGACTCGAGGCCGGGGTAGAAAACACGCTCGATGCGGGGGTGCGACTCCAGAAATTGGGCGACCTGCATGGCACTTTGGTTTTGCTGTTTAACCCGCAGGCTCAGGGTCTTCATCCCGCGCAGCAGCAGGTAAGCCGCCATCGGGTGGAGCGTTGCGCCGTTGATTTCGCGGTAGTGGTAGATCTGCTCAACAAGCTCTTTGTTGCCGCAAATGACGCCGCCAAGGGCATCGGCATGGCCGCCTAAAAATTTGGTGGCGCTGTGCAGCACCAGGTCTGCCCCCAGGGTCAGCGGGTTCTGGTTGATGGGGGTGGCAAAGGTGTTGTCGACAATGACGATGGCTCCAACCGCATGGCCCGCTTTGGCCAATCGCGCCAGGTCGATGACTTTAACGGTCGGGTTGGTTGGGCTTTCCAGGTAGAGGACTTTGCAGCCCTTGGCAATCTCGGCCTCGATCTGTTCGTGGTCCGTGGTGTTGCACAGTTGGACATCGACCTTGAAGCGCGGCAAAAACTCGATAAAGATTTTGTTGGTGCCACCGTAGGTGTCCTTGACGGAGACGACGCGGTCGCCGGGCGAAAGGAGGGTAAAGAGGGCGCTGCTGATGATGCCCATGCCGGTCGAAGCGCTGGTTGCGGCCTCGGCTCCTTCCAGCAGCCGGAGCTTTTCCTCGAAGGCGTGGACGGTGGGGTTGGTGTTGCGCCCGTAGATGTGACCCGGTTCTTGGCCCAGGGCTACGCGCAGCCAGTGGTCCATATCGTTGTAGCCAAACGAAACGCTGTGGACCACCGGCACCTGGGTCGCCCCTTGTAAGAGATATTCGTCTTCACCGGCCCAAACCGAGAGGGTGCCCGGATGCGGTTGGTTGTTGTTGGTCATAGATTGCTCCTTTTCAGAGATTGGGAGATTGAGAGATTAGGAGATGGGGAGATTGGGCCATCCTCACGAACCCAATCTCCTCATAAATCGTTTAATCGTTTATTCTATATCCGAGTAGGCGTCGGGGCAGAGCGACTCGGCGGTGGTGTCGCCGGGGTCGGCACCTGCATCGAAGCCTTCGAACTGGCTGATGATCTCAACCAGGGTGCCGTCGTCCTTGAGTTTTTGCAGCCCTTGGTTGAAGGCTTGACGGAAATCTTCATCGTCGTAGCGGAAGGCCGCCGCGCCAAAGTTGACAGACTCTTCGCCGTCGATAACGGGTTGGTCGAAGGGATCGGCCAGTTCAAAGCCGGGGTCATCGGTAACTTGCAGCAGTTTGACCAACGTGGGGCGGGTGCCGGTCCAGGCATCGATCTGGCCTGCTTGCAGCCCGGCCATACCGGACGGGTCGTCGGGGAAGGTGACTATTTGGTCTTCGGCCACGCCGACGGTCAGCAT
>JAGRBZ010000338.1 GCA_020433805.1 Anaerolineae bacterium
GTCCAGTTTCCTTATCAACGTCCTGGTGAACCCCAAATAGACGGCCTATTGAACACGCTTTCTCGACCAAAAAACAAAAACTGGACCAATCTTAGGTCATACTGAGAATTGCTGTATAGATGGCAATAAAGTTGACCTAAGTTTAAATATTTTCCTCAGCAAGCGTTTTTTAGCCTTCGGGAGAACGCGCTTCTCCCCGAAGGACATCGAAATGATTTACCAGCCTCTGATCCGTATCAGGGGCTTTTTTTCGTACCCACCAGCCTCTATTTACCTCATTTGTCCTGATCGTATGACAAATTTGTTCAGAACGTGGGACAGACAAACCCGACAGAATTTGTTACCCTAATAGCATAAATTTAGCTTTCATAAAGACATCGTTGTTACTAGGAGAAACAAACAATGAACACATTCGGTAATTTAATACTCGCAATTAAAACAACGCTGCCGTCTTTTACCCATCACAATTCAACAGTCTCACCTTCAAATCCAGGCACATGCTTAGAGGATTCGCTCAATGCTGAGATCCAATGGTTAGAAGAACTATCAGCCCAAGAGGCTTTACGGTTGAAGCATGCCACCCGTGCTGAAAAGACGATGGCTCCGCTCACACCGCATCAAACGATTATCGATTTAGCCGGTTAAGCGCAGTATCAAATTGTACCGATTGTATGACAAAACTGTCCTAATCGTGCGACAGACAACGCCTTCAAAGTTTGGTATCCTTTAGTCAGACAGTTACAAAAAAAACAGGAGCGTAAAATGACCGTTAAAACCTTATCTTGCCAGGTGATAAAACCCAATAACAGTTACAAAAGTAAGCAGGCCGTAACGTACTTTGGTGGAATTTCGACGGAGAATACCGGAGCACAGGGCATCTGTATGCATTTAACCGTCATCCCGCCCGGTCAGCGCGCTAAGGCCCATTTACACGAAGATCAGGAGACGGCCATTTATGTTCTAAAAGGCACGGCCAACATGTGGTATGGCGACCATCTATCTGAGCATCTGACCGTTAGCGCCGGAGAATATCTTTATATCCCCGCCGGGATGCCCCACTTACCCTATAATCCCAGCGAAACCGAGACGGTCACGGCGCTTGTTGCCCGCACCGACCCTAAAGAGCAAGAGAGCGTTATCTTATTACCCGAATTAGAAGCTTTACATTGATGAGGAAAGAGCGTACGGCAAACCGTGCAATAACCAGGCGATTACGACAAACTTTACCTTTTAGGAAACTAACCCTATGTCAACAGTAACTATAAAAAACCGCACCATGTATTATGAAGAATACGGCAGTGGCTTCCCCATTATCTTCGGCCATAGTTACCTCTGGGATAACGCCATGTGGCAGCCACAAATAGCAGCGCTCTCGACAACGTACCGCTGTATTGTGCCCGATTTATGGAGTCACGGCTGTTCGGACCCGCCGCCGAGCAATCCTTATTCGGTGGAAGAATTGGCCGAGGATATGTGGACTTTCGCTCAGGCGCTAGGGCTAGAACAATTCGCCGTCGTTGGCCTGTCGGTTGGCGGCATGTGGGGAGCACATTTGGCCTTAGATCATCCCGAAGCGGTTTCGGCGTTGGTTTTATTAGACACCTATTTAGGATCGGAACCGGCTGAAACCCACGTTCGCTATTTTGGTATGTTACGCATTGTAGAGAAAACCGGCATTATTCCGACACCCTTACAGGACGAAATTGTTCCACTCTTTTTTTCACCCATAACCATACAGCAGGACCCCGATATGGTTAGCCACTTCAAAGCAAATCTATCATCTTTTGACGCCGCTCAAATTTCCGGCATTGTCGGAATGGGGCAGGGTATCTTTTCTCGAACCTCTCAACTAGAGCGACTGCACCAAATAACAGCCCCAACCATGATCATTGTCGGGGCTGATGATAAGTCGCGACCACCCCACGAAGCGCAGAAGATGGCCGAAAATATTCCCGGCGCAACGCTCGAAGTCATCCCAGATGCCGGCCATATCAGCAACTTGGAGCAACCAAAGCAGGTCACGCAATTATTGGAACAGTTTCTAAACAACACGGTAGGAAAAAATAAAAATTACGAGGGGATTTACATGTCACACAATACCGATAAAACTTCAAAGCGTTTTACGGATCAGAGCGGCGATTGGTCAGAAGAACGAGCAACCGCAGAGGCATTGCGCCAAAAATTTTTACCGGCGTTTTCAATATGGAGTGCCAAGAATAGAGCTGCTCCGGCTTCGGACCATACCTTAGATGAAGACGATTTGTGTGAAGGCCTCGACCCGGCCCCTACCTTCGCTCCCGCACGCTCCCAGTTTATGTGGGTTACGGAAAGCTATACGCTTTAATAACCTGCTGGATGTCCGATAAAGACATTCGGGCATGACATAGGGCTTTTATTGTACGCTGTTTATCTGATTTATCTATAAGGAGAAATTATCATGAAATTTATCATCGACTTCATCAATAAAGTTTGTCAGTCTTACACCTTAGTTGGCTTGGCATCATGCACCTTTGCGCCTTGCTGCGAGTTTTGGACCGAGATGGCCTATGATCCTGAAGTGGCTGAAAATAATGCTCCAAATCCAATTGACAATATTCTAATTTTTTAACCCGAACTTTACTAACCTATACCCCTCAATTGGGCAAAACAGAGCCGGTGACAGGTCGAATCACGGAGGCACTGAGGGGCTGATTTCTTAGGACTTGGATGTATCGACCTCGAATACGGACTGCACCTGGGCCAGACCGAGAAATGAAGCACGTAAATCGGGGTCGTGGATGTTATCTGCAATCGACTCAACGAGGACACGGGCTTGTTGAAGGAGATGCTGTACCGCAGCAGGATCGGACTCCAGTTGGCTCAATGCCAGCAGGCTGGGCCATAATGAAGCACGCGAACCGGTTGTCTCAGCCACAGTCCGGGCTTCAAGCCAGCCCTCACGCGCGGCTTCAACCTGCCCCACAGCCAGCAGCGCCTTACTTCTCAGATGGAGGAATGTGGGCATATAGGTGCGGAAATTATTCTGACGGATGAGGGACAGTACCTTATCAGCTTTAGCAATAGCCTGATCGTGTTCACCTTTTTGAAAGGCCAATTCAACATCAGCAATGGTGGTTCGCATATTCCAGGCCGGATGCGCATCGGCATAAAAGTCGCTTTTTCCTTGCTCAACCAACTTTTCCGCCTCGCTCAGATTTCCGTTTAATAAATGCAGTTGGGCCAAAACGCCCAGCGGGTGACAGCGAAAGTGAGGGAACTGGGTTTCGGCGGCGGTCACAGCCTGCTGCGCTACCTGCAGCCCTTGCTCAATGGCACCCAAACTACGGTAAATATCGGCCAGAAATCCACCTGTTAACACTTGAGAAGCGATAAACCCGGCCAGTTTGCCCACCCGGAGACTTTCTTGGGCCAGCGCTATCGCTTTACCCGGCTGGCCGAGTTCCCAATAAGCCCAACAGACAAACATGCGGCTGAATGACTGTCCCCACAAATTATTGCTGGCTTCGCTCATTTGAAACGCTTCATTCGAGAGATCGACGGCCTGTTGATACTCACCGGCCTGAATATGAGCTGCGCACTTCATGCTCATACTATCGGTCAACATGGGTAGATTATCGAGTTTGCGCCATAGGCGACCGACTTCTTCAAGTGCTTGCTTGGCTTGCTCCAAATGAAGGCGCGTCAGGTAGAGCATCCCCAAATCATTGAGGGCATAGGCCAGCAGTTCGGTGAGATCGTTCTGGCGGGCTAAATCTGCGGCGCGCTCTCCGTAATCAATCCCTTCCACGGTGCGACCGCTCCACATACCGCCCAACGATAAATTCCACAGCGTTTTTGCTTCAGCGGCCTGGTCACCCAATTCACGCGCCAGGTCAAGCGTTTCCTGGCCTAAGGCCGGTCCCTTGACCGGATCGTGGAGGGGGGTCGGCGTGGCATACAGCGTCACCTGCGCCATCAGTGAGGCCAACTCCATCGGTCGATGGCCTTGCTGGCGGGCAACACGTTCCATTTCTTCGTAGTTGGTGAGCGCCTCATCAAATTGAGAATTCAACTCTAGCGTTCGCCCCAAACGGCTATAGAGGTCCGTTAAATCTTCAGGAATAACGTCATATTCTTTGCTCAAGTTCAGCGCCTGTCGATACGATGCAATAGCTTCAGCGTGGGCGTACACCCGCGCTGCGACATCACCGGCTTGCTGCAAATAGATAATCGCCTTATCCACCAATCCGGCTTCTTGAAAGTGCCAGGCTAACTGAACCGCCACATCTTCGGTGCGATTGGCATACATCAGCTCTAAAACGTTGCCAACGGCTTCGTGTAAGTATCCTCGTTCCATTTCATCCAAGTGATGATACAGGTAATGCTGGAAAAGGTGGTGCCGAAATCGGTAGCGAGACAGGCGCTGCCGGCCCACCCGCTCCAGTGTTTGAGCCGTAACCAAACGATGCTGCTTGTCCAGCTCGCGGCTCAATTGGTGAACCAACCCCCGTTCGTCTAATTCCTGCACGCGGGCGACTACCTCGGCGGTAAAGGTTTCGCCCTCAACACTGGCCACGGTGAGAACAGACTGCCACTCGGCTTCTAAGCTTTGAATGCGCTTTTCGATAACGCCTTCGACCTTAGCCGGCAGCGTGCGCCAATTGATTACAGCGGCGGGTATCCAGGCTCCGTCTTCATCCCGAACGAGATCGCCGCGATCCTGCATGTCGGTTAGCAATTCTACGGTAAACAGCGCGTACCCACCGGTATGGCGGAACAGCGCCTCTCGAAAAGCCTCATCGAGCTTGTTGGGCTGCGTGTCCAGATAGGCATCAACAAATTGCCGACCCTCGATAGCCGTCAGATCGCCCAGATCAAGCCAAATATCACCGTGCTGCCGCTTAATCTCACTGACGATCCCGGCCAGCGGGTGGCGATCGTCGGTCCAACTCAACGGCACTTCCTCTGGCCGGTAGGTTCCGATGATCAAAATGTGGCTTTCGGCTATCTGTCGACTTAAATGAAAGAGCAGTCCGCTGGAGGCGGTATCGACCCAGTGCAAATCTTCAATAATCAGCAGGATCGGCCGCTGGGCAGCGATGGCATTGAGCAAAGCTGTAAATTGGGTAAAGATCCGCTGTTGTTCCAGGCCGCTGCTTGCTTCCGCCGTGGTCAGCGCTGTCAATGATTTGAGCCAGGGTGTGTTGGATGCGGTCACGGTCTCCGCTCGATTTTGCAAAGCCTGAGCCGGAATGAAGTTGCCGATCAGGTCGGGCGCATGCGCAACGAGGGCCGGCAGGGTTAGCGGCATCAACTCCCACAAGCGCCGGGCATGGGCCTGGCTGATTAATCCTCCGGCCCATTTGGCCTCGACATCGCCGGTTAGCATCGTGAGTGCACCGCGAAAGGGTAAATAAGGATCGCCAACGCCGGTCATCGCATCGCAGAAGCCGCTGACCACAACCAACTTCGGATCGGCAATTTGGGCACGACGGGCAAATTCCTGAGTCAGGACAGATTTACCCCGTCCGGCCCCACCGATAACGAACATGATTTGGCCGTGACCGGTCCGGGCCGAGTCCAGCGCAGCCTCCAATTCGGCGATTTCCCGCTCGCGTGCGACAAAAACCGTGGTTGGTTCCGGCGTAGTTTCTTCCTTTAAAAAAGGAGGCAGCGAGGGTGTTTTAGCGGGCGTATCAGCAGGCGGTTTAGGAAGAGGTTCAGAAGGCGTCACTTTCTTATTCGCTGACTGTTCTCGTGCTCTTTCTTTAAATACGGAGATAACCAGCCGGTTGGCTTTAATAGCCTCACACAGCGTCATCGTCTCCGGCTCGGGGGCGATGCCGAACTCCTCATCAAGCAGACGAACACATTCTTCGTACTGGCGCAAAGCCGCCGCCGGCTGATCAGACCACGCATAAAGCTGCATCAAAGCGCGATGGGCCGGCTCATTCAGCGGATCGAGGCTAAGCCAGCGGCGACCATAACCGATCCCGTCTTCAAGCAGGCTCTGTTGGCAGCACCACTCAACCAGCCGCTGTAGAGCCGTTGATGTTTCCTGACGCCGCTGCTCGCGTTGGAAGAAAAGCCATTCATCAAACTCGACACAATCCGCCAGGCTAAACCCGGCCATGAACTCACCTTGATACAGGTCGATAGCCTTCATTATCACCGGATAACATTCAGCACATAGGGTGTCATCGGAATGATTGTGCGTTGAGGGGAAGGCTAAGTCGGCTTCAAGCTGATGAACATCGATCCGAACATCTGCCTTCATATTGAACTCTATATCGGAACGGTCGATCAACAGTATATCTTCCGGTAGCTGCTGCCGAAGCCAGGAAAGATCGCGCCGTAGGTTCATACGGGCCGCTGATTGGTCAAATTCGGGCCAGAATAATCCTGCGATAACATCGCGGGGGTAGGGCTGACGATTTACAGCCACATAAGCGAGCAAAGCAATGGATTTACGCCGACTAAGTTTCAAGGGCTTGCCCGCCTGGGTAAAGCGGGGTGTACCCAACAACTGTATTTCCAACATCGCAGTTCTTCCAATCGGTCACTATTGCGTTTTTTTGCATACCACAGGCACAAAATCGGTCAGATCCGGGTCTCATTGAGAATTGCTGGGCAAGCACGCTCTTTGGTACGTTTTTTGGCACGCCTATGGTACGGTGAGACGGTAAACTGATGACATCAAATCAATCAACCAGATTTGATTGAGCAGTCACAAGGTAAGGCAAGCAAGACAAACTTGCCTCCCAAATCAGCAACACATACAGAAATGGATAACAGGGGCATAGCAATGACGACACTATATCACTTTTCGAACCCAATTGTCAAAGATAAGCTCAACAAAAGGCGTCTTAACGGGGTTTCTCGGAAATCGCCACAGCGTCGATCGCTGGTCGACTCACTGGGCAACGTTCCGTCAAAATCCGATGTCCATTACTTCGCCGACCGAATATTTGATTATCTCTTTCCAAACAACAACCGGCAGTCAACAACAACTAATGTTCGCTATACAGAACTGATGGCGGACCTGAAGCGCCTGCTTAATTCCCTGGAGATCGACACGGCTTACATTATCCAAGAATTTTCTACTGCCTTACCGGCCTTATACGGTATGATGATAAGCGATGCCAAAGCTGCATTGGCTTCCGACCCGGCAGCAACCAGCCTAACCGAAGTTATTGTGGCTTATCCCGGCTTTTATGCCACGGCTATCTATCGAATAGCGCATGCACTTCTTTACCTGAATGTTCCACTGCTACCACGAATGCTAACCGAATATGCCCATAGCCAAACCGGGATCGATATTCATCCGGCGGCCCAGATCGGTCGCGCCTTTGTCATCGATCACGGTACCGGCACCGTGATCGGTGCTACTGCCCGTATCGGTAACCACGTACAGCTTTATCACGGCGTAACATTAGGCGCGCTGCAAGTCCATAAATCGATGGCCGACACCAAACGACATCCAACCATTGAAGATCACGTCACCATCTACGCCAACGCCACCATTCTCGGCGGCGAAACCGTAATCGGCCATCATTCCATTATCGGAGGCAACGTCTGGTTGACGGATAGCGTCCCTCCCCATTCACAAGTTTATCACAAAGCGGAGGTGAGCGTACGTACAAAAAACACGTAGACCCTATGTTGGGGAGTAGGAAGTAAGGAGTAAGAAGTAGGGTTCTCCCCTTTTCCCGGTTTCTTACTTCCTATTGCCCAACGTCAACACCCTGTACCTAGCTACAAACAAACAACCAGACAAACCAACCAACCAACCAACTAACCAACTAACAAACTAACCAATTATTTATAAAATCAAGGAGAAAATATCATGCGAGCCAATACTATTTTAGACACCATCGGTAACACCCCTCACGTGCGGATCAACAAACTCTACCCCGACACCCACGAAGTGTGGATTAAGCTGGAACGGGCCAATCCGGGCGGTAGCATTAAAGACCGCATTGCCCTGTCGATGATTGAAGATGCCGAAGAACGCGGCCTTCTTAAACCCGAAAGTATCATTGTTGAGCCGACCTCCGGCAACACCGGCATCGGCCTGGCCATGGCCGCAGCGGTTAAAGGTTACAAACTCATTCTGGTTATGCCCGACTCGATGACCGTTGAGCGCCGCCGCGTGATGGAAGCGTACGGAGCCACCTGCGAACTGACGCCGCGTGCACTGGGCATTAAAGGTATACTTGACCGCTCGGCAGAACTTCTCGAAGAAATTCCCAACGCCTGGATGCCGCAGCAGTTCGAAAACCCGGCCAATATCGCAGTCCATAAACGCACCACGGCCCAAGAAATTTTAGCCGATTTCCCGGAAGGGTTCGACTATCTCATCACCGGTGTTGGCACCGGTGGCCACATTACCGGAACCGCTGAAGTGCTTAAAGAAGTATGGCCCAATCTCAAAGTCTTGGCCGTAGAGCCGGAACTGTCTCCTGTTATTAGCGGTGGCGCACCTGGCCCCCACCCCCTCCAAGGTATTGGTGGTGGCTTTATTCCCAAAAACCTGCACACCGAAGTTCTCGACGGCGTCGTTAAAGTCAGCGGCCCGGACGCTTATGAAATGGCCCAACTGGCGGCTAAAGAAGAAGGCATCTTCCTCGGTATCTCCTCCGGTGCCTCCCTGGCCGCTGTCCGCCAAACCTTACCTGAAATTCCCGAAGGCTCCCGCATCTTGACCTTCTGCTACGACACCGGCGAACGCTACCTGTCCGTTGAAGGATTATTCTAAATAGTGAAGTAGTTTGATAGATGGATGGTTTGATGGCTGATAAATTAACCATCAAACCATCCACATAAACCACTAACCAACTAACTGTCCATCCAATCTCCCCAACTAACAAACTATCCAACTAGCTATCCAACCAACTATCCATCCAATCTCCCCAACACCAAGCTAACCATCTAACCAACCAACCAACCAACCAACCAACCAACCAACCAACCAACAAACAAACTATCTAAGGAGATGCCATGCAAGCGCCACCACAAAGAAGCCGACAGGCCCCTATCGAAATACAACCGGAAGAATTTCGAGCATTAGGTTACCAACTCATCGACCGCATCACGGAGTTTATGACGGAACTGCCTCAGAAACCGGTTTCACTCGATACATCACCCGCCGAACTACGTACCGTGCTGGGTGAAATGCCGCTGCCTGAACACGGTCAAGACCCGGCCAGCCTACTCAATCGGGCGGCCGATTTGCTGTTTAATAACTCCGTTCATCTGGGGCATCCGCGCTTTTGGGGCTATATTGCCGGAACACCGGCTCCGATAGGAAGTTT